>JADFLH010000012.1 GCA_022564515.1 Nitrososphaerota archaeon
TTACCTTACCAAGGTAACGCTCTACCAGGCTGAGCTATCGAAGCACGATAATTCGGTTGTGGAAAATCCTTATAATTCTTGATTAATTTCTGAAAAAAACTCAACTGTTAAATTTCCAACGTCTTTTAGCTACGGTCGGGGAGGAGTAGTCAAGCCTGGCCAAAGAAAACTAATTTGTTTTTGGACACGCGGGACTTAAGATCATAATAATGGGTGATCCCGTCTCTTAGGGGTTCGTGGGTTCAAATCCCACCTCCTCCATCTGTCTATTTTGGATGTTTTATTCCTCTTGCGTTCAAAACTTCGTAAACATCAGGCAATGAAAATACAAAACCGACATGGACACAATCTTTCTCTTCACAGAGTTGACAGAAAAACTCTCCCCTTTGTATAGCAACCTCTGCAATTCTGTTTTTGATATTATCTTTGAGAATTACTCTATCGCCATCGACTGAAATCTTTTCAAGCTTTGGAGCATATCTCGCAAAGGTTTTGTCCTTTTGCATCATCTCCTCTAGCATGTATGTGATGTATCCTGAAAAGCTGTTGACGCCTTTCATCACAAGTTCGTTCTTGTTCTTTTGGTATACATCGTGGAATTTGTCGTAAACAGTTTCTGAAACTGTGATTGATTTGAAACCTTCTTTCGGCAAGTTACTTTCCTCTTACCGTACTTTGCAGTACCTCAACTATATAATGATTGTTGTTCATCGTTAGAACACAAATAGTAATTGTGAATTAGACTTTATACAATACAATAATTGTAGAGCATTATGGCTAGAGGATATCAAACTGAGGAAATAAAACAAAAATTACTAGATGTTCTTAATGATGCAAAAATAGGATTGTCCGGTGTTGCGATTGCTGAAAAACTCGATGTAAACAGAATTACAATTACAAAATATCTTAACATTTTTGCAGCGGAAGGTCTGATAAGGCAAAAAAGTATAGGGAATGTAAATCTCTGGTTTCTTGAGGAAGGAACCGAACAATTTCAATTTCCAGATGACTATTTCAGAGTTAAAACAAAATTCATAGAATTTTTGACAGATAGATCAGAAAAACAAGTTTACAATTTGATAAGAAATTGCCTTCATTCTGAGGCTAACACTCAAAAAATTATGACAGAAATCATTTTTCCGGCAACAGATTCAATTCAAAAACTGTACAAGGATGGCAAAATTGGCAACTCTGAAGAAAAACTTCTTAGTAAAATAATTTCAAATTCAATTCAGATACTGAATCTAATATCTATTGAGGAAAACCCAAAAAAGAATGTAATTGTTCTGGCAGCCGATTCTAAAAGTACTCTATATTCTGAAGCTATATCTACGGCATTTCATTCTGATGGGTGGAAGGTTTCATCTTTAGGTGATATGTCTTCAGCAATTGATGTTTTGTTTGATTTAGATTTGCAAAAACTTCTTGGTAAGGTTTGGAAGCAAAAAACCGGAATTATGATAATTGTAATATTTTCTGACACTGAGGAAGGTTTGAATTTCTTCTCAGAAGCAGTAAATTCTGTTAAGGAACACTTTGAAAAAAAACTCTTTCTTGCGTTATGTGGCAAAGTAGGAAAAAAAACAGTAATTAAGGCTGACTTGATTTCAGAAAAACCTGAGGATGTCATTCAATGGTCACAGACAACTTTTGAAAGTTTAGAATCTAAAAATTAGTGGGCCGAATGAGATTCGAACTCATGACCTTTCGATGTCTGAATATGTTTATCAGTCGAACGCTCCAGCCAAGCTGAGCTACCGGCCCTCAAAAAATTTCTTTTAAGCAGTCATTTAAGTTTAATTTTTCTTCCACTTAATGGAACAACCAATTGAGGGATCAAAATCCTTTTCAATTTTTTCACCCGCAAGCAGTTTTTCGATGTTGACAATCATAGTTTTTTCAGTTGCAGTATCTTCAGGGTTCATTGCGTTGTCTATTCTACCGTGGAAAAGTAGTTTCCTTTCTTTATCAAAAAGGAATGGATCTGGTGTGCAAATTGCACCATATTTTTTTGCAATTTCCTGAGAGTCATCAACAAGATAATCAAACTTGATTCCTTTCTCCATTGCCACTTTTTTCATATTTTCAAAACTATCATCAGGATAGTTTGTGGGATCATTGCTGTTTATCCCAACAAGAGCAACTCTGTCTTTGAATTTTTCATGAATTTCTTTTATTGCCTCTACTTTTGCTTTTACATAAGGACAATGATTGCAGATGAAAATAACTAGCAAAGCATCAAAGTCCTTGTATGTGTTTAATGAGTGCTTTTTGTCATCAATTCCAATTAAATCAAAATCGGGTGCTTGATCGCCTGCTTTTAGTTTAATTTGAGATTCTAGCAAAACCATAAACACAAGTCACAAAAAAGCAAATAAAATCTTTGTCAAGACAACAATTAAAATCAACACGGAATTTATCGATCCGTGGGCTGATAGTTTAGACTGGTAGAATACCCGCCTTGCACGCGGGGGGTCAGGGGTTCAAATCCCCTTCAGTCCATTAAACATTTTTTTAAATTGGTTCTATTTTGAACTTCAAAAGGCAAGATGGATTTAAATATGATAACTTTGGGTGAAAAAAACATGGCAACAGCAGCAGACGGATGGCCTGTATGGATTCCTCTCATTGTAGGTTTAGCTCCAGGACTAGTATACTGGATCATAATCACTGGTATGAAAAGACGAAGATAAATTTACTTAAAAACAACTTTTCCCTACTCTCTCATAATAGATTCTATTAGGTTAAACCTTGTAACCTACATTGTTGACTTTATGATATATCGCACAAAATTAATCATGTGGAACAATTTCCAGTATATGAAAAAGATCATACTTGCAGCATCTATCGTGTTTCTTTTATTCCCATTCAGTTTTGGTTTTTCTCAATCGTATGATAAACCGCCAACCTTGGGAATTATTCTTACAAGTTTTAGCCCTTATCACTTCAAAGATGAAAACGGTTATACAGTTATTATCGGTGAGGTTGAAAACACGAAAAATTTTCCAGTAACGGCTGTAAAAATTCTGGCATTATTTTATGATGAATCTAGTAAACAACCTCTTGAGGCTCAAATAGGCACTACTATCGTTGATGTTATTCCGCCATTAGGAAAGGCACCCTATATGATAAAGTCACGCAATCCAGATGCTTCAATTACAAACGTCTCAGTGAAACTTCAAGGTTTTAATTCTGCACCCCCAAAAAATGAAGAACTTGGAATAGAATCTGAAATTTCTGAATTTGGTGAGCAAATCAAAATTGCAGGCAGTCTAACTAATAATGCTTCTAAAGAAGCATCCCAAACAAAAATCCTTCTTTTGTTTTATGATGCTTTTCAACCACCTAGAATAATTTGGATCTCAATAATAGAACTGGAAGAAGCCATAGAGAGTGATTCTAGTGTAGATTTTGAATTTAATGAAAAATTTGATCCGCGTTCATTAGGTTACAAGATTTTTGCAGAATCAGATAACTCATATTCAAACATACATAATGTTGAGATTACACGACCTGATGTACTTACAAAACTTGTAACAATCAGCGATGTTTCAATAAATGATGATGAAGGAAACAAACTATTGGATATTTCTAAAGGTTCTACCATAAACATACAAAGCCAAATTTGGTTGCAGTATGCAACTGATCAAGAAACTTTTGAACAACCCTATGTTTACTATGTACAAATTAAAAAATCAGTTGAGATGGATGGTAAAAAACTAACATTTGTGGAATTCGTTGGAACTTACGAAGGAACTTTTCAAGCGGCAAGTACACAATTTCCAACAATTCCATGGACTACATCCGAACCGGGATTTTATTATATCGAAACATTCGTATGGGATCCTAACACCATCCCATTAGCATCACTAGGCCCAATTATGCCATTCGTGATTATTTAGAAAATTTATTTTCAAAGAATGCAAAAACGAAATAATGACAAAATTTGATCTAATTGCAACAGGTGGCACATTTGACATTATTCATAAAGGACACATAGAATTACTCAAAAAGGCATTTGAGATCTCATCAAATGTTATCATTGGATTAACGAGTGATGAATTAGCAGAAAAAAAAGGGAAAAAAATTACAAATGATTACTCAACCCGACTTTCATCTTTAATTTCAGTAATTGAACAAAAATTTCCCAGCTCTTCTTTTAGAATAAGTAAGCTTGAAAATGATTTTGGTCCTGCAGTTTTGGAGGAAGGCGTTCAAGCAATGATTGTGAGTGAAGAAACAAGTTTTCAAGGCGAAATTCTCAACAAACTTCGAGCTGAAAAAAATCTCCCTAGTATCAAAATAGTTGTTGTTCCTATGGTTCTAGCTGAGGACGGAAAAATTATTTCAACAACTAGAATCAGAAATTCAGAAATAGATTACGAAGGAAACTTGCTTTCAATTGACAAGTAGCTATTCTATGTTTGAGTAAGTGAACTAAAACAAATTATCGCCATTTGTTTGTATGCCCATAATTAGCCACATGATGAATCAAATAAACAATGATGTTATTAATCTCCAAAAAGGATTACATCCTGAAAATCTTTCATATTGGTATGCAAAAATAATCAAAGAAACAAAAGAGATGGCCCCTCCTTGGCTCCAAAACAAAATTAAGGCAAAACAAGATCCAATCCTTCGTATGAAATTTAATCTTGATATTTCAAAACGTGCAGTTAGATACTTTATGATAGTAGTAGAACAAAATTTAGATCAAATGCCATATTCAACAAAGTTGTATTTTCTTAAAGTGCAAGAAATAATGGAAACAGAAGTGGACAAGTCCTTAGTGTAAATTTATTCTTTGATAATTTCAACGTCTTCTTCAAATATAGCAATTCCAACAATCTTGTGTTTTTTTTCGAACACAGACTGAAGAAAATCAGTAAAAACTTCTACAAAATGATTATCCCTGAGAATTACACTGTGAGCAGACTTGTCTTTAAGTGATACAATAACTTCATTTTCAACAACATTCAAAATTTCGGTGATAAATATCTCATTGCTGTCTTTGAGGTAAATTAAACTCGCAAGTTTTTGTGCTTCGTATTTATCTCTACAAGAAATTCTAACTTTCATGAATCTTTGAATAGAAATTTGTCAATTTGCTCTCGTGCTTTTTCACGTTTTTTTTGATGATCTTTGAGAAAATCATTAATTTTTTCAATCAAAATTGCTTTTAGCTCACCAGTTATCATTTTTCCAGATTTGTAATCATCATAAATTTTCTTTAATGCCATATCATCAGGTTCAAAGAATATTTTCAGATATTGATAAGATACATCAATGTCAGGATTTCCGCCCAATTTTCTGTGTTGAGCTACATCTGGCTGACCGCCTGAAAATGCATACTTGTTGATTTTCTTTTTTACCACTTCAGGAGTATCTGTGGTGTAAATTGTAGTATTTTCTTCAGACGCTGACATTTTTCCTCCAGGACCTTCCAAGCTAGGCATCATAATATTATGAATTAAGGCTGGCTTTGGTTTTCCAATTCTTGGCGCAACATCTCTTGTTAATCTAAAATGAGGATCTTGATCCACACCAAGAGGAATTAGAACCGGTTTTTCTTCAATAAAGCACGGAGCTGACTGGAGTGATGTATAGAAAATCATTCCAATGTTGGTATCATTTGTAAAACCAAAGACAGCCTTAATATTTGAAAAATTGATTTTTTTTGCAACTTCTGCAGCAATTGGATATAACATCTGAATGTTCTCAGTATCAATTATTATTTTCGTGTTTTTAGACTTGAATCCTAATGCAATGAAATCAAGCGCGTTTTCAAATGCGAATTTTTTTGTCTCTTCAAGTTTCAAGTTTTGTTTTGAAAAGAATTTTTCATCATCTGTTAATTGAAAATACATATTCACATCAAATTTGTCTTGGAGCCATTTTGCAAAGACCCATGGAATTAGGTGACCAATATGAGTATGGCCAGACGGCCCACGGCCTGTGTATAAGAAAAATTTGTTTCCTTTTTCATACTCGTCTAAAATTTTATTCATATCTCTATGGGAGAAGAAAATTTGTCTTCTTAACATGAAATGATCGTCTCCAGCAATTTTCTTAATTCTTTCTGAAAGCTGATCTGAAATTTTTTGTGTTCCAAATCGTTTAATCAGTTTATCATAATCAATTTCACCTTGCACATGCCAAGGTGTTACAATAAAATCATCAGACACCATTCATGATTGACTTAGGTTAAGGTTTAAAAAGTCTTTTTCGAAATCACAACAGATGTCGAAAGTTTTTCATGAAATTGAAAAAAAAATTATCCTACTCTTAGATGAAAACCCAAAACTGACACCAAAAAAAATTGGAACATCAACTGGATTAACTCCTGATCAAATTAGACGAGGAATCGAATGGCTAAAGTTTAAGAAATTGGTGATTGTCGAAGAATCACAGCAGGTCTATCTTAGACTTGGAAAGAATGGGTTAGGTGCTAATTCTAAAGGTTTACCTGAACGGCAATTGATGGATTTACTCAAAGAAAAACCTAGAAAATTAAACGAACTAAAACAAGAACTGAAATCAATCTTCAGTCCTGCCATGGGAATAGCAAGAAAAAATAATTGGATAGAAACCGACGGAGAAAATATTTCACTAAAAAATCCCCCATCAGATATTTTAGAAGAAAAAATTATTTCCAAAATCGGTAAAAATAAGATTCTAGTTAGTGAAATTGAGGATAAAAAAACCCTTGAATTTCTCAAAAAAAGACCAAATTTTATCATAGAGGAGATTGAAAAATCTCAAATAATTTCATTATCTGAAAAAGGAAAATCAATTTCTGAAACCGTGAAAATCTCTGAAGATGTTGTAGTAAAAGCTATAGATGTTGAAGCGGATGTTCCAAAAACTTTTGTTGCAAAAACTCATCCTCTAAAAGACATAATTAATGAAATCAGAGAAATTTTTGTTACATTAGGTTTTACTGAAATTCTAGGAAAACTAGCTCAGCCTTGCTTCTGGAATTTTGATGCTTTGTTTACTCCTCAAGATCACCCTGCAAGAGAATTACAAGATACATTTTATCTTGATGGAGTAAACTCAAAAAAAATCGCTACACCTAAACAAATTCAACAAGTAGCTAAAGTACACAAGAATAGCTGGCGATACTTATGGAGTATAAATAAAGCAAGACAGATGGTTTTAAGAACACATACTACTTGTGATACAATAAAATTCCTAGCTGATCACAAACCTGATGAAGCAAGAGTCTTTTCACTAGGTAGAGTTTTTAGAAATGAAAAAGTAAGTTACAAACATCTAGTTGAATTTAATCAAGTTGAAGGAATTGTTGTTGGAAAAAATACAACTTTGAGAGACCTGATGGGGATTCAAAGGGAGTTTTTCCACAGGATGGGTCTAAACAAAATAAAATTTTGGCCTACATATTTCCCTTACACTGAACCTTCCTTGCAATCAATGGTATACAATGAAAGATTAGATAAGTGGGTAGAATTATTTGGAATGGGAATTTTTAGACCTGAGGTTACAAAACCTCTTGGAATTACAAAACCTGTCCTTGCATGGGGCGGAGGAATAGAACGAATTGCAATGTTAAAATATGGACTAGATGATGTTCGTGAATTTTACAGTAATAACTTGAAATGGTTAAGGAGTGTAACAAAATGCCAGTAATTGCACTTGAACTTCCAAGATTGCAAAAGCTAGTTGGAATAACTAATCGAAAAAAAATTGTTGAAATGCTTCCGTTTCTTGGCTTGGATATAGAATCTCAAGAAAATGATGTTGTTCGTGTAGAATACAGCCCTAATCGTCCTGATTTCTCGACAGATTTTGGAATTACCTTGAGTTTGCTAGGAATACTAGGGAAAAAAAAAGGAATACCAAAACTAAAAATCAAAAAAGTAAGTGATTATCAAATCACAGTTGATTCATCTGTAAGTAAGGTGAGACCGTTTGTAACAGGAATTGTTGCACGATATGGAAAAATTGATGAAAAAGTTTTACAACAAGTCATTATAATGCAAGAAGATCTTCATTTTGGAATAGGCAGACGTCGCAAAAAATCTTCTATTGGCATTCATGATTTGGACACAATTTCTTTTCCATTTACTTATACAACAACTTCAAGAAACCACAAATTTATCCCACTTCATTCATCCGAAGAAAACTCCATTTCTGAAATTCTACAAAATACTGAAGTTGGACAAGAATATGGACACATTTTAGGAAACTCAACTAAAGTTCCAATCATAATTGATTCCATGGGAAAAACTGTTTCATTTCCACCAATTATTAATTCATCAATGACTACAGTAACAACAAAAACAAAAAATCTATTTGTTGAGGTTACAGGGACTGATAAAAATGGTGTTGAAGACATGTTAGCTGTTGTAGCTACAATACTTCAAAGTGCAGGATTTGAGCTTTGTACTGTAAAGATTTCAGGTGCAAAAAATTCAACCCCACAATTCAAAAAAAGACAAATCATTCTTAGCCAAAATTTAGTAAACACAATGTTGGGTTTGAGTCTTTCACCAAGAAAAATTGTTAGCGCCTTAAAAAAATCCAGACTTGATGCAACTACAAAAAATAAAAATATTATCTGTACAGTTCCAAGATATCGATTTGATATATTTGGCCCAATGGATCTCGTTGAAGAAGTTGTCTTGGGTTATGGAATTGAAAATCTAGAATCAACTTCATCCCCCTCTCAAACACTAGGACAAAAAAACCATGATAACAATATCTTAAACGACCTTAGTCAAACAATGGTTGGTCTTGGCTACATGGAAGCTCTTAATTCAAGTCTGACAGGTAAACGAATACTTTACGATCTAACTAATCGTGATTCCTCAAACATAATATATGTAAAGAATTCTAAGAGTCAAGAACACACCATTCTTCGTGACTCGATTCTACCTGAATTAGTAAATAATCTTTCAAACAACATTCACGAACTTTATCCACAAAAACTATTTGAAATTGGAACTGTTTTTTTAAAAGGAAATCCAATTAAAGAAGAATTTCATTTAGCTTGTGTTAGTGCACATAACTATGCCAATTTTTCAGAAATAAAATCAATTTTACAATCCACATTAAAAACAGGATTTAATATAGAATGTAAAACAAAAACCTCATCCTATCCAACTTTTGCTGAAGGAAGTACAGCTGAAATAGTTGTTAATGGAAAATCATATGGATTTATCGGTAAGATTGATTCCAGCGTTAAAGAGAATTTTAAGATTAGAGTTCCAATCGTTGGCTTCGAAGTAAAACTATCTGGATTAATATTTGACTAGGTGCACTTCATAATGCCCTTGAGCAAGCACATAGACGGATTAGAATGATGTCGATCGTAATGATTCCAATGATTTCTAATTCACCCAGATGTGCTACATTGGGCAGCCCCGGTTAAAGATCTCAGGGAGGAGAATGGCTATCCCCAATGATCCTGTGCGAGTCAGAACCGGGGAACAATTCATTTTTCAAAATAAATCTGATAAGGATTAAAAATACTAGCTCACAATTGCAGATAACAATGGTAAATTACTGGCTGGCAAAACAGGAGCCAAAAAGTTATAATTTTGCTACATTGAAAAAAGAAGTGAAAACCGTTTGGGATGGAGTTCATAACAATTTAGCACTAAAACACATCAGTAATATGAAAAAAGGTGATTTGATTTTACCATTCAGGAGATGAAAAACAAGCAGTTGGAATAATGGAAGTTATTTCAAAATCATATTTAAATCCAAAAGAAAAAAAATGAAAGATTTCTTGTAGTTGATGTCAAGCACAAAAAAGAACTAGCAAATCCTGTTACTTTGGCTGAAATGAAAAAACAAAAGAAATTCAAAAGTTGGGAATTATTGAGTGTGTCTAGATTATCCGTAATGCCTGTTCCAAAAGAAATTTGGAACTCTATCATGAAGATGTCTGGAAAATAAGCTTAGAATAATCGCTTTATTGATATATCCCATAGTATTATTAGAACTATGGCAACTGCTTACATCCTAATAAATTGCGAACTAGGATCCGAAGAAGCAATCATACAACAGCTTAAAGATCTTGAAGGTGTCAAAGAGGTTCACGGAACTTTTGGAGCATATGACATTTTAGCAAAAATCGAATCTGATACCGTTGAAAAACTTAGAGAAACGATTACGTGGAAGATAAGAAAGATCGAAAAGATTCGATCAACATTAACTTTAATGGGAATTGAAGGCCAAACATAATCCCCTCTTTTTCTAGCAATGTTACTTCATTTCATTTTTGTAATTAAAGAAAAAGATCTGGATAAAAGAAAAACCGAATACGAGTATGTAAAACAAATGGCTCAGTTCTATAAATCTTGGATAAAACAACACTTTTCAAAAGATTTTGAAATAAAAACCGATGAAATGATTACCTCTCCCAGAAGTATTTTTCAAAGACTAGATACGCACACACTTTTTACGGATCATCAAGCACGTGGAAAAGACATCTATCATTTTTACTTATGCCACTTCAGACCAATTTGGACTGATTGTCCCTGTGAGGGATATCATGCTGAAAATTTTAGTATGGTTTGGTGGCAAGAACCTAAAAATAAGGATGATATTTTATTTTTAGCAGAAAATAACTGTACTATTGTTTCACATGAACTGGCACATGAAATACTTCGACAAATAAAACATAAAAATTTCATTGAAGATGTACATGACGTGTGGACTCAACACATCCATAATAATTTACCATTCGAGCAGTATGGAAAAAATTTTAAAAAGACTAGTGAAGAACCAATGTTTTTAGCACTTGACATATCAAGTTTTCAGTTATAGTAAAATCAATGAGTGAGCTGTTTTAGAAATGAATAAAGATTAACACTTTATAACTGAATAGATGTTATTCTCAAAATTTGCAGTTTTAAAATCTAATTTGTTTTCAGCATCTTTCTTTCTTGATTTGCTAAGTTTTTCAAGTTGTACTAATGCATCTCCTTTAAAACCAACAGAGGAACTGTAAATCGCGTCCGTTAACTGAGCTCCATGATCCCCTTTCTTTATATCATCTACAATTGAATAGAATTTTGTAGTTTCCTTTTGTGTTACAGGGTTGCCCGTTGCTTTGTTAAAGGCAACTGCTATGTACATGCCATTACTTTTAACCGCAACAGGTATCTTGTGGTTTTTTCCAGAAATGCCTGGAATTATTTCATTAATTAAAACCTCACATTTATGGTACATACTAGAAACATAAGCATAGAAACGATATTGTGCAAATCTTCCTGCTTTATCTACTTCACAATCCACAAAGATACTATGCAAAAAATTGAGGGCTTGAACGTTCATACTTTGTAACCGATCGTCAATTCGTCCTCTTTCATGTAAATCGGACTTGCACTCTTTTGCGACTAGCTCAAGAATAAAGTCCGGCAAATTATAGTTCTTAAGTGCAGCAACGAAAGAGCCTGCTTGCGACATTCCAAATTTGGGAAAACCTTTGTTAGTCATTTTTAGTTAACACATCCACAAATTGAGATTTTATAATTCCCCCTAAACAACGGTTTAATTGATGGTTTTTCGCTTATAATTGTTAAGAAAAATTGTACGTTTTAAAAATGAAATTAGAAAAATTAATTTCAAATATCAGATATAAACAGCTATGGAAATAGAAACTATAGCTAAAACGGTATCAAAGGTATACAAAAAATCTGTAGATAATGTCAAAAAATACAGAAAGATAGTAAACAGGCCTCTTACTCTTGCAGAAAAAATTCTTGTAGGTCACCTAGTTGAAATTGAAAACAAAAATCTTGATAATGATCAAAACTATGTTTTTCTTAGCCCAGACAGGATTGCATTACAAGATGTTACAGGTCAAATGTCCATTCTTCAATTCATTCAAGCTGGCCAAAAACAAACAGCTATTCCTACTACTATCCATTGTGATCATCTGATTCGGGCAAAAGTAGAAGGAGAAATTGACACGAAGGTTTCTTTAAATGAAAATAGTGAAGTTTTCAAATTTTTAGAGTCAGCATCTAGCAAATATGGAATTGGTTTTTGGAAACCAGGAGCTGGTATTATTCACCAAGTGGTTTTGGAAAATTACGCATTTCCCGGCGGACTAATGATTGGAACTGATTCTCACACCCCAAATGCAGGTGGTCTTGGAATGATTGCAATTGGCGTTGGTGGTATTGAGGCAACAGAAACAATGGCTGGAATGCCTTGGGAAATACTGTATCCAAAACGTATTGGTGTTCATCTTACTGGGGAACTAAATGGTTGGACTGCTCCAAAAGATATTATATTACGCGTAGCAGGCGAGCTAACAGTATCTGGAGGAACCAATTCAATAATAGAATACTTTGGTACTGGAGCAAAAACGATTAGCTGTACTGGAAAAGCTACCATCACAAATATGGGTGCTGAAGTTGGAGCAACCTGTTCAATATTTCCTTATGATGAAAGGATGGAAATTTATCTTAGGCACACTAATCGTGAAGAAATTGCAAAACTTGCGAACAAGTACAAAGATTTACTCGTACCTGATCCTGAAATAGAACAAAACCCTGAAAATTATTTTGATAAAGTAATTGAGATAAATCTTTCTTCCCTTGAACCACATATTGTTGGACCTCATACTCCAGATTTAGCTAGACCAATTTCACAACTATCATCTGATGTAAAAAACAATCACTATATAGATGACATTTCAGTGGCTTTGATAGGAAGTTGTACAAATTCATCATATGAAGATATGTCCCGAGTTGCTGATCTTGCAGAACAAGCAAAAGCAAAAGGAATAAAGACAAAAATTCCATTGCTAGTCACGCCTGGCTCTGAACAAATTAGAGCAACAATTGAAAGAGATGGACAAATGCAATCATTAGAAGACATTGGCGCAACAGTTCTAGCAAACGCATGTGGTCCTTGTATTGGACAATGGACTAGACCAGAGCTTAAAGAAGCTCAACCAAATACTATTGTGACATCATATAATAGAAATTTTCCAGGACGTAACGACGGTAGGAGAGAAACAATGAACTTTATTGGAAGCCCTGAAATGGTTACTGCATTAGCTCTTGGTGGTAATTTATCCTTTAATCCTCTAATTCACACCTTAACTGCAGCTGATGGTTCTAAATTCAAATTAGATCCTCCAAAGAAATCACCAGATATTCCAGAAAAAGGGTTCAAAAGATCAGAAGAGGTTTTTGTTGCACCATCAAAAAATCCCGAAAGTGTTAAGGTTATTATTGATAAAAATAGTAACAGATTGCAACTCCTTAAACCATTTCCTGCTTGGGATGAAAAAGATTTTGAAGAGCTACCAATTTTGATTAAAACAAAAGGAAAGTGTACTACTGATCACATTTCTCCTGCTGGCGCATGGTTATCATACAGAGGCCATCTTGACAATCTTAGCGATAACTTGTTGCTTGGAGCTGTTAATGCATTTAATGATGAAGTTGGAAAAGGGAGAAACATTTTAACAAACAAAATTGAACCATGCCCGCAACTTGCAAGACAATACAAAGAAAAAGGAATTCGTTGGGTAATAATTGGCGATAATAACTACGGAGAAGGGAGTAGCAGGGAACACGCTGCTATGACTCCAAGATACTTAGGATGTGTGACTGTGATCGTAAAGAGCATTGCTAGAATTCATGAAACAAATTTGAAAAAACAAGGAATACTTGCATTAACATTTGAAAATCCAAATGATTATGAAAAAATCAAAGAAAGCGACAGAATTAGCATATTAGGATTAAAAGATCTCAAACCTGCGACATCTCTGAAATGTATAATACAACATAATGATGGAACAAAAGAGGAAGTTTCACTTCATCACTCTTATAACAAGTCTCAGATTGAGTGGTTCCGTGCTGGCTCTGCCCTTAACATTCTTCATTCAAAAGAAAATTAAATCCATTCAAAACGAAAATGTGGGGCCGGCCGGAATCGAACCGACGACCTACGGGTCACTACAGCTCCAAACTCACATCATTTTTTCATCAGCAGCTTTGTTTAACCTCTGGAGCCCTTAGCGGTGATCTATACGTATACACTGTCGCCCTGCCAGGCTAGGCTACGACCCCACAACAAATAAAAAAAATCGTAGAATTTTAAGTTATTTTTACCAAGATTTATTTGCAAATATAAGCATGAAAATTATAAAGTTTAGCCATGGTTAAACCCGCGATCATTATAATAGGGGCAATTCCAGTAATTTTCGCAATACTTATTGCAATACCATTAATCACAAAATCGGAAATTCCTTTTTCTGCCGTTAATACAAACGATATAATTGAGTTAGAGTATACAAAATATCATCTCAAAAAAATCTCATTTGGTGTAACAGAGAGATTTGAAGCTCAAAAAAGTGAAATTTTGGTTATTCAAAACAACGGAGACATTAGATACACTGTAACAGAAGAAGGAATTATGACACCCGACAAATTTTCTAATCTTGATAAAGAAAAAATGAAAAAACTTACAGCACTAATTAAAGAGACAGGGTTTATGTCGATACCAAGTGAATCATTTCCAGTTCAAGATGGTGTAGAGGAATATCAAAAATCCTCACTCAAAGTAATCCTAAATAGAGAAGTAAAGCAAATTCACTGGTCTGAACAAAGTGTTACTGAAAAATTTGTACCACCAATAATAACCATTGTAGAATCTGAGCTTGACCAAATAATTGCACAATTAATAGAATAAGTAACATGGATTTGTCTACATTAATGTCATTAATGGCCCTTGCAGAACTTGCGGGGCTAGTTGGGCAACCGCGTAAATGAATTTTTAGAGTAATCGATCTCACAACGACAACATTTTGAGTAGGTATCTGTAGATTTTATGAAAAATCTATGTTTTTCCTATCCTAAACATCTTTGTTCCACAGGTTGGACAGATGCCTTTTGTTGCGGGCCTACCATTTTTCATGGTGATGGATTCTGGATCCTTCATTTCTCTTTTAGTTCTGCATTTGACACAATATCCTATTGTCATCTTATCAATAATCAAAGGAGGTATTATTAGCAAAATAGTGTAAAAATTATTTGCCCAAAAACGTTGAGATGACTAGCAAGATTTTAGGATAATAATCATCTTTTTCGAAATTTAATGAAGTTGCTTTTCAATCCATGTTCTCATTGCAGCGGGACAATCTCCCAAATCGATTTTTAAATTCTTCTAAAAGTTGGCTTTGCCTTTCTTTTGGATTATCTAAAAACTCTCTCTTATACGCAACAGTTTTTTGTTTGCGAATATCGCCTTAAAAATTTGTATCAAGATATTTGGCGAACCTTTCTTGAAGATTATTGCTTTGGCCTATGTAAATTACCTCGTTTTTTTCTTGGTTAGAAAGCTACTCATCACACAACCCTCCTAACACAATTTACAAATAAATAGCGAAATAATATTACGGGTTTTACGGTGTTTAATGCGGATTTTTCAAAACCCCCTACAGAATAAATAGCTATGAGACATGAGTTAGAATTGTGATTCCTCTTTCAGGCGATTTAAAAAATGCAAAGGGCATCATCAATGAAAATATTGAATCAAACTCCATTATTCATGGCACTTCAACTCTGAAACGTGGTTTTGCTCACATGCTAAAAAATGGAGTTGTAATGGATGTTACTGCTGTTGAACAGGCTCAGATAGCTGAAGATGCAGGAGCTGTCTCTGTAATGGTTTTAGACAAACTCCCTTCAGATGTCAGAAAGGCAGGTGGTGTAGCACGAACTGCAAGTATAAGAGTCATTCAAGAAATTATGGACTCTGTCACAATCCCAGTAATGGCGAAGTGTAGAATTGGACATGTTTACGAAGCAAAAGTGCTTGCACAAACTGATGTTGACATGATTGATGAATCAGAAGTTCTTACACCAGCTGATGAAAATCATCATATTTGGAAATGGGATTTCACGACCCCATTTGTTAATGGAGCCCGTTCCTTAGCAGAAGCATTACGTAGAATTGAAGAAGGAGCTGCAATGATCAGAACCAAAGGTGAACCAGGCACTGGAAATGTAGCAGAAGCAGTTACACATATCAAAAAGGTAAATGATGAACTTAGAACTATCAAATCAATTTATGATTCTGGTGATAATCAGGATCTTGTGAAAATTGCAAGAGACTTTCATGTTTCTTATGAACTTGTTAAAGAAACAGCAAAACTTGGAAGATTGCCAGTTGTTAATTTTGCTGCTGGTGGTATTGCTACACCTGCCGATGCAGCTTATTTGATGTCTTTAGGCTGTGATGGAATTTTTGTTGGTTCTGGAATTTTCAATGCAGATGATGCAAAAGAAAGAGCAAAGGCTGTGGTTCTGGCAACTACATTCTGGGAAGAACCTGACAAAGTAAAAGAAGCTCAGAAGATGATTGATGAAAGGCAATCTATGTTGGGATTGGATGTTGATACATTAGAGCTAAGAATGCAGGAACGCGGAAGCACAGCATGACAGAATTAAACATTGGAGTTTTATCCATTCAGGGAGATGTATCAGAGAATGTTAGTTCTACACAAGATGCTCTAAAGGAATTTGGTGAAAAGGGAACAGTATCCACAGTCAAAACTCCAGAACAAATTGCAAAGGTTGATGGTCTTATAATTCCTGGAGGTGAAAGCACAATGATTGGACAACTATCGTTGGTAAACGGTTCATTAAAAAAAATCAAGGAAAAAATTGAAGAGGGAATGCCCGTCTTAGGAATATGCGCTGGATTGATTTTACTTTCAAAAGATGCAAAAGATAGAGTAATAGGAGAAATTGATCAACCATTATTGGATTTACTTGACGTGCAAGTTGAGAGAAATTCATTTGGAAGACAAAAAGATTCTTTTGAAACTGAGATTGCAATGGATTCAATTAACATACCAAAGTTTAATGGCATTTTCATACGTGCCCCATCAATCATCGAGGTCGGTGAAAAAGTTGAGATCATTTCAAAATTTAATGAAAAGATCGTTGCTGTAAAACAGGACAATATGTTGGGAACAGCATTTCATCCAGAACTTTCATCAGATATTTCTATACACCGATACTTTGTTAACATGATAAAACAGGCAAAACGTGACTAGTTTTGTCTGATGTAACATGAAACTTATGATTTCTTAGTAATGCTTTTTAGTTAATTTGGAATTTTAGTCATAAAATGAAGGAAAAAATATTTTTTGTAATTTTTGTGATGCTTGTTTTACTTTTAGGATTTCCAAGCTCAGTAGTTGATTTTGACGCCTATGCTCAGAAAGAAAAGGCAAGTGTAGAAGAATCAGAGGCATATAAAAAACAACAAAAAAATGCTAAGGAGAAAAGGGAAACAGCTAAAGAAAGAAAGGAGCAATTAGAAAAACAGGAAACTGAAAAACGTAAAAAATTAGCCAAGAAAAAAGAGGAACAAAAAGAAAAGTATAAAGCTGCTAAGAAAGAAGTTAAATCAAAATATGATGACTTACGGGAGGATTATAAGAAAAAATTCGATGACCTTAGAGACGAACTAAAAAATAAATTTAGACAATTACAAACAACACAACTTGCAACACAGAAAACCACTGCATTGACTTCCTCTGAAATTACTGAGGATAATATCTTAGAATTTGAAGAGAAAAGAATGATGTTGCAAAAGTTGAAACAAAAATTTAGAGAGCAAATTTTGGAGATTAAAACACGAGCTCATATGGAAAAACAGGACTTGCAAAATTTTCTTGAAGAAGAAAATGAAAGAAAAATCAAAGTAAAAGCTAAACTACATGTACTTAAACTAAAATTCAAGGATAGAATAAAGGAACATCGAATATACGAATCTTCACCTTTAGAAGATAATGGTGTTGTGGGAAATCAGAAAGTTCTAATTTGTCATGTACCTCCCGGTAATCCAGAAAATGAACATTCCATAAGGATTTCTTATAACGCGGTTCACGCTCACCTTGCTCATGGTGATAGACTTGATTCTTGTGATGAGACACCAGATCCTCCACCACCTGACGGAAAACAATTTACAATCGAAGTAACCGAATCTATTGGAATTGGTGCAATAGCAACTGTTGTCAAAGAATAGAATGCCGTCTTTTGCTTCTTCGGCATTATTCACAGGCTTATTTTTTTTGATATTATTTGGATTTGCCCCAGTAGAAGCTGAATCAATAATGGTTGAAAACTATCAAGTGGGATATGAAATCGATGGAGGAACCGTCGTGTACATGGATATGGATACTGATTTTCTTGAATTAATAGTGGGAATTGATTCTTCAGATGATGGACTTTTGGAATTAACAATTCCTCGAGATCTTTTAGATTCAAAATTCGACATTGATGATGATATCTTTTTTGTCATTATTGATGGTTTTGAAACAGAGTACATAGAATTAGAAAATGAAGAACAGAGTAGGACTTTGTTAATTCCATTTTTTTGGGGTGATTCTCAAATAGAAATTATTGGAACTGATGCATTAGGAATAGGTCTTGAAGAAATCGTTGGACCACTTGTAGAAATACCATCTTGGGTGAAAAACAATGCTGGATGGTGGTCCCAAGGATTAATTTCTAACCCTGACTTTGTGTCAGGAATTCAGTACTTGATCACTGAAGGAATAATGATTATTCCAGAAACTCAAACAGGTCAAGGTACCACTCAGGAGATTCCATCATGGATAAAAAATAATGCTGGTTGGTGGGCAGACGGATTAATTGACGACTCTGACTTTGTGTCAGGAATTCAATATCTCATAACAAATGGTATAATGAAAGTATAATCAAGCTTTGAGATTGTGCATTGATTGCAAATCTCTCTTAAATTGCGACAAACTTTCTGGAATGGGAATAGATATCGAATCTTTTAGTGAAAGATTCAATTTTTTTTTCTCATTCCACACTTTGGAATTAAAATCTGTAATTTCTTTTGTAAATCTTGTCATGTCTTCTGGTGATTCTAGTTCTACTTGGAGTTCTTTGTGAATCCTTTGTTTAGAATACAAAGTTTGCCAAAGATAATCAGTGATAAAGGGGGTTATAGGAGCTAATAATTTCAAAACCGTAGATAAGGCTTTATGAAGTGTAAAAATAGCCCCATTTTTCTCTTCTTCAGAAAATCCAATTCCATATGCCCGTGCTTTAACCATCTCAATATAATGTGCTGCAAAAATATTCCAAGTAAATTCTCTAAGTGCGATGGCTGGGATGAAAAAGTTGTATTCCTTGTAACCTTTCTTGCATTCAGCTATGAGCTTATCAAGCACTGATAATATCCATTTGTCAGTATGCGTCAGAGTTGCTGAATCAATTACAGGAAAACTTGACAAAAATCTGGAAACGTTCCAAAGTTTACTAAGGAATTTTTTAGTTGATTCAATTTTTTGTTCGGAGCATCTAAAGTCATACCCATGGTTTATCTCACTTGCACTCCAAAACCTGAACGTATCTGCTCCAATGTTTTTAATGAGTGGTAATGGATCAATGGCATTTCCTTCACTTTTACTCATCTTCATTCCTTTTTCATCTAATCCATAACCCATAATCCAAGCTTCAGACCAGGGTTTTTTTCCAGTTAGTTGCTCACACCTAAAAAGAGTATAATACAACCAAGTTCGAACTATGTCTTTAGCTTGGGGTCTGATTGTTGCTGGGTATGTTTTTTTGAAAAAATCATCATCTTTTGTGTATTTTGAAACGAAAAGAGGTGAAATGCTTGAATCCATCCACGTATCAAAAGTTCGTTCTTCACCTACAAATTCGGAGGAGCCACATTTTTTGCATTGTTTGAATGGAGCTTTTTCCTTCCATGGCTTGTAGTAATTTCCAGGTACCGGTACATGAGCTTCTGAACAATCTTTACAATACCAAATAGGAATTTCAGTGCCATAAAATCTTCTCCTAGAAATCGGCCAATCAATAGTAATTGAATCAAGCCAGTTCATGAGAATTTGTTTGTGCATAGATGGATAAAACTCAATTTCAGATCCTAGCTTTTTCATTTTTTCAATTGAATCTAATTGTTTTAGGTAGTATTCTTCCATAGGAATTATTTCAATTGGATTTTTACTTCTTTCTGAAATTGGTGTCCTATGTACAATCTCTTCGATTTTCTCAATAAATCCTCTCTTTTCCAAATCTTCAATGATCTTTACTCGTGCTTGTTTTGGTCTTAGACCTGCATATTCACCAGCAACTTCAGTCATTTTTCCATCTAGTCCAATTGCAATAACTTCATCAAGTTTTAATTCTCTGAATAAAGTAACATCGTTATGGTCACCATAACTACAAATCATAACTGCGCCAGAACCAAATTCTTTTTGAACTGAATGATGTATTTTAATTTCTACTTCCTGATTTGAAATGGGAACAATAATTTTTTTCCCAACCAATTCAGTGTATCTTTCATCTTCAGGATTTGTAATAATTGCTTTACATGCGCAAAGAAGTTCTGGTCTTGTACTAGCAATTATTATCGTTTTATCGGAATCTTTTATCTGAAATTTCATGTAAATGAGTTTTGCTGAAAGATCTTGGTAAATTATTTCGGCATCAGCAATAGTTGTGCCTGAAACCCAATCATAGTTATTAGGTCTGTTTGCAAGGTAAATCATTCCCTTATTCCATAATTCTATGAATGTAGCTTGCGTTAGGGCTCTGTATTCTTTTGAATCTGTCCTATAGTAATTAGCCCAATCAACACTGAGCCCAAGATTCCTCATAATCTGAATCATTTCAGCCTCTAAATCATCAAGTGCTTCATTACACAAATCAAGAAATTTTCCACGTTCTGTTTCACGCATTCGAATTCCATACTTTTTTTCTGTGTATAGCTCTACAGGTAATCCGTTTCTATCAATTCCAAGTGGAAAATAGACATTTTTCCCATCCATTCTGGCGGTTCTTGCAATCATATCAATTTGCGCATAATGAGCTGCTGCACCAATATGCCATGGACGACCAGAGGGATAGGGGGGAGGTGTATCAATGATAAAGTTTTCATCTTTTGGAACAAAATCGTAAAGATGGGATTCTTCCCATTGCTTTAGGATCATTGATTCTAATTCAGGATTCCATGCCTTCTCTTGAATTTTTGGCTCCATTTCTTATTGTTTATCTAACTTTGCTATAATGTGAGCACCTTTGTTGAATCCTTCGTAAATGTAGACGCCAATCGCTTCTACATTAGGTGGCAATTTTGGTGCTAGAATTTTGATTAATTCTGTAGATAGATTTTCTACAGTGGCCTCTCCTTCAAGAAGATAAGTAGTATTTTTAGGAACTTTCAAATCAAACATTCCCTTTGGTCCTTCAAACCCAATTCTGAAATGAGAGTCATCTTCATCTTTCAGATATTTTCTATTTATGAAAAATTTGTGATCAAGAACTGTAATCACTTCTTTGATAATTTTTTTTGCGTCACCAAAGTCAATTACCATATCATTTTTCATCTGTCCAACTAATTCCACCATCACTGACGAAGTATGTCCATGTAAAATTGAACATTTTTCAACTAAAGGAAGAATATGGGCATAATCAAATGCAAATGAGGGATCTTCGATGAAAATTGAACCTGTTTGAGGACTTTTTTTATCATAAAATACAATGTCATCAAGTTCACTTATCTGCGCTGCAAATTTTGGGTGACCGATTGCCATAATTTTTGTATCCGGAGAATGCTCTTTGATTTCTTTATACTTTTTAATGTCATCATCACTATCTATCACTTCAATCAACCCATTTTCTGTTTTAAAATCCACCATAACGATTTTTCCATTAATAGATAATTCATAATTGTATTCATAATTTTGTTCTAAAAAAGTAAGCATTTGTGCTATTGTTAACTCTGTTCTTGTTTTCATGAGGTTACCTTTTTTATCGATGTATCTAAAATCAGAATCTAATACAGTTGGACTTGAGGCCATTTGTGACAAGTCAACTGTATTCTGTATATAAATTCTGTATTGAAAATTTCCTTAGGAAGCTATTACATGAAAAAAGAGTTCTTGAATGTAATATTAAACGAGAGAGTTTAGTGTCTTTGCAAGATTAATGTCGTTTTGGGTTATACCTCCTGCGTCATGAGTCACTAGTTCAACTGATAGCTTATTGTAAACATTGAACCATTCTGGATGATGATTCATTTTCTCAATATGCATTGCAGCTCTAGTCATAAAGCCAAATGCTTGGTTAAAATCATCAAACTGAAAATCTTTGTGGAGTTTTCCATTTACAACTGACCAACCTGGCAAGTTTTTGAGCTCATTTTCAATTATTTCAGATGATAACTTTTCAAGAGCCATGACTCATCATCGTTTTTATCAAATTAATAGTTAAAGATATGTCGTTAAGCGTAACCACTTTGTATACCTTAATTTAGAACTCTTTAATGCAAAAAGAAACTATGATGCTTTTAAATGAAATGAAATATGCTATCAAGGAATCCATATCTGATAAAAAAATTGGAGTTGGCTTTTCAGGAGGAGTAGATAGCTCACTAATATCAAAAATTTGTTTTGATCTTGGCTATGACATAACCTTACTTACGATCGGATTTCCTGACTCTCATGATATTGTTTTTGCCAAGGAAGTAAATATTCATCTAAATTATAATCACAAAATTTTTGAAATTGATACGAACACTTTTGATAATATTGCTTCAAAAATTAATAAAAAAATTAAGACTGATAATCTTTCTTGGAATGAAAATTGTATTGCTTTTTACTATGTAGCAAAGCTAGCAGATGGCCTTGACATAAAGACTGTAGTAACTGCAAATGGTATAGATGAATTATTTTGTGGTTATAATGCTTACAGAGATGTCATAGATGAAGGTGAAGCTAAAGTTTTAGAATTGATGAATTCAAAACTTGAAAACGAACTACAAATGATGAACGCAATAAATGATGTAACATCAGAATTTGGAGTACAAATAGTCCACCCTTTATTATCAAAAAAATTTATCGACTATACAAAAACCATTCCTATTTCAGAAAAAATCATTGGAAAAGATGATTTATTACGAAAACACATTATTAGAAAATTAGCTGCTGAAATTAATGTGCCAAGAATTTCAACAAATAAAAGAAAAAAAGCTTTGCAGTATGGTTCATTCATTCATAAAGAATTGCTAAAATCTAGATGAATCTTTTGGAAGTTTTTTGAACTGTTTTGTTTACATTATTAATTATTGTAAATGATACACCAAAATGATTTTCTGGTGTAAAAATTGATTTGATTTCTTTTTCAGATAACTTTGCAGAAATTTTTTTATCATTTCTTAAAGCGTCAAAAAATTGAATTTCTTTGTCTTTTGCCGCAAATGCAACTCTTTGAACGTCTCTATAAGCTGAAAATCTAGAAATGCCTTTTTTGATTAATGCTTCTAAAACGAATTCTGCAAAAATTTGCCCTTTTGTAATATAGAGATTTTTTCTAATCCGCATCTCATCAACTTGTAGATTTTCAATTATTCGAATCATTGTTTCAATCATTTCATCAAGTAAAATAGAACACATTGGAATGATGAATCTTTCATTAGCTGAATTTGATAGATCCCTTTCATGCCATAGTGGGATATTTTCAAATGATGTTCCGACAAGACTGCGCAAGAGTTTTGATAAAGAGGAAACTCTTTCACTTTTGATTGGATTTCTTTTTACAGGTACTGCACTACTACCTATCTGGCCTTTCTTGAAATGTTCTGAAACTTCACCTATTTCTGTTCTTTGCAGGTTACGAATTTCAACAGCGATTTTTTCAAGAGTTGCACCTAAAAGTGCAAGTTGAAACACATATTCGGCATAACGCTCTCTTGGAATAATCTGAGTTGTAACCTTTGCAGGATAGAGCTTGAGTCTTTTGGCAACTCTTTTTTGAACTTCAATTGCTTTTGAACCCATCAAGGAACCTGTTCCAACCACTCCAAGGGTTTTGCAAAGTAGAACTCTTTTTTTTATCTCTTCGATTCTTTCTAGATGTTCACTTAATTCAGAAGCCCAATTTGCAAACTTTAGTCCAAAAGAAATGATGCTTGTATGTTGACCATGAGTTCGACCAACCGCTGGAATATTTTTGTATTTTACAGCCCTTTTTGATAAAAGTATCGCAAGTTTTGCAGTCTTTGGTTGTATTATAGCTAATACATCTTTCATTTGCATTGAATTACTTGTATCTACCAAGTCGTTACTTGTCAATCCATAATGAATCCATGGTTTAGCTTCTGCTTTACATTTTTCACTTAAAGCTTCAACTAATGCAGCAGTATCATGATCACTTTTTGCCTCAAGTTGTTTGACTCTTTTCGCAGTAATTTTTCCAGGCTTTGCAGCTTTTAGAATGTTTTTTCCAGCTATTTTTGGAATCACCCCAATCTCACTTTGTGAGATTGCAACAGCTCCTTCAATTTCTAATTGTAAATCAATCTTATTTTGTTCTTTAAAAATTGAAATCATTTCTTTTGTGCCGTATCTTCCACTATCAATAGGTAAAATTGCCAATGATTACTCTTTTTTTCTTACGAAAATAAATCTACTTCTTTGCCCGCATTTTGTGCATATAATGCGGTCATTGTTCTATCAGAGTAATTCTAATTATTAAAAACAATCATTTCCAAATCTGTCCTTAACAGTTCGTATCAAATGTATGAAATGTTGTTTGATTAAATCATACTTTCTTTTTTATTCCTTGAAACCATATTCCAAGCATGTTCGATTTATGGGGAATATTGAATGGTCTTATGGCTCAAATTGCTAGTATTTTTGGATCGTAATGAAAAATCGTGAAAAATACTATTATCATTTAAACACATAACAATATATACGGAAGCTGATGCAATAGCCAAAATTTTCATTCAAGGTTTATTGGCCGAAAATAGAAATTCTAACTTCGTTGGCTTCCGTTAAAATTTAGCGATTTGATCATGTGGTTAACATTTGGCGTTTTTGGTTTTTCGCATAGTATTACATTTAGATAAATTGGATCAAATTTATCAAACACCCATCTAATTATCATCATGGGATTGATTCCAAACTCAGTTTTTCAATTTGATAGTTTTACCGGATTTGTCATGGGAGAAGAATTGATTTTAATAATAATCATGTTTGCCGTTACTATCATAGCACTTGTCTCGATAATTATATGGGATGGGAGGAAAAGGAAGAAATCGAATAGTATGAAACAAAAAATTCTAGGTGAGAAGAATGAAGAAAAAGAAAACATTTCAACTCTCGAAAAACAACAAAATGAAAATCCACTAGATGTTCTCAAAGAGCGTTTGGCCAAAGGAGAAATTACAAAAAAAGAATATGGTAAGCTAAAGAAGTACTTGGAAAAAACATAAGGGAATAATTATCACAATAATTGTTGGAACTATTGCAATATTTTTAGGTGCAGGATGGAATTACGGATGGTTTAGTTGGAAATTGATTTTAGAATTTCATTAACAGTTCGTATCAAATATAATTTTGAAAAAAGGAAAGAAATGGGTTTTCATTAGGTTTTTGATTTCTGTTGTATCGCTGACATCATAAATCCCATTATATTTCTGTTCAGTGAAGCGAATGATTTTGTGTTCTCATTAAATACGTTGAAGGCTTGTTTTGTTGCCTCAGAAGCATCCATTACGACCTTATTTTGATCTTCATATGCTTTGATGGCCTGCTGAGTAACTTCACGAATAGCACTTAGGGTTGCTTCTGGTACATCAACGTTAAAACCTGCTTTGGTGGCATATTCTTGTTCTAAAGAGATGGCTGAATTTATTACGCTTTTCCATGCATCAAGATAATCTTGCTGAAGTTTTGCTGCTGTTTTTTGATATGTTGGTGTTGATTTTTCAATTTCGGTGAAAAATTTATCAACGTTTTTTTTACATACTGAAAAGATATCTTTTGGTTGTGGTGTTGGCTTGCTCATATGTATAATATATGATTCATTTTAGATAAATGGATCCCCGCTTAACAGTTCGCATCAAATGTTAAGCAGTTCATACTTTTAATCATGTTCTATTGATATGTGATGGCTCAGTTCATCTGCATTTTCAAACTGCCCTCCACAAAAAACACAGCAACATGATGAATTAGTCATGGGATCTATATGTTGGGAATGGTTTGCTTAAAGAAATGGGTTATTATGAAATGCTAATCACGTTTTATCATTGATTGTCCTAACGTTCAGTTGAGAGAGATTAGGATAAGACTAAAAGGGTTTAGAGTCTACTTATAACATCTATAGTGTCTATTTGGTCTTTATGATCTGCCAAATAGTACAAAATTCTATCAGAGTCTATTTCTATCCATTCTGATTCTCCTTTGTACTTTACAACATCCACAAAATAAGAACCATTAATTCCGGTTAGACGTAATAATGCTTTTTCATCTTTAAATTTTATTGGCAGTTTGATTAAATTACTTCTAAACATACTCTGACCTTGAATGTTAATCTTGTAGTCTTCTCTGTTTATCGCAGCAATTCCAAAAAAGTGATTTGGGAACATATCTAAGCGTTTTATTTTTATTGACAGAGTTGTTTTCAGTTCATAATTCATGAATTTTCTAAATTTTGTATGAACTTAAGGTTTCATGATAAAACCTGAATCCTTGAAACTATATCTCTTCTTGTCAACATCTGAGCATGATATTCACATACTCGCCAAATAGCTCTACAAACTGGTCTTTTGCGTTTTCCATAAACAAAAAAGTATTCTATTATGACTGGTGTCCTTCATAGTCGCAGTTTTGCATTGCACACAAGACCATTTAGAATATTGTTTTGTGTTTGCATAAAGGAGTGGGTTATAATAGAATCTAGACTTGGGTTTTCATTATATACTTTAATGAAATTGGCATTGAATCAATTGTGATTTCAAGTTAAGGATATACTAGGTTTAAAACCTAAAATTATCCATTCTTAGGCATGGTCACGCAAAGAATTGTTTCATTTTTGCCAAGCGCAACTGAACTATTGTATGAGCTTGGTTGCCAGAATCATCTATTTGGAGTAACACATGAATGTCTTTATCCGGAAGATGCCAAATCAAAACCCCGTGTAATAAATACTGTAATTGACGGTTCCAACATGTCAAGCCCCGAGATTGATAAAAAAACCTGCGAGTTGTTACAAGGTGGAAAGGACATCTTTGTTCTAGAAGAGGAAAATCTCAAAAAAGCAAATCCTGATCTCATTATTTCGCAAAACACATGTGAGGTTTGCGCAGCACACACAAACCAAATACAACGAGCTGTTCAAATCTTAGAGAAAAAGCCACAGCTTCACTCAATTGATCCCCACAATCTTGTGGAAATCTTAGATAGTGTTTTAGATGTTGCAAAGCTAGTTGGAAAAGAAAAGAAAGGAGAAAAATTGCGAGAGTCTCTTAAAAAAAGAATCAAATTTGTAAAAAACAAAAGCTATAATGCAAAACCAAAGGTTTTAGCAATTGAATGGATTAAACCGTTTTTTACATCTGGTCATTGGGTACCCGAGATGATAGAGGTTGCTGGGGGTCAAAACAAGATCAGCAAAACTGGTGAGCACTCACGCAGATTAAGTTTTGATGAGATAAAACAAGCAGATCCTGACATGATAGTTGTGATGCCATGTGGTTTTGATACAAAAAGAACAGTATCAGAATACAACAAATATCTAAACAATGATGAATCCTGGAATTCTTTGCGTGCTGTTAAAAACAAAAATGTCTATGCTGTAAATGCAAACTCGTACTTTAGCAAGCCAAGTATCAGGACAATTACAGGTCTCGAGATTTTATCAAAGATCATTCATCCAGAAATTTTTGACGATGTACTAGTACCAAAAGATTCTTTCACCAGATTGAATTAGGATATTGAAGAGTTACTTTTCTTCAGCTTCCTCCAATTCTTTTGTTTCTGAGGTACTTCTGTTTGGTCGAATTGGAATAAATATTACCGTCACGAGTGGTGTTCCCGTTTTACAAAGATAATGTATAGAGGTTTGCAAAATTTGTTCAATTGGTGTAGTTTTATTTTTTTGTGAGAATTCTTCAAAAAAATTGGATAAAACTATAATTTTTGGCATGAACTGAGCTAGCCAAATTTGTTGATCTGAGTTAGTGCTTCTTTGATCAGAGGTAGTTCATTTTGGAGGTTTTTTGGTTCATCAAAAAGTTCAAAGTATCGCTCTTGCATGTTCTTGACAATCTTTTCAATATCTATCTGGTAACAATTCAATGCTTTTTTTATAAGTGGCACCTGAAACTGAGACTGGTTGATTAGTTTTGGATCGTTTAGACCGGCGTTAATTAGCTTCATTAACAATTGAACCTGTTCCGAATTTTTTTTCCCTTCCTCCACTACCAATGAACGAAGTGTGATCGCAGTTTCTTTTAGTTGCGGATCGGTTCCTACATTCTCTACTCTGTTCTTGTAATGATTTAATGCACGAAGAACAATTTTGTGTCCTCCACCTCTTAGGTATATTCCCCCAAGCCAAGTCGTCCCTGACATTCAGATTCATTACAATAGTCTACAATTTAAAATAAAGAATTGCTACTTGTTGAGTTGACATTCTATTTTTAATGATCTTGTAGTAGTGTAATAAACAAAAACCAACAAGCCAATGGCTCCAATTCTTAATGGGATCTCAAAAGTGGTTAAAAAGGATGTGGCAATTCCTCCTATGCTACCAAATGTTGAGATCACTGCAAAACCTATAGGGCCACAACTACATGCCCCAGCAGCTGCTCCAATAAATGAGCCAATTACACTCCCACTCATCTTTCTTTTAGAGGCACGCATCATTCTTATTCTAAAAACATTCATGGCGATAACTAGTCCGGATAATGCAGAGACTATTATGATTAATGAAAAGGCAAACTCATTTCCTTGCGGAATGTGTCCTATCACATATGGTTCAAGAAAAATATATTCTGAAATTATAGAAAGAGGAATCAAAAGTCCAACAAATATTGCAACTGCTAAAATTACATATTGGTAATTTGAAAACACTAGTCTGATTGCTTGTGCCATCTATATCATTGAATCAATTACACTTTTAAAAACAGAGTATGGTTGTGCGCCTGATATTTTTTGTTGCCCACCATCAGCATCTATTATGAAGAAGGTTGGCGTGCCTGTTGCCCCATTTTTTCTAGCCTCGCTTATATTGTATTGAACCCGTTTAGAGTATTTTCCAGAGTCTAAGCAGCTATTAAACAACTCCATATCAAAATCCATGCTAAAAGCAAATGCCTTTAATCTCTCAGAATTTGCCCATCCATTATCAATATGTTCTTGTGAGTTGTATAACATATCATGAAATTCCCAATACCTGCCCTGATCCTCAGCACAGTATGTAGCCTGAGCTGCAATTGGTGAATCCCTTCCCAACAATGCCATGTCAACAAAGACTAGGTTTGCCTTTCCAGTGTCAATGTAGTCTTTAACCAAGGCAGGTTTTGTGGTATGAAACCATTGATAACATCGCTCACATTGATAATCGCCAAATTCTACTATTGTTATAGGTGCAGATGGATTTCCTAAAATGGGTGAGCCCATTGCTGTTGAAATTGTGCCATGGGTTCTTCCCATGTCTAGGTTAACTGTTTCTGATCCAAATTGTGTTGAAGCAAAGATAGCTATAGCACCAATGACTATGGCAACCGTAATTCCAGCTACAACGATTCCTTTCGTACTCATCAGCATCATGATTTTTCAATAATTTAAAAGGCTTATTCCAAATTGTTTGGCTAGAATTTTTTATTTTTCCTTCTAAACAAGTTCACAAGTTTTCCTATGGCCAGATCAAGTGGGCAAGATTCGCATGAAACAGATGATGAATGTTTTTCAAAATGTTTTTCAAATTTTTCTCGAGAACCAAAAACAGAGTCACACTTTTCACAATAAATTTTATTCACGTTTTGCTTTTTGGTAAATTCTTCCACGAGATGTCTTTTACAACCTGTGCTTATAAGTCCTATTCCAAATTCAGTACCAAATAATTTGTTAAAAATTCAGAGATAATGTATTTTCACATGATTATTGTGCTCAACTTCGTACTGAGTTACAAATCCACAGTGAGTGCAAGTAAACATTTTTGCTACTGGTTTTGGTTTCCTTTGTATTGATTTTCCAGTGATTGACTTTATCAAAATAATATCAGAGTTGGAAATTACTGCAAAGTTTCTTGTCTCCCCAATAGAATCTAAAAATTCCCTGATAGCAGTAATTACTGCTTTTTTATCAATTATTTCATGTTCTTCAACAGGAGATAATGTGAATTCATGTAGCTTTAGTGTAGGAATGGCTGCAACTTGATCTGAAACATAAACAAGTAACTCGTTTTTTATTGGTTCAACGTCGCGGCAATCAATAGTCACCATAATTTTTCATTGTAAAAACTCTATTTTAGTTTAACAAAGAGAGGATTTTATTAAAGAATTATTCAATTACACTAGTATAATTTAGGATATGGATTCAGAAACATTTGGTATAGAGAAAGGATTTGGTCAGAAGGTAATCTCTTGGATTAATGAACAAGCCAAAAAAAACAAATCAAAATTTGAAGCTAGATTATATGATTATGATATTACAACAAAAAATTTTGGAACATTTGAAATGTTTTCTTGGATTGGAGACATTCAAGTTATAAGAAATCTAGTTGTTAAGGCCAGCAAACGGTTTAAGGTAAAAATAATTGAAGGAGGCTACACACCAAAAGAAAGAACATTTACAATGAAAAAATCAGATTATGCCATAGTTAGAAAAGGTGACAAAGTTCTTGGGCATTTAGAATTTGAATCATCAAGATTTGGTTTTGAAAAATGGAAAATAAAAGATGAAGAGCGAAGATAAAGTTGGACTAGTTGGAACGGGAATGCTAGGAAATGCAGTTGGATTGCATTTACTAAAAACAGGCTATGATTTGACGGCATACAATAGAACACGAGAAAAAACTTTGGGGCTAGAAAAAAACGGTGCAAGCATTGTAGATAGCCCAATGGATGTTGCAAGATCATCAGATTTGGTAATCACTTGTGTAAAAGATGCAAATGCTGTGAAAAGTGTTTCCTTTGAAAAAAATGGAATTGTTGAAGGAAGACATGAGAATTTGGTTGTAGCAGATATGAGCACCATCAATCCAATAGAATCAAGAAAAATTGCAAACAAATTAAATGACTTCAATATAGTAATGCTAGACATTCCTGTAATGGGTGGCCCTAATGTTGCAATAAAAGGAGAATTGGTTCTAATGGTCTCTGGTGATGAAAATGCTTTCAACAAACACAAAAAAATTTTTGAGGTAATTGCAAGACAAGTTTTTTTCCTTGGCAAAAACGGAGTTGCTCATTCTGTTAAGCTGGCTTTGAATCTTCAAATAGTAATGTTAGCTCTTGCGATTTCTGAAGGAATAACTTTGGCCAGAGCTTCCTCTGTAGATCCCGAAGTTTTTTTGAAAATTCTAAATTCTACATACTTTAAAACTGGCATGAGTGAAAACAAGGCCTACAAAATGATCAAAGATAAATTCGAACCAACGTTTACTTTAAAAAATATGAAAAAGGATCTTGGCACAATAAATGAAACTGCAAAATCACTTGGTTTGAACTTGCCAATGAGTTTCAAGGCTGAAGAACTGTACAGAACTGCAATCGAAGATGGATTTGGCGATCTTGATTATACTGGAATTTTAGCTTACCTAAAGCAAGCAACAAAGACTGAAAATTTGCAAAATAGATTGGATGAATGAGTCCATTTAACCCTTTCTGTAGATATTGTTAAAAACGTCTTAATCCTTTAAAGGCTAGATTAATTGTCTGAAGATACTACTATCAAAATAAAAGGTAAAGTCCTTAGTGATTTAAGAAAAGTTAAGGGACAAATTCAATCAAAGAGTGATGAAAAAATAACATTTAATGAAACTATACAAGAATTAATCGCATATTACAAAAAACGTCATAGATAAAATCAGTCAGTTTATTTCACAACCTCGTTTTTCTAACATTTTTAATAATCGTTTTACGGTTCGTTTTGGAAACCCTACATTATGATATTCTATATTTTCGTTACCAGTTGGTGCGCCTTCTATAGTACGCCATCCTCCAATTTTAATAAATTCAACATAACGAATCAGTTGTTCTGTTTCCTTATCATAATAGGGATGATTTTCTAATTCTTTTTTTGTAAATAGCTTATGAATTATGTTGTTTAAAGGACTAAGAACATTTACAGGCTCAGGGTCTTTATGTAATGTATCAGCATTTTTCCAATCAATACCAGGAATGGACATTCCATAAACTACTCTACAAATGCTACAAAAATAACCAAGATAATCTCTTGTTGATCTAAGATATAATTTCAAAATTGTTGGTTTTACCTTTTCGCCTTGTGAAGGAAAAACAGGATCTTGATTCTGTCCGCAATAAATACACTCTTTATGATTTTTTTTCCTAGTTTCATTTAACAATTCATAATCATTTTTAGGGATAAGGTAAACCCAAAATGCTCCGATTACTCTAAGTTGCTCAAGTCTAAAATTGCTCATGTAAGTACATTTCTTACAAATGTAGAATGCTGAAATATCCTTATGAGTCGGATATGTTTTATCGATTTTTTCACCATTCTTATCTAAAACATTATAGGATTTTTTATAATACTCAATAGTCATATCTGTTAATTTTTGGTAAGCTTCAGAAAGAGTTTTCATCGCTTCCATATATACATCGGCATGTTTGCTTGCCATAACGTCTGGATCTTTATACACATTGTCAGAGTCGAATCTAACGTATCTGGTCGACTGTTCAACAAAGAAAGCTAATTGGTCATAAGCAAGTTCTCTAATAAACAACTGACTAACATTATTGCCGACCATTGGAATCCAAACAGTATTAGCTATGCTCTTGTGACTATATTTTCCGTACCATTTTCTAAAGAAATCTTGCGATTTAGCTATGCCTTTTTGTATTGCTTCAGAAGGCGCCCTAAAATCCCTTTCTGCTAACCACTTTAAACTATCATCAGTAATGTCTGTCGTCTCTTCTTCTATTTGACCTTTAATCGCGTCCAACATATGCACTCTGAAATCCTTTGGGTTTCTGCTAAAATAAGATCCAAACGCTCCAAAAACCTCTGGTGGAACATCTGATCTTATTGCATAAATAGGATCTTCCGCAGAAGTAACAAAAACATCCAAAACATTCTTGTCCAAATCTGAAAATTCGGAGTCTTCTAAATTCGCCAAATACTCTTTAACATGGGGCCAACTTATTTTTGTCCAGTCTTCAATAATATTATTTGGATCAGAAAATATTTTTTCGATTTCCTCTAAGGAATAAAACTGTCCGTGAGCCATCTCTCGACTTCCTTTTTCTACCTGACGAGTTGTTTCAGCTACAGCAATAGTACCAAAATGAACTTTCCCAACATCATTCGAATCATCATTTAGAAAACCAATTATCTTCGGCACAGGATATTCATCCATCTTAACTTCTTCTTTTAGTTCTCTCATCATAGAAACAAAGATAGGGTCGGATGTTTCTTCTTTGTCTATGTGTCCCCCAACTCCACCACTCCATTTATCTTTAAGTCTCTGCTCTGTATAACCCGAGTCAACAGATCTTCTATAAAAAAACACTTGCTTTGTCACAGGATTCACAATCCAAACGTAAGGTATTATTTGCTTAAAATTAAAGTCTGTTTCAAGCTCGTCAGTTCTTTCCTTGTATTCATAATTTTTTAATATAGTGTCAAAAAAATCTCTTTCGTTTATAGGTAAAAAACCCTGGAAATGCTTATCATCAAATAATAAATCTCTTTTAACAACCAAAATCTCCTTCACCATAAGGTAATTCTATAAAATTTTTCGATTTTAAGCTTAGTTCATAGATTTTTGGTCCGCCGGGAAAACCAAGGCCAATATACCTTGCAAAAGCATCCAAGAAATTGCCAACTCCCTGATCCAAAGTCTCTCCAAAAATCCTGTATTTGCCTGATTCATAACCAATAACTTGGGTGTTTGCACCTGAAGCATACAATAAAACAGGATCTTTTGCTTTGCTCATTAGTTTTCCTATTTCCAGATGCGCAATGGCATGATTAACAGGAACAATAGGGATATTTAATTTTTGACTTAAAATACGTGCAGCAAAAGTCCCTATCCTCAAGCACTGCCCAATTCCGGGACCTTGTGCAAAAGAGATTATATCAATATCTTCTAATTTTAATTTAGAATTTTTAAGTGCTTTTTTAATAATTTTATCACAAACATCAATATGATGCTGCGCAGCCTTAAATGGAATTATGCCTCCTTTTTTGGTCGTAAAACTATCTTTGACATTGGCTAAAATTTTTCCTTCTGAATTTACAATTCCAACTCCGAAAGTATGGGCTGTGGATTCTATTCCTAAACATATCATAATAAATAGAATATAAATAATGTTTAAAAGATTATCTTAAAGAAATTATCTTCCTGGCATTTCTTGAGCTATAGTCTCTAAATCGCTTTGAGTTAAATTAATATCAATAACATCACAACCAGGCAAAAGTACA
>JADFLH010000044.1 GCA_022564515.1 Nitrososphaerota archaeon
TGACGGTAAATTCTCCGGTTCTGTTTACAAAATCTGTTGTACCATCAAGCGGATCAACTATCCAAATCCTATTTTGTTTTAGTCGTTTTACGTTATCCTTGTCTTCTTCTGAAAGAATTTGATATTCAGTTTTTGAAAGAATTTCTTTGATCTTTTTATTGCTTTTCAGATCCGCTTCTGTAATTGGCGAATCATCACTTTTCAAACCTGAGGAAAAATCTTTACTGTATACTTGAATAATTTCTTTACCTCCTTCTATTGCTGCCTTTAGAGCAATTTCTGATTCAGAAAGATTAGTTTCAAAAGGAAGTTCTATTTTATGTTGCCACTTGGTTAGCTTCATTTATTTTTATTATCTGGATACATCTATTACATTTAGTTTTAGGGGATTTTAGTAATCTTTTATGATCAAACAACGAAATATCGTAACCGCAGACTGTGTAGTTATCGTTATTTTTTAACAAATGATATAATCTTCCAAATCCATCTACCCTTGTCCAATTCTGATCGTCCAAGGAAATTGTTTTTGGATCAAAAATACTATGTGTCAGACTGCCCTCAATGCCCATTGAATTTGCGTAGCATAAAATTATATTTAATGATATTGAACTGTCACAATATTTTATTACATTAATATTTTGATAACAAATGCCAATGAATTTCTAATAATACGATGAAAAGCTGTGATAAAAGTGAAGGTTATAACAATAGAATTTTTTTTAGGATTTAGCTATTACCTAAGGGTAATTCCCATGATCATATTTTATCGTGGACTGTACTAGCATTCCGTGAGAAGGCTAACCATAAAACTAAATGAAAAGGACTATTTTGATTTTCTCCAAATTTCAAACGAATTTGGCCTTACAGTTGAAGAAAAAATCTATGAGATAATTTACTATCATCTAATAATCCAAAGAAAACGAATTAAATTTTCAAAGAATGGGTAAATCAAAATTGGTTTAAAGTGTACGGGAGATGAGCATACATAAAAAGATCAGTCATTATAACCTCTTCACTCAAATTCTTGAGATAGTTGACTTTGATATTATGAATTTAAGCAATTACTAGAAACCTAAATTAGTTTTTATGTATTAAAATAATAAATATCTCTGAAAATTTGTTTAATAATTGAGAAAAAAGTTACTACATTTTTTTGGTAGTGAGGTAAGTTTAGAATTTTTTGGGATCTCCTACCTGAAAAAATGGGCACTTATTGGGGTATTAATTGGAATTGTTGCAGGATTTGGTTCAATTGCTTTTTTTCTTTTGCTCCAAGCTTCAGCTTATTTCTTTTTGGGTCTTGGTGCAGGTTATGCGCACCCACATACCGAAGTAATAACTTCAACATTTACTTCTGTTGCGGAAAGACCTTGGATGTTTCCTTTGATTGCTGGAGCGGGAGGTTTGATAGTGGGAATACTTACAACCAGACTTGCACCAGAATCAGCAGGTCATGGAACAGAAGCCGCAATAGATGCATTTCATAATAAAAAAGGAAACATTCGTGCACGAATTCCCTTACTCAAAGCGATAACGGCTGCCATCACAATTGGTAGTGGAGGAAGCGGAGGACGAGAGGGTCCTACTGCCCAAATTGCTGCAGGTTTTGGTTCAGTTCTAAGTAGGATACTAAAACTAAGTGTAGCGGATCGTAGAATTGCATTAGCTGTAGGGCTGGGTGCAGGCATTGGGTGTATTTTCAAAGCACCTTTGGGAGCTGCTATGTTAAGCACCGAAATTTTTTATCGCCGTGATTTTGAAGTAAAGGCTTTAATGCCAGCCTTAATCGCATCTGTGGTTGGATTTTCTATATTTGGTTCATTTTTTGGATGGGAGCCTATTTTCAACATATCAGAATCGGCAGTGAGATTCGATCAACCATTATCCTTGATTATGTATGCAGTCGTTGGAGTTTGTTGTGCTGGAGTTGGCATAGTGTACGTCAACACTTTTTACAAAGTTCAATATCTTTTTCAAAAACTCAAAATTCCCAGGTTTATCAAACCAGCAATAGGAGGAGTTTTAGTAGGAATTATTGCGATGTTTCTTCCTCAAGTATTAGGAGGTGGCTATGGCTGGTTACAAGTTGAAATATTTGATGAAGTGGTACTTTCCCCATTATGGATTTTGATAGCAATTTTATTTCTTAAGATATTAGCCACCTCTCTAACTATTGGTTCAGGAGGAAGTGCAGGAGTCTTTGGACCCGGTCTAGTAATAGGTGGATTTTTAGGCGCCATAGTAGGATCGGTTTTTCATTCACTTGATCTTTTTACAGACATTCAAATTTCAACAATAGCCATTGTAAGCATGGTTGCATTTTTTGGAGCAGTGTCCAAAGCCCCAATTTCCACAATAATTATGGGAAGCGAAATGACTGGAGGGTTCGTATTAATGCCTGCCATGATGGTTGCAACATTTATTGCCTATGTAATGATTGGTTTAAAGACTACATTATACAAAAGTCAGCCAAATGATAGATCAGAATCTCCTGCACATAGAAAGGAATATCATCATTTGTTAAAAAAACTATCAACTAAAGATTCCCTGAATACAAATTTCAATAAAATAAGCAACGAGGCAAATGTAGAAGAAGCAATTCAAATTCTAAAAAACTCAGAATCTGACAATATCATCATAGTAAATCAAGACAAGTACGTCGGTTTTGCAGATTTGAATAATTTAATCAAAACAAATGAAAATGAAGCTAAAACAACAAAAATATTTCCAACTATGGATGTGCCAACAATAGACATCCACGATTCACTATATGATGCTCTGAAAAAAATATCTAATTCAAAAATAACTGAACTCCCAGTAACGAAACATAATGATACTGTGTTAGGAACAATTTCTCTATCTGATATTTTCAGAGCATATGATCTGGAGGTGGAATCTTTAGAAGAGGATGATAGTGAGGATGAACAAACATCAGGCTATACGAAATAACAAGAATAAAACAACATGGGCTTGAATGTTCAATGACTATAAAATTTCTAATTTTGAACAAGTCTTTTCTGAAAATATGTTTAAACTAACAAGGAATTTTTAAACAAAAGTCTAGTAATTTCTTGTTCAGTTTAAGTATAAAATGACATGATTTTTTCCATGAAGTGTAAAATATGTAACAAAGAGTTTGAGAGTATGACTAGTGAATATTGCTCTGATGAGTGTCGCAATAAATCTAGATGGACATTATAACTAAACACACATTCAATAATTGATGAATTTAATACACTATTACGATAATCTGTATCAAGGATATTATTTTGGAATCTTTAGAAATAAGAAAAAAGTCTATGAAAAACCAAAATAACCAAGTACCATCTTGAGTTTTTAGGAATATTTTTTTGCTATGGTTATATTATTTTGGTAAAATGAGTGAGAACGAGGAATTTCATTTTCCCCCAGAAATTGATGAAGAGTATAAAAAATTTTGTTATGAATTAATAAAAAGATCAGACAAGGGAGAAAAAATTGATTATGCAATAGAATCAATGAATTTTTGGAACCAAAAAATGAAGCAAGCGGTTGAGAGTAGTAAAAAATCAAAGAAAAACTAAATTTGAGATGTTAAACAAGGTTTTAGTGTAATCCAGCTCACAAACTTGCAACTTATTTTACAAATGAACAAACAAAAAGTAGATGATTAGATACCAATTAGTAGAAAGAACTATAATGAATAACCTTGGCGACAGCTTTGAATTGAACGACCTTTACAAGTATCTGAAATGCCCAGCTTGTAGAGAACAGGAATTATACTGTCCAACACACAGGGCAGAGGTTGAAAAAATGCTAGATATGAATAACAATTAACATTTCATTAAAACTGTTAACAGATCGCATCAATTTTTTGTACTTGTTTGTCGTAATTTCAGACGGTGGGAGATCTTGCTGGATGTGGTTTAGTAGATTTGAGCATTATGGTCTTCGTTATTGGAGGAGTAATAGCTTCAATTAGCTTTTCCATGTACAAAAATAACAAGATCGCTGTCACTAAAGAGATTCAACAATTTTCGTCGTAATCTGTACAGCTCGTACCCACATCATAACGCTAGTTATGTTGCGTTTTTCGTGCCTACGCGGGGGCTTTTGCCTTTTTAGGAAGATCAGCTGGTTAAAAAATGCCTTTTTACATAGATGTTCCCCAAGAATGTGAATCCGCAGTAAGTGAAACCTTTGACCGTATTGAAATAACTTGGAATAACAACATCCACGTATTAGACTTCTAAAATTATGGGAAGATATTACGAATATGGAAACTTGTTTGACTTGTAAAAAAGAACCAGAAAGTAAAAACAAAGAATTTTGTAGTATTGAATGTGTAAGAAAATTTCTTGCCTTTAAAACGGAATAATGGGTTCATTACGTTTATGAGCTGCCACGCATTGAGCAGGTATGGTTAATCTAATTCCAAACATAAGAAAAAGTTGTTCTAGATGTGGGAAGAGTGCATTAATTACAGATGCTGAAAAGGGTGAGATTTTTTGTGGCAATTGCGGTTTTGTATTATCTGAGAAATTACAAGAATCTGGTCCAGAATGGCGTTCTTTTTCTGATGGTGAAATCAATAGAGGAAGGACCGGTGATGGTACGTCTTTAGCAAAACATGATCAGGGGCTATCAACAGTAATCAATCCAACAAACAGGGATTCAACTGGAAAACCCATTTCGCATTCTATGAAAAAAACTATCAGCCGTCTAAGAACTTGGGATAGTCGGAGTCAAAGCGAACCTATTGATAGGAACCTCAAACAGGCATTCAGTGAACTTTACAGAGTTAAAGACAAACTCGTTCTCTCTAATTCCATAATTGAAAAAGCCGCATACATTTACAGAAAGGCTCTAAACAAAAAACTGGTGAGAGGCAGATCAATTTCTGCTATGATTGGTTCAGCATTATATGCAGCATGTCGTGAAGTGGAAACACCAAGAACACTTAAGGAAATTGCGGAAGTAATGAATATCAAAAAAGGAGATCTTGCAGCTTGTTACAGAAAATTAGTAAATGAACTAGACTTGAAAATTCCTGTTGTTGATTCAGTACAGAATGTAGCCCGAATTGCTAGTAAAATTGGAATTTCCGAAAAAACAAAACGTCTTGCAATTGAAATTCTTAGAAAAGCTGAAGAACATAAAATCTCAGCTGGAAAAAACCCTATGTCACTGGCAGCAACCGCTTTGTATATTTCCTGTCTAAAAATTGGTGAAAATCATACACAAAAAGATTTAGCAGAAGCTGCTAGCGTTACAGAAGTAACCATTAGAAACCGATACAAAGGACTTTTGAAAGTATCAGCAATATAACAAAACATGGTATTATCTTAAATTTAAGATTAAGTGAATTAGACTTTTCTATTGGTTCCTATACATGGCCAGTTTGGGTGAATCATGTTGGAAGATAGAAAAATGTACCCAATCAAATGTGCTGATTGTGGTAAAGACGCTGAGGTGCCTTTTCAACCAAAAGAAGATCGCCCAGTATATTGCCGAGAATGTTTGCCAAAACACAGAAAATTTAGCTCTAGAAGTTTTTAAGAAAAAATTATTTAAAGTTATTAAATTCAGTTTGGCCTTCTTCATTTTTTTACAATCACAAAATTATGAATAACATTTTAAGCCTTCTTCATTTTTAATTAATTGATTAAATAGATAACCAGGTAAGTGAATGGTACAAAAGGGATCATGAACTCACGTTATATTGTACTTTGATCTATTTTGGTATAGTGGATAAATGCAATCATGAAAAGATAATTTATGATGACTTTGTTTCCTATGACACTGATGATAAAGGACGTTGTACCAAGTATGTGTCATATAGTCACTGCTCAAACTGTAATCGTAAATTTCGAAAATTCTTCAAGTTGATTACTGGTGAACTCAAAACAAAAACCTATGTTTTAGAAAAGGAAGAATATGACTAGTATCACAAACGATCCTTTACTCAAATCAATAATTGAACAGCTTTGTTATGGAGTGATCCTGATCAAAAGTGGCCTGAAATCTGCAAACGAAATGGCATTCATCAGCATAGACAATGCAGCGATGACTGCACTTAGTAATTATATAAAAATCAATAATCTTTCAGAAGTAAAGAGTGATGATGAATCATTTAACAATTTTGACTTGTTTTTGGAAATTATTCTCAAACAAAACAAGATTAGAAAATTTGAAATGAAAGACATTAAAAAATTTCATGATCTTAGAAAAAACCTATTTCGACAACCAGATGTTATAATTACAGAAGTAGTGAACGAATACGTAGTTCTTGTAAAAATCCTTCTTGCATATTTGTATAATTATCGTGCAACAAAATCAGAATGGGGGCAAATGGTAAAAAAATTACAAAAAAATTAGGCCAATAAACAATTCACACAAATGTTAATTTAAATCCCTATTTAGGAACATTGTATTAATTCCTGTATTCAGCACCACAATCACCAATTAAATCAAATAAATCTCTAGACTTGCAGATCACTGCTTTAATCTTGTCAAGGTCATCACCATCTAATTCCAAACCAAACACATGAGAATTATCAGAAATATGTTCTGAAACACCTAGTTGAACGCCAATAATAACACCTGCAACTGTGGGCTTGTCCAGAATATAGCGGGTAGCAACGTTTGTAATACTCACACTATGTTTATTTGCAATTTCATCTAGTGTTATAAGAAGCTCTTGAAACAAGCTCCACCCACCCCACTCATCTATCATTTTCTTGTATTTTTGTAAACTAGCAGTATTTAGATCACTTCTAACAGGTTCAGGTCTTCCCAGATATTTATCCGAGAGTAACCCTCCACAAAGTGTTCCATATGTAAGAAGCCCCATTTCATGTTGCTTACAGAACTTTGTCATCTTCACCTCAGGTCTGAGGTCAATAATAGAATACTGTACTTGATTTGAGACTAACTTCAGGCCTTGGTCAGCCATAATCTGCATGCGTTCAGTATCAAAATTCGTAAGACCAACATGTTTGATCTTACCTTCATCTCGGAGCTCTGAGAGATGTCGGAGTACATTCAGATAATTTGAATCGTTGTAATCCCACCAGTGAAATTGTAACAGGTCAAGTGTTTTAACATCCATTCTGGAAAGTGAGACATTGATGTTGTGTTCAACAATAGACCGTGTCATTATACTAGGGCTTGGTACAAACTTTGTCAGAGCCTTAACTTCAGCAATTGCTTGCTCACCTTTTTGTTTTGATAATTTGCGCCTAAACTCTCCGACAAAGTCCTCTGCTGGACCATAAATATCTGCCAGATCCCATGTCGTAAAGCCTGCCTCGTGATAATTCATCATGCTATCAATTGCAGACAAAGGATTGATGTCACCATGGGCTCCTGCCACTTGCCACATTCCGTTTAGAATACGAGATATGCGCAAATCACGTGCTAGCTGATAGTACCTATCATTCTGTGAAGCCATAGTAGTGTAAGAAAACTATGGAATTTACTTGTATTCTTTTAGAACCAAAATATCTCCATCTTTTACGTTATAATTTACCAAGGCTCGATCTGGTTCGAAACCAATCTCGGGCGATGTTTGTTTGTATAAAGTAAATTTACCATCTTTTGGCAATCGAAAACGTACCTTTAACGCAAGTATGACGTCTTTTATACGAGTTGATTTCTGGAAGGTCGTTTCCCAATCTCCCTTCGTTGTTTTTAAAGTCACTGTGACTTGGTTTACCATCAAAAAGAATACTCTCAGGAGATACAAAAATCAGCTAGTTCTTTCAAAGCCACATGATCTACAAATTTGTCAACTTCTGTCTTTAAGAACATTAAGTGCTACATCATAGCTAACTGCATACATTTTGCCTGAACACTCTGGATGAGGAATATCAATACGAGCCATTTTTACTTCAAATTTAGTTTTTGATGGAAACTTTAATCAATTTTTGATCCATACTGTTTAGTTTGCACGTAAAGTGCATTTGTTCATCGGTAATTATATTACAATTTTTACAATGAAACTCATTTGGCTGCATACAAACTTTACAGTATTCTGAAATTTCGAGTTCCTTTCCACATTTTCTGCACGAATCAAATCTCATCGTACGTTTTAGAAACATATTTCCATTTAAACAATACCAAAATTAGATTCAACTAATTAGCTGACACTAATTTGAGTCTCATTCTCTAGAATTAGAATAACATCATAGAATGTTTTGTATGTTTAATTACTAAAACAACTAATCAAAATTAATGTCAACAATTCAAACACTACAAGAAAAAAAACTATGGGTTTTAGTAAGCTCACTTAAAGAAAATACAAGTGATGATGATTTGGAAAGAATTGCGCCAGCATTAACTGATTTAATTGATCAATGGCATTCACAAGGAAAATTTGTTTGGTCTGGTTCACTTGACAACAACAAAAGTGGGATGGCTATCTATGAAGGAACAGAACAAGAAGCACACGAGTTTTTTGAAGAAAACAAAAAGATCTGTTCTGGAGTACTAGATTCTTATCTATACCAGTGGGGAGCACTCCCTTTTCTGTCACTACTTTAACCCACAACTTTTTTTTAAGAGGTAAGAAATTGGAAACAAAATTTGATGGTTCAATTTATGAAAAATGTGGTGAAATAAAATGCAAAAAAGGCCCTTTGATAACTGATGTGAGTACTGGCGAAATAATGTGTAGAAGCTGTGGAACGGTTTTAATTGAAAGAATGGAAGATTTTGGTCCTGAGCATTCTGCATTTACACAAGAAGATTTTATGAAAAATACCCGGACTGGCAAAAAATCAACCCTCGCCGAACATGATATGGGATTATCAACTATAATTAAGAAAGACAATAAAGACGCTTCTGGAAGAAGGCTATCTCCTGAAATGAGTCGGGCCTTTAATCGTCTTAGAATGTGGGATTCAAGATCCAAACTAAAAACCAAAGACCGAAGCATGCGTACTGCCTTTTTATTATTAGACGGCATGGTTACAAAACTTGGTCTGCCCGAGGTAGTGTCAGAAAAAGCTGCATATTTTTACAGAAAAATTAAAGCAAGAAAACCAAAAACTGGACGAGCAACAACAGCTTTGATCACTGCCTGTCTTTATGCAGCGTGTCGATTTACACATTCGCCAAGAACCATAAATGATGTGGTCTCAGTTTCTACCATGAGCAAAAAACGACTACAAAAAACATATAGGGATATAGTTAACCTGCTTGATCTCACTTTGGAATCCTTTGATCCTTTGGATTTTGTTACAAGACTATCAAGTATGGTTAACGCAAGTGAAAGAACCAGAAGAAAAGCAATCAAACTATTGATTAGAGCCAGAAAGGCTGGAATCATTACAGGCAAAAATCCAATTGGAGTTACAGCTGCTGCCTTGTACTTTGTCTGCCTGCAAAATAATGAAAGTGTTTCGCTGACTCAAATTTCTAAAGCATCAGGAATAACTGCTGTTACCATTAGACATGGGTATCTGACATTGAGAAATTTACTTGGAATATCTTCACTGGATTCAATTACTTGATTACCGAAATGTCGACAGTTCACACCAAATGTTAATCAGCAAATTTTTTTAGTTCCTTGGCAACTTGTATGCTCTTATCTACATCATAATCATCCCCTGCAAACTCTACAAGTATGACCCGATCAACACCAATTTCTTTTAATTTTTCAATATCGCTTCCAACCTCTTCAATGGTTCCAGTCATTGGGAACCTATCGCCATTTCCAGAACTAGTTTCACTAATTTGTGGAAACGTTAATGTTGAAACATCAAAATTATCTGGATTCTTTCCCGCTTTTTCAACTGCTTGTTTAAAACCAGAAATCAATTGTTCAAAGGTTGGAATTGGAATAGCAAGAGCACCTAGATACCCATTTGCATAATTTACAATCCTTTCAAATGTTTTTGGTCCAAAACCACCTAACAATATCTTTGGATGTGGTTTTTGTACAGGTTTTGGGCCTATCCTCGAAGCTGGAATATTGTAAAATTCTCCATTAAATTCGACAACATCATCTGTCCATACCTTCTTTATTGCTTGGATAAATTCATCTTGTCTTGCACCTCGTCTCTCAAAGGGCACGTTTGATGTTTGGTATTCATCCTTTGACCATCCTATTCCCAAACCACAGATGAATCTTCCTTGTGACAAAATATCTACTGTTGTTGCTTCTTTTGCAAATCTTACTGGTAAATGATAAGCATTTACAATAACTCCAGTTCCAAGAAGAATCTTTGAGGTATTAGCTGCAATATATGAAAGTAAATTCATAGAATCAAGATTATGTTGGTATTCTTCACGTAAGCTTCCATCTGGAGTCGCAGGATATTTTGATTGAGGATTAATTGGCCACAAAATTCGTTCTTGGACCCAAAGTGATTCAAAATTTTCTTTTTCAGCTGCCTGAGCTAATTTTAAAGCATTTTCTCTTGTTCCGTTTACTCCTACCTGTGGAATAGAAAGACCTAGTTTCAAATGGATCTACTATAACTACTCAGTTTTATTTGTCTGTT
>JADFLH010000045.1 GCA_022564515.1 Nitrososphaerota archaeon
CACAACCAATAAACCCAATTCTAATGAAAAGAAGCCTCTTTCCTTTTTTGTCAGATACTCGACCAAAGTAGAGCTCGGATAAAATCTGTGCAAAGGAGAATGACGCAACAATAATTCCAATCTCAAAAAGAGATTCTGTTACTCCTTTTGCAATAATTGGCATAAATATAACAAGTAAAGCAATTCCTGCGTGCTGGGAAAACGTAGTTGCTCTAACTAAATTAATAATACCCGGTCGCTGCAATTTGGAACCGCGCGTACTTGTTTTTAGCCCTAATTTGAAATAATCTACTTAAATTTTTGCCTTGCAAGTCCTGCCCCTTGTACAAGAGATTTAATCTTGTTAAAGGCAACCTTTCGTGATCTGGTTCTTAATCCGCAATCTGGATTCACATAAATTTTTGAAGGATCCCCTAATGCCTTGGCAGCAAACAAAATTCTGTCTCGTACAAGTTGTGGTGATTCAATCTCATCAACATGCACATCAGTGACTCCTATCCCAATTTCTCCTTTGTATCCATATTCCTTGAAAAGTTTCAAAACCTGAAAACCTTTTCTTGTTTTTTCACTTGTGCCTAAATTCCAAGCATCTCTGTTTGCAAACTCCAATGTATACTGTTGTGCTTTTATTTCTGACATTTGTGGTGCCAATACTTTGTAGTCATTTCCTGAAAAACAGGCATGAACTACGATTTTTGTGTTAATTCCTTTTACTGACTCGTTAATAGATTCTTTAAAAATATCCATTTCGGAAGGATGCGATGTTCCTGCTGGTTCGTCAATCTGGACGATCTTTGCACCTAACTTTACTAAATCCTTAATCAAAGGTCTAAGAACATTTCTTGCCAAAGCTATAATCAATTCTTCTTTTGATTTGTAATGTTCATTGTAAGACCAATCCGCTAGCGTGTAGGCTCCAGTAACTGGCACTTTGATCTCTTTTTTAGAATTTTTTCTTACAAATTTGAATTCATACTCGTGAAAATTTCCTTTAAACTTGACTGGACCAGTAACTCGTGCTTTGTTGTAATACTTGTTATCCCATGATCTTACTCTTCCAGCAAAATCAAAACCATCAATATATCGTACAGGTTCTTCATACATCTCAACTCTTCGAACTTCGCCATCATAAATTATGTCAAGTCCTGTCTCTTCAAGGGTTCGAATGTTTAAAAGAGCTGCATCGTTTCTTGTTTTGGCTTTTTCCTCATCAGAAATGCCAGGTTTTTTTACTAAACTAAGTAACGATGAAGGTTTTCTAAGACTACCAATTTCTTGTGTGGGAAATAATTTAGACATATTTTATTCCCCTTGCAATTTCTCCAAGTACTAATATTTTTTTTTGCGCAAATTCTTTTGGTATGTACTCCAAGTCAAAATTTGTAGTCACGAAAACATCTTTTGGTTTGGTTTTAGACACAATTTGGTTCATCTCTGAGATGCATTTCTTTTTGTTTTCAACTTTTGTCATGTAAGAGTCCACCATCCCAATCGCAAGTGATTTTTCAGAAAAATTATATTTTTTGATGGAAGCTACTGGTGTACTGGTAGGATCAAATCCTAATCCAGAAACTGGCAAATCTAAGAGCCTCTCAATTTTTTTGGATACATCCCCAAAATAAAAATGGAGAATAGTTTTTGCTTTTACATCGCGGGTAAGTATGTCTAAGCCTTCTTTAACCAAATCTAAATCAACTTTATTGATATTATATGCAATGGAAGGTCCGATAATTTGGATTAGCTTAAACCCTGCTTTAACTAGTGTTAGTGCTTCCTTTCGAAGCATCTTTGCAAGCTCGATTACAAACTCATCTTTACTTTTGTTTTTAGGGCTTAGATGCCTGTCTGCAAATGTGTAGGGTTCTGGAAGGCAAACAGTTCTATTTTTTGGTAAAAGAGAAATGGCCAAGTTTGATTTTACTATATTTCCGCCCCCTTTAACTCCATTTTTAAAAAATAATCTTCTGTAAAAGGTATTCATCTCATAAATTCTATTTAAGGCCGCAAATTTTACTGATTTTAACTGTGCAAATGGTCTGAATATGTCATCCCATTTTAGGAGTGGGTCAGACACGTAACCCAACTTTGCTTTTTTTTGCAGTGAAATGTATTCTTTGGTTTCTTTTAGGAAAAGAGATGAGAGATTTGATGTATGCTTTCTTGTTGCCTCAATAAGTTCTTCGGACCTAGGAAAGATGCCTAGGGTATAAGATGATATCAAATTGCTAACTTACTTAGGGCCATTTGGGCCCCTTTAAAATCATTTGGAGATGTAACTAGAATGTCTCCTGTTAGGCTGTGAACATTCTCTATAAAGTCAATTACATTTTCTTTATAATTTGACCAATCCAACTTTAAAAATTCGGCGGATTTTAAATTCTTGTCAGAGGGAAATAAAATAATTGGAATAATTTTGAAGTTATGTGTTTTCAATCCATTCACAATTCTGGAAACTTGATCCACTGACTCTACAACTTGTGTGATAAAACCGGCAGGTTTAGAATCAATTTTCTTTTGGATTTTATTAAAATTGGGATTAACCGGTAATGAGAGAAATAGATTAATTTTGTTACCTAAACCTAATTTCTTTAGGTGTTTTACAACCTGACTTGGAATCAACCCAGAGTCTTTTGGATTTTCAGTTGTCTCGTCTCCCTTTAGTATTAAAATTCCTTCAAACCCAAATTCTATGGCATCCCTAACAGATTTTTCAATCACAGATAGACTTTTGTCTCTTACACGTAAACTAACAGTTATCCTTAGATTATGATGATTTTTACGAATTATTTCGCCAGTTGTAATTGGTGATATTCTTTTTATTCCTAAAACTGAATCCGTTATGTGAATTCCATTGCAACTCTTACTTAGCTCAGCGATTCTTTTTTTTAATTTATCAAGTAATTTTTTCAAGTCATTATCTGAAAGCATTTTATCTTCAGGCATCTTTGGAGGATTTATCTCGTACCGTACAGTCATGAAGGATTTTCAAATTAACACGGTTAAAACTGTTGAATGATAAATTCAATAAACAATTGAAACTTTTAATCTATTGTTGAATCTGGTAGAAATAAGGTCTTGTTTGTCAAGTGATTTGTCTCTAAAACTAAAACTTGATGGAACAACAAAGCCTTCCTCAGTTTTGGTAGTGATATATGGTTTGGAACCAAAAATATTAATGACAAAAAAATCTGAAATTTTAAAATTACATGCTGGGGAAATTTCATTTCCTGGCGGAAAATGGGACGAGAAAGATAAGGATCTTTTAGAAACTGCAATAAGAGAAACTAGGGAGGAGATTAATCTTGAAATAAAACCGGAACAAATTATGGGCCAATTAAAACCAGTCACAACTAGAAATTCAGGTTATATGATTACTCCATTTATAGCAGTAATTGACAACCTGTCAATACTTAAACAGAATTTAGAAATTGACACAATTTTGCATATTCCATTAATACCATTTTTAAAAACACTTGCTGATGATAAAGATCCTAATCACCAATCAATTGAAGAAATGCACACATTCAATTTCAAAGACTATCTTGTATGGGGAGCATCGGCAAGAATTTTAAAACAAATTTTTGATATACTTAAAAAAATAACATAATTCAAGATTTCTGAGCTTTCAAAATTTGAGTTTGAGATTCATTTAAAAAGAGCTTACTCAGCCTGAATTTTTATGGCTGCACGTAAATCATCTGCCAGGAAAATTAGACTGATAAAAAAACAGAAGCAAACCTCACCGGTTCCTGCATGGGTAATTCTTAAAACTAGGCGTTCAGTAAGAACCAACCCAAAACGCAGAGCTTGGAGACAAACTGACGTAGAGGTGGGTTAGTTGTCACAAGAACTTGAGAGAGTTTATACAATTAACTTGGGCAAAGTTTTACTCTCACAATCACAGCATAGAGCTGTTAGAGCAATTAACATGATTAGAGAATTTGCTCGTCATCACATGAAAGTTGATGACGTTAAGATTGACCAAGATTTATCACACCAAATTTGGAAGAGAGGAATTAGGCGTCCACCAAGAAAAATTAAGGTAAAAATGACAAAAACAGACGATGGTTTTGTGCTAGTATCTCTATATGAGAAAGAAATCGAAACTACAGAAAAACCAAAGAAAGAACCAAAGGAAACTACAGAAAAACCAAAGAAAGAACCAAAGGAAACTACAGAAAAACCAAAGAAAGAACCAAAGGAAACTACAGAAAAACCAAAGAAAGAACCAAAGGAAACTACAGAAAAACCAAAGAAAGAAATCTAGTTAAAAACTAAATTTATTCTAATTGATACAAATCTAAATCGCAGTTAATACTGCATTCAGCTTCTTCCCAATCTAAAGTGTCCTCATTTGGAATTGTTCCAAGAGGATCATATTTGTGGAATTTTGTTTCACCTTGAATGGAGGATAACATTACAACTTTAGATTCATCAGAAGAAACAATCTCTATGTCAACTTGTGTACCTTCCTCATTCAAAACATTCCTAGAAAGGTTAGAAATGGTATTTATGATCCCAATAGGTGCGTTTGCTCCTCCCATAACATACATAATTGAACGTTTTATACTGTTTGGAGGAGCACTTTCGTAAAGCATTTTCATTGAATCTTTTAATGAATTTTCCAAGTCAGAGTCTTCTTTGCTTGATGTTAACATGTGAGTTTCCTCATGAATTGATGTTCCTTTCAAGGAATTTATCACATGTATAATTGCAGAATTGGTAATTTCATAGCAAACTTTAGTTGATAAATTTGGGTTACTATCGAGAAAAGCATCGTTATCAATTATCACAGTACAATCAGAATTGGTTTGGAGTCTTTTTAGTGAAATGCCTGAATTAAAAATTCGGTCTTTTTCATATTTGAAAGGCATTATTGCGAAGGAGAGTATGTTTTTGTTAGATTCTTTGCAAATTTGTGAAATTACTGGAGCCATTGCAGCTCCTGACTTTCCTGCAAGATTTGCCATAATGATTATAGTGGAATATTCAGAAATTTCATTCCTAATATGAGTCTCAGATTGCATAGCAAATCCTCTGATAAGATGAATTGATGGATTTAGAATTGGTTTTGTTGAAATGTGAATTGAGTGACTCCCTGTAGGAATGTCATTTTGGTCATTGCTCACAATTAGACAGCTTGAATTGAGTAATTTTGAGGCCTTTGTTGCAATCTTTGAGCCTACGCCACCTAAACCAACTATTAGAACTGGCTCACTTAACTCAAAACTCATTTCTATCTATTCTATAATTTGGATAAAAAACCTTCTCACGTAGTGGAAATCAAATTTCAGATCGAAAAATTTTAGCTAACGATCTTTCCAAGAATGCTATGTGTTTTAGCTTCAATTATTTTAACAGTATGAATTTCGCCAATTCCTATGTGGTCTTCCACAAATATTGGTTTGTAAGCAAAGTTCCTTCCTTTTACAGAACTTTCAGCTCTTTCATCAAACAATACCTTGCCCTTCCACCCAATCCATTTTTGATTATTTTCTAAAGAAATTCTCTCAATGAGATCAGAAATTATTTTGCTTCTACGCATAACTTCTGATACTTGAATCTGTTTCCACTCTGCTGCTTCAGTTCCAGGCCTTTGACTGTATCTTGAAAGATTAACTATGTTGGGTTTTGTTTCTTCTATGAGGTCAACAGTTTTTTCAAAATCCTCCTTCGATTCAGTAGGAAAGCCAACTATAACATCTGTTGAAATTGTGAAATGTGGGAATTTTTTTCTAAATTTTGTTGAAACATCTCTAAAAGTCTTAACTGTATGGCCTCGCTTCATATCATTAAGAACCTTATCACTCCCACTTTGTACAGGCACATGTAAGAACTTGAAGACTTTATCATTTTCAAATGATTTTAAAAGACCATCACGAATCCTAGGCATATACATCGGATTCATCATTCCAACCCTTACTTTGAAATCCTCTTGAATCTCACAAACTGAGTTTATTAGTGAAGGTAGATCTGTATCAATATCAAAACCATAACAACCGTTATCAGTTGAGGTTAACCATACCTCTTTACACCCTTCTGAAATTTCTTTTTTAACTTGTCTAACAATATCGCCAATTCTGTAACTTGTTAAATTGCCTTTAGAAAGTTTGGTTTGACAAAAAGTGCATTCACTCATACACCCATTTGAAATCTCTACTATACCAATTGCAGGATTTATTCTAATCTTGGGAAGGCCAACTTTAGAGGAATCAACATCATCAAGTTCCACTTTCCTCTCTCCCCTCAAAGTTGAATTGACTACATCTAGCGTTCTTCGCAAAGAATTTGGGCCTAAAAGACTTGCCTTTTCTGAAAATTTTTCTACGGTATGTCTTTCTGCCTTTGGCAAACAGCCAGCAATCACCAATGGTTTAGACTTTAGTGACTTTATGCGGTAGATCATCTTGTTTGCTGTGACATCTTTAACTGAACAAGTAACAATAAGATTCAAGTCAGAATCAAAAGCGCTGTCTGCAAGTGTGTGGCCACCATTAACTATTAGACCTGAAATCATCTCTGAATCTGCAAAACTTGCAGAACAACCATATGCTTCTACCCAAATTTTTGCCATGTTTTATCTAAAAAGAGAATCTATTTGATTATTTGTCAAAAGTTTTTTTGAAACTACAATTTCTCTGATAGTCTTACCTGTTTTTAGTGATTCTTTGAATAATTCAGCTGATTTAAGGTAACCAATTTTTGGAGTTAGTAATGTAACAATTACCGGGCTTTTCTCAATATCTTTTTGTAATTTTTCCTTGTTTGCTGTAAGTCCATCAATTAAGTTTGCAGAAAAGATTGGCAAGAAATTTTTCAACATGTCAGTAGATTCTAAAACACATTTTAACATTACTGGCAACATTACATTCAATTCAAACTGACCCCCTTGAACAGCATGTGCAACTGTAGTATCATTTCCAATTATGTTAAAGCATATCATGTTCATGCATTCTGCAAGGGAGGGATTTACTTTGCCTGGCATAATCGAAGAGCCAGCATGAACTGCTGGAATTCCAATTTCTGCAAGGCCAGCAATTGGACCCGATGCCATCAATCTGATATCATTTGTAAGTTTGTTAATTTCTAAAGCCAAGTTTCTAAGAGTAGCTGAGAGATTAGCTACTGCAAAATTACTTTGTAAAGCATGTTGCATGTCTCGTTCTGGTTTTAGTGGCAACTTTGAAATTTTTGCCAGCTCTCTAAGCACAATTCTTCTATATCCTCTGGGAGTATTGGCACCTGAACCTACTGCAGTTCCTCCAAGTGCTACATACTCTAATTCTTTTTTTGCGTTTTCAATTGAAGTGCGTGCTTTGGAAATTGATGTAACATATGCCGCAAATTCGCTTCCTAAAGTTACAGGAAGGGCATCCATAAGATGTGTTCTTCCAATTTTTTTGTATGAAGAAAACTGTTTAGCTTTTTTATTTAATGATTTTATAAAAACATCAATTGCAAGTATGGTTTCTTTCAAGTTCATCAAAACTGCCATGTGCATTGCAGTTGGAAAGGTATCATTGCTAGACTGTGACATGTTTACATGATCATTTGGATGAAGAAATTGATACTGTCCTTTCTTTTTATGTAATACTTGAAGAGCAACATTTGCTATCACCTCATTTGTGTTCATGTTAAATGCAGTACCAGCTCCAGAATTGATTGCATCTACTACAAATTGGTCAAGGTACTTTCCAGATAAGATTTTCTCACATGCCTGAACAATGGCCCGGCCACGTTTTTTGTCAATGGCACCTAACTTGATGTTTGAAATTGCTGCTGAATGTTTTATCATCACAAACGATTTTATTAAATTAGTATGTGCTGTGGTTCCTGTAACATGATATTGTTTTAGTGCTCTTCCAGTAAATGGTCCATAATATACATCAGCTGGAATTTTTACATTACCCAGAGAATCTTTGTCAGTTCTAAACTTCATTTCCGATTTTGATATTTTTTACTAGTATTCATTCTTTTTCTAAAAGTTTCATACACTCATTTTCAGAATCTAAAGGCAGCTATTATATACTGAGAAATGATCTCAGATCCCAATGAATAAGCGTTACAGTATGATATTTACTATTGCTGCAGTTGCAGTAATAGGCGCAACGCTATTCGGAAGCACATACACACAAACTCAGATCGTTGGACAATCATTTGATGTCTCCAAAATAGACATTGATGTGATGGACCAGATCCGAGCAATGGGTGGATTAAAACTTGTAATGCCTAAAGCATTTGCAGAGACTGATTGTGGTGCACTTGAAGCATCTGGTCGTATGGTTCACAACTTTGACCTTACTGGTGAAAGTGTGGAGCTGCCTATCATGGGTGGCAAAACCTACAATGCAATGACCTTTAATCAACAGGTTCCAGGACCAACACTCAGAGTCACACAGGGTGATGTCGTAAAGATGACACTCACAATTCCAACTGACGAAGTAACTGGACACGGAAATGATATGCACGCTGCACAAATTTCTGCAATTCCAAACTATGGTGCAGTTATGCCAGGAGAATCAAAGACCTTCTGCTTTATTGCAGAGTCAGCTGGTGTATTCAAATACCATTGTTCAGGAGTCAACCTAGTTGGTATGGACCAACATGTACTTTCAGGCATGTATGGCATCACCATCGTTGATCCACTTGATGGATACAAGAAACTAATGGTAGAAAAGACAGCATTTTCAGGCGGTAAAGTAGTAAAAGACAGAACTTTCCTTAGTCCCGATGCCTTGGAGTTCCAGTTACAGTACAATCAATTGTACTTGACTGACGAGGGCAACTATGATGCAACAAAAATGTTCAAACATGCAAACACTGCAACTGTTGTAAACGGATTCCAATTTGGATATGTTCCAAATGAGACCCACAACGAGCTCATCTTGGGTGATGCTAACAAGAACATATTTGTAGCACAACCATGGAACTCTGCAGACTTGAAACAATACCAGTCACAACTACTCTTTGTTGAGGCTGGTCAACATGTTAGAATCTTTATAGAGAATCAAGGCAATGAACCAGTATTCTGGCACGTTGTTGGCGAAATTATTGACAGAGTCGTTCAAGGAAATAGAGTTCAAGCAGCAGCCACTGAAACTTGGTTACTTGGTGGTTCTCAGAACATGATTGTCGATATGGTGTTTGATGAACCAGGGGTATATGCAGCAGTCAACCATGATTATGCTGCAATCTACACAGGTGCAGCTACAGTATTTGTGGTAGGAGATCCATTTGGATTGAATGCACAACTAGAAGTAGATCCACCTGTTCCATCATATGCATATTTACTTGGAAATCCAAGTGACGCAATCCCACCATACTCATCACAAAGTATTGAACATCCAAAGGTTAACTTGCATGGATTGTACACTGATGAACGTGCAGCCGAAATAGCAGCAGAACTAGGAATCTAAATTCCTTTTTTTCTCTTTTTCTTTTTACAACCTCATAATGATTATATTCAGTAAGTAAAGTCAGCCTTTCATGAGCTTTAATGAGTCTGTTTTAATTTGCGATGAAGTAGATCCAATAATAAACAAAGTTCTCAAAGAAAATGGTTTGAAAATTACATACGAACCACAAATCACTCCTGATCAAATTAAAGAAAAGATTGCACAATACAACATCATCATTGTTCGAGGCAGGACTACACTAACAAAGGAACTAATTGAAAAAGCAGACAACTGTAAAATTATTGCACGAGTAGGAGTTGGTTTAGATAACATTGACCTAGATGCTGCAAAAGCAAAGAACATTAGAGTTATCAATGCAGTTGAAGCAGCAATGACTTCTGTTGCTGAACTTGTTTTGGGTTTTATGCTTGCACTTGCAAGACAAATTACAATAGGTGATAGAGGAATCCGAGATGGTGAATGGTTAAAAAATGAACTCGTAGGAACTGAACTAAAAGGAAAATATTTTGGAATAATTGGATTAGGAAATATTGGTAAACGACTTGGGAGATTAGCAAAAGGTCTTCACATGAACATAATTGGTTTTGATGTAATACCAATCGATGAAGAATTTTCAAAGGATGTTGGATTGATGAAGACAGATTTGGATACACTTCTTCAAAGTTCGGATTATGTTTCTTTACATGTTCCGTTGCTTGATTCTACACATCATATGATTGATGCAAAAAAATTATCATTGATGAAAAAGACTGCTAAAATCATTAATACTTCAAGAGGGGGGGTGATTGATGAAGAAGCACTCTATGAAGCATTGAAAAACGGAAACTTGGGAGGAGCTGCTTTGGATGTATTTGAAAACGAACCTGCAATAAAAAATAAACTTGCCACTCTTGACAATGTGATTTTGACTCCTCACATAGGGGCCCAGACAAAAGAAGCTCAGTCCTTAGCTGCAAATGTTATAGCAGAAAAGATAATACAGATTCTTCGAGGCATAATTTAGCTTGATTACAAAAACGGTCTTGGCATTAAT
>JADFLH010000046.1 GCA_022564515.1 Nitrososphaerota archaeon
CGGATCAATAACCTCATGATACAAAAAAAGATCTATGATGAAATTAGAGAAGAAGGAATTGATGACCCTTATCCTCCTTCCATTGAGAAGATATTAAAGAAGATTAATGAAATTCTTGCTAATCATGGTAAGAAATTGGATGATATTTTAAACTCTTTAGATGATCAACTAGTGAAACTTAGCTAATATTCAAAGCCATACTCTGTTAAGGCTTGAACCAGATTTGGGCAAAAAATAATTTTCAATAATACATCACGGGACTCGGCTACTAAGTTGGATATTATTTTGGGCCGAATTGTTTGAATCTGATGGGATTAGATACTGTAGCGTACTTTTTGGGGTTCCAGAGTTTCTCATAGAATCGAATCTGTCAAGATATACTACAATATTTTACTTTATTTGATTTCTGATAGGGATTCCTTAAATTAAAAGAAAAAACATTACGTAAACTCAAAATTTGCCCTTAACAATGTAGTTGCGATCTAAAATGACAGCTATGGGGATGATCTTTTTTGATCATATAGATCCAAATGAATCAAAAATCCTAAAATACCCATGCCTGAGAACCAACTTGGGGCATGGAGAGAGCTCGAGTAATTAGTTTGGCGCAAATTCCAGCTGCTGCATATGTATCAAAAGAAAAACAAATTTTCAAATTAAATTCACAAATTACCAATTGTTTTTTATGTGAAGAATTAGTAAAATCAAGAACTCAGACGGTGCCAGGATATGGAGATTTTAAAGCTAAAGTTCTCATTGTTGGTGAAGCACCAGGAAGATTTGGTGCCGATATAACTGGTGTACCATTTACTAAAGACCGAAGCGGTATATTTTTACAAAAAATGTTAAACAAAGTTGGTTTGAATCTATCAGCTCCTGAATCAGAAAATCCATCTCTTAAAGGAGTTTTCATTACTAACATAGTGAAATGTAATCCAAGAAATCCTGATGATACAAATCGCTCGCCAACAAATCCTGAAATAAAAAATTGCATGGAATACTTAACAAAAGAAATTGAAATTATCAAACCAAAATTAATTGTAACACTTGGCCTTCCAGCCACAAAATTTGTACTTGGTAATGATTTTAATGGAAAGAATTTTGGAAAAATTAAGAAATTGCAGAAATTTTCAGTCCTTCCCCTTTGGCATCCTGCTTTTGTTATCAGGGGTGGAGGTGCTCAAAGGATGAATGAGAAAAAATATTTTAAATATTTTAAAAAAATCGAGAAAATAATTTCTAAGCAGGAATAATTTGTAAAAGTGAATTACCATTTTTAGTAATGGAAATCGTTGCACATTTTCTTCTTTTTAATATTTTAATCAAAGGAAGATGCTCACTCCTTATTGTACTAACCATTTTGTCATTTTGATAAATTTGACCTAAATCATTTACTTCACATTTCCCAGTTTCTCCAATAAACTTGTCTAATGGAATCGAAAACACACTAATGTTGGAAATAAGATTTTGGTGGACTTTTTCTAATTCTTTTCCCTCTTGCCCAAGAACCCAGCTAATTATGTTAATCCAATTATTTTTGTCTTTTAACAGAGGTGAATTTTGAGAAAGTTGATTTGCGAGATCTCTATCTTCAAGCCCTGCCATACAAAGTAGGAGTCCGCCTGGATTGTTGACACCATATTTTAGATAACTTGGAAGAAGATAGTATTCATAGTCAATCTGCAGTTTGGAGGGATTATCTGAAAAATTGGCATCAATTAATTTAATGAATGCTGAATTTACCCAAGATAATTCGTCCGCTACATAACCATACAAAAAGTTAGTCAGGTTGTTTAGTGATTTAGTGTCTAAGAATCCTTGTTGTTTGGAAATCTCAATTATTGGTTTTCCTAATATCCAATTTTTTATTATCTCCATTTTATTTTCAATATTTTGAAGAATCCTTCCACTGAATCTTGGTTTTTCTAACATGCAGAAAGAAATTATATCTTGAATTTGTGACCAGTTTAAAGAACCATGTTGACGGAATTTTAACGAAGTAGGTTCTATGTGTTTTGCTTTGTCATCTAATTGCTGACACTGTTTTAAACCAAGTCCTGTTTCAGCAAAAACTTTCAATTGAATTCCTTTTAGGTTTGGAATGTTAACAATCCTTTTCATGTCATTTGTCAATCGACTTAGAGTCATTCTGTATTCATCAACATTTGCTTGGTTGTAAAATAATGTAGATGTGAGTAATTCCTTAGAACTTTCATCTACATTATCTTGTGAAATTTCATTTTTGTAAAATCTTGCCAGAAGATCAGACTCTATTACTTCTACATCCTCCAAATATGTAGTGTCATTAACAATGCTAAGCATATACTGATAAAATCTAGATTGGAATCGGATGAATTCTTCTTCAGTGAATATTTGATTAAATCCAGAATCCATTAGAATGACATGACCTTCTGTGTCTTTTAATGCACGGCCTGCTCTTCCAGCTAAGTTCTGTAAACGCATCCCCTCCATTGAAGTTCCACCCTGATACACACTACTAATAATAACAGTTCCAACATTCAAATTCACGCCTTCTGCCAGAGTACTGGTACAACACAGTACATCTAACTTACCATCTCGTCCCAATTTTTCAATTGTAGACTTTACCGTATTTGAAAGACTGGCATGATGATAAGCAACCCCAGATTTTAACATGAGAGGTAAAATACTGTCTGAGCTAGTGTATGATTTTACATATTCTGATGCTTCGTCTAACTCTTTATTTGATTTTTGAGATAAATTTTGAAAAATTAACTCGGCCATACGTTGTGCTTCATCTTTACTATTACAATAAACCAAAACAGGACCAAGATGTTTTTGATATTTCAAGACCAATTCCATTGTTTCTTGACGTCTAGTAGCATTCTGATCAGGAGGTAATATTGAGTTAATGTGGAATTTGTCCACATAGACTAAATTTCCCTTATAGTCTTCTTTTCTTAGTCTATAGAAAATTCCTCGAAATCCCCTAGTGGGTGCCCATTCGATGAAAGATTTTTCTGAATTCTTTGTTCCTAACCATTCCACAAGTTTGACCGCGTTATTTTCTGGTATGACAGCACTAAGTAAAATAATTCTGGAAAAATACCCATACGTTTTCTTAATTCTGCTTATTAGAAGTTCTAAACGTAATCCTCTTCCTTCTTCTATAACATTTTGTACTTCATCAAAAATGAATATACATGAATCTTTAATTCGTTGATCAGTTTGCCTCCACAAAAGGTCTAGTTTTTCAGGAGTTAAGATAAAAATTCGTGCATCCTTTGCAATAAAATTTTCTAGTTCAGGAATAGCATCATATTCTCCAGGTAAATGTTTAATTTTCAAACCTAAATCTGGTAAGTATCTGTTCATGAATTGAGATACTTCAGAAACCAATGCTCGGTATGGAGTAATGTAAAAACAATTTCCAGGTTTTTCTAAAAGCTGTTTTGCCGCAATGATTGTTGCAACAAGAGTTTTGCCAGAACTTGTTGGCATTATTAGCGAATGATGTCTTTTTGATCCTTTAGAAATAATGTTTTTTAAAGCAACAACTTGACTGTCCCACAAATCATAAATTGGTTTTTCTTCATTTTGAGTGAATGCTTTAATTATTTGTTCAGGAATGAGTGAGGTTAAATTCCATAATGAATTATCTAATAAGCTTTTAATTGATTTTTCCAGTCTTGATGTAAGCCATACTAAATAATCATCCTGAGATCTTTGAAAATGATTAATGGATAATTCCATATGCCGTTTCCAACTTTTGAAGCATGACTGTTCGCCATATTTGAGAAACAATAAGGCATCTCTAAGCGAGGACGCTAATTCCAATTGTCCTTGTAAATTGAATTGTCGTTCAATAGAATCAATCTCATCTGGTTTTAATTCTTCATTTGTTTTTACTATTAGGGATATAGCTTGTTCTAAGGATTGCTTGACATCTCTAGACAAAAAAGAAAGAATTAGTCTAGTTACATCAGTGTTAAGGTCTTTGTCATCAGATATGGCAGTTTGTTCATATTTACCTGCAGTTACTATGGAATTTGCAGATTTTTTTCCATGAAGATATGCTAAGCTGGAACGTAACCAAAACTCGTTTCGTTTTGATTGGTCAGGCTCAATTTTTGCTGCGTATTCAAATATTGATGCAATAAGAGAAAAACCCCGGATTAAATCCTCTTCATTCTCAGCCGTGGAATGATAAAGCTGACTTTCTAGCGGTATAACAATTTGTACCAGTTTTTTAGCTGCATCTTCATCTCCCACTTCAGGATTTACATTTAGAGCTCTGAAAATGTAGAGTTTTTCTAGTGAATCTACTAACTTTTTAAGATTTTCTATTTCATTTTTTCCTAAAAAGGAATTAGCAGCTGCTTTTACAGATGTTGAAATGTAGGTTCCTACTTTTTGCATATCGTATCATACACCATTTCTATGCGCTCTAAAAGTTTCTCTGTTTTTAAAATGATTAAATGTTTGTTATTTTTATTAGCATTTATTTTTTTGAATTTTCTGATCGCATCATCTGTAGGTTTTAGGTTCTGATCAATTGTAATAGAGCCAACATATCTGAAATTATTTTCTTGTATTTGAAACCGTGACAATGCCTTTATTGCTCTTTCATACACCTTAGGATATTCATTTTTCCATTGCATTTTTGCAGCTTCAATAGCCATAGTCAGGTGTTTGTCCCCGGGCTGATTGAACCACGTAATTATGTTATTTCTTTGGGTATCAAAGTTTTTTTGTGTACCTTTTATCTCCCAAAAATGAACTTGGTCTTTGTCTGAGTCACTATCAAAAATTACTGTTAAAAGGTCTAATCCCTGTCTAAAAGATTTTGGGTTATCAAGAATTAGTTTGTGGTATAAACAATCAGCTTTTTGTATATCTCTAGCATAAAGGTAGGAAAAAAGTTCCCCAACATATCCAATCTTTTTATCAATATCGTCTTCGAGACCTCTAACATTTGATTCTAAAGCGTGTTTTGAAATTTCATGCAATCTTTTTAGGGATTCTAAAACTTTAGTAACTTGTTCTGTTTTTTTGGTTGCCTGATTCAATTTTTGCTCTATGGAAGAATAGTCTGGCGAATCGATCGGAAAGTTTGAAAGATGATTTTGGATTATTGGCCAACTAAACTGGATTACCTCTTGTTCTACATCATTTATACCTGCATAGGTTTCAAATGATAATTCTAAAGAATGAAAATCTAAACGTTTTTTGGTAAATTCTTCTAAAATAAAACTATCCAATCCAGAAGCTTGATTGATTTTTACATCAGAAAGCGAGAACAAATCTTCAAAGACCTTGTTTTCTACTTCACAGTATTTTTCAAAGTTGTTTGCCATTGATTATTATTATTGAGGTCGGAATTTTGTTTTTTTCGCAATATCATCCCATCTGTTACGTACGTCTCGTTCGTAATCCACGCTCCAAACACTCCCAGCAAGCAACAGAATAATTAGCAAATCACAAGTCCAGTTTCTAATATCCTCTCCTGGAATTCCAACCATATGATCTAATTCTTCTGCAGCTTTTTGCATGGATCCACCAATGACGGTGAGCTTTAACATCAAATTCAGGATTTTGTCTTTTTCATCGGTTACATTTAGTGTTGCATACAAATCTGGAGAGTTTTCTTTTAATATTTCAGTAAGTTCTGTAACTGAAAGATTTCTATCAATTTCTAATTTATTTTTCAAAAATGATTCTAATTCCATATGTAACATTTCTGCAGAATGAAGAACAATAATGAAAGTATCAACAAGTGTCTTTTTTACAACATTTCTAATACGATCACTACTTGATTTCTCAACTAGTAGTTGTGCAAGGCGTCCAGAATATTTTCCATAGTGAAGAGCATCATGCTTGAATCGTTCTTGATGTGACATATACAAAATATCTCGATGATAGTCTTGATCATGCTTGAATTGTTCGTTTTGTAGGGTTATCAATCGACCCATTTTCTAATCAATTCGTACAAACGTACCTACAAAATTACAATTTTCACAGTGTTTTAATTGGCACATTTGGCCTCGAATAGTATCCTCACAGTTTGTACATTGCCATATGTGTGCATATTTCGGAAGTTTAAGTTCTTCTTTTTTTGGAGGTTTGGGCTGTGCATTCTTTGTAGGTTTAGTCTTAACACTTTTGGAAATTTTACTTACCATCATTGGACAAAATCTCCAAAATCTTTTGTTGTAAATCCATTGTTTCGTTTCCACGTTGGATATTTCTTACCGTGGTTTTCCTTGTTGATATTTTCCAAATTGTGTATTTCCTTAACATATTCAGCAGTGATATCTTTTTGTTCATCCAATAATTTTTTTAATTTTTTTGTCATTTTTGCATCAACATTAACAAAATCTCGTGGACCAAAACCCTTAATCTCATTTTCATGAATATGTTTTGATTTGATTTTACTCCATGTTTTACCGGTAAAAGGAATACCATCCCTTACAAAGTGAGTTCGTTTCGCTAAAAGGGCAATGTCTTTGAATTTACTTGGTTTACCTCCTCGGGTTGGAGTAATCCCTGTAGGTACAAATTTGTCTAATTCATAGTATCCTGTAAGTATACGTTGTTTATTTCGTCTTGTAAAAAAGAAAATATACGAATCACCTCTCTTTACCATATTTTTTCTTGCAGGTGGCATACAAGTAGAAAACATACCATATGATTTAGTTTCAATATTGGGATCGGATTTATTATCCCATTTCTTTGCTACATCTCTAACAGGAAATTCTGTTTTTTGATTACTGTAGTAATAAGCCAAATGTGCTGTTGCTTCATTATTTTTTTTAATTTTTTGCCAAATGACTTGGCTCGGTGGTCTTCTTATTACCATAAAGTTCAGACTCATCCTTATCATTTTAAGATTTTGGTAGAACAAAAAAAATTCAAAAACAAATTTCTAAGGAAATTAAAGATGAGGTAACTATATGATGACCCAATTTTCCAAAACATGAAACTTTTTACTTTTGATTGAATTACTAAATACTGATTTGGCTGAAAAAGTAGATGGTGGATTTTTACACATATCCGATATTATTAAGAAACATACCCCTGAGCATCCAATTTTTAAAGTTAATGGTGAATCCCCTGAAGATGTTATAAAAAAGTTGCAAACTCAGGAATCAAAGAATGGAGTAGTCATTGACCTACGATTGGGTGCAGAATATTTCTTATCCGGCGAAAAACATGCTAAAAAATTATCTGAAGAAAATCCCTATCTTACGATAAATTCTGGTGAATTTGCTTTATTGACCACTCATGAAATAATATACGTCCCAAAAGATTTGATAGGACTTATTTCAATGAGGTTTGGAAAAAAATCTGGTGGGTTAATTAACATATCTGGGTTTCATGTCGATCCAGGATATAATGGAATTATAATATTTTCTGTATACAATGCAGGCCCGAAACCATTAACGTTAGAGTACAAAGATGACGTATTCATGATAATTTTTTCAACAATTACTAAATCGGTTGAGGAACCTAAAAAGACTTATCAAAACCAAATGCATTTAAGTCCAAAACATTGGGCTCATTTAGTAGGCAGCCAACCTGTTTCAGTTATGAGTTTGGATAATCGAATAAGTAAATTAGAAAATTGGAATAAATTAACAGTGGGATTAGCTATAGGTTTAGCTGTAGCTCTAGGCGCAACTCTTTTGACTTTAATATTACCAGAAATTTTAAATTTTTTTCAAACAGGAACAATTGAGTAAACTCCAAACAAAGCCCAGCGGGTTATGCTCTCCTGATTTTTGAAAAAACCATTGATGTAGCTTCAGGAAAATCTAATAGGAATTAATCATTTTGCAGTACATATTGGATCATAATTAACCGGACAATCAATATCATGGTGGTATAATTTTTCCACTTGTGCTGCTTGATTCCAATCAATTCCACTATGCCAGATTACTTCTTCAAAGTCACTCTTGTATGCCCAGTCATTTACCATTCCAGCACAGCGATTATCTAGAAATGTTCTTCCAATGTCAGTGGTATAATCTATTAGCTGCATGGTGTATCTTTGGGTTTGTTTATCCTCTACTTCTGACTCGTAAAAACGTGTCATTTTATCAAAGTGTTTGGCACAATCAAAGCCAACGAAATCAAAATTAAAGGAAAAAAGATTTACAAGCCAACAGAAAAAATCACAAGAGTTTCCAGTTTCAGCAAAAGCTGGAGTAATCATAATCATAGTTATTGCCAACCCAATAATACCTATCATTCCAAAAAATATTGGTGACAGATGCCATAGACGTGTTCTTGGAGGGGATATATCCCCACTGTACCTTTTCAAAGCATCATTATCCATTATACCCAGTATAACTCAGTAATACCCATTTTAAATTATACTCAGTATAACTTTGTCATACGAAGGCAAAAACGGCTATCTCAGTGGATGTTGAAATCCTGAACTGGGTTGAATCACAAGTAAAGAAGGGAAGATTCGCCAACAGGAGTCATGGTTTTGAATATTGTGCAAGAATAGTCAAAGAGCAAAATCTTTCGTAGTGTTTTTGATGTCAAAATGTAACTTTAGCATCCCTGGGAGGCTAAGGTCTAGATCTCAATATCCTGACTTTCTGTCTCGTCAAGTGTGGATAAGTTTGGGATTTGATCCTCATGATCTTTTCCAAAGTTTTTGACAAAGTCTTCTAGTACTCCTTGGGCAGCTTCATCGAATGCAGTTATCCATGGTTCCAATTCTCTGAGTTCATGTAGAGCTTTGAGTTTATCTGTTGTCTTTGTTTTATCATCTCGCAAAATTTCCAAAAGTTGGCTTCGTATAAACTCAACATCATCAATCCTGTCCATGTGGCGTTCCTTCATGGTTTTGCAGATTTCAAAAAGTCGTTTCTTGGTATCTGCTGCTATTCGTCTTAAAATTCGATAGTATGTCTTCTTGCTCATCTGATAGCCTTTTTCTTTTAGATAGTCAATAGCTTCTTTCTCTGAGAAGCGCATTACCTTAGTGGCGATCACTACTTTTTCTCTGTCATTTAGAGGCATTATCTATTCCTATGATGACAGTATTTCTGTCATAAGAGAGGGGCATTGTGGGGTAATGCGTCATGGATTTATTTCAAAAATCCTTCAAGCTTGAATGTTATGTGTTTAATGTTGTTGACTACTATTCTCTTGAGAACGCCTCTGCTTGAACACAGCTTTGCCAAGTATTTCCTAGCTGTTGTAGGGGAAAAGTCAAGTTCTTCGGCACAGGAATTGACCAAATCGCTTTCTGGCCACATGCGTCTTTCACTTTCCTGAAGCATATGAAAAACCATGAGCCTAAACCTAGCCTCCTTCTGCCGGTTTATTTGCAATTCATTAACATAATCCTCACTCTCGCTCTCTCTCACTCTCTCTTTCTCTTTCTCAACCAAAGTAGAGATCTGTTCATTTTGTGGTAGAATCATATTTTTAGTGTCTTTTCTAGAACCATTATCTTTTCTCTTAGTGATGTTTTTCATTTTAGCACCTCTTTTGATTCAATTCCTCTAGACCAATAATCTAACGTAAGACAAGATTCACACACATAAAATTTTGAGCCAACCCTATATCTTACAAGATATTTCGAATTATTATTACAGCACTTTAGGATTTGTTCGGTCATTTTTTCATACCCAATGTTTTCATTAAAGCTTCTTCGATGAATCTAGATCGCGGGATTAGGCCTCTGATAGAATCTAATTTTTTTACGACTAAAAGAGAAAGAGAAATGCCAATTGTTTTCCTATTTTCCATTTATCAAACCTCACAGACATGATACGTTCAATAGATATAATGTCCAGTATAGTGGACTATACTGGTCATGGATGTATATGATGGCATAATAAAATCAATCATTGAGGGTAAGTATCGTTTTGAAAAGATACTATCAGGAACAGAAAAAAGTAGTAAAACTAGTAGGGTCACATTCGATAAACATCTAAAACAATTGGTTAAAGATGGATACGTATTAAGAGATGATCAAGGAAAACAGCTAATTGAATACCATATCAATCCCGATGCATTCGATGTAGCGCAAGGATTTCTGGATGATCATGGAGAAAAAGAATTTCAAGATGCACTTAAAAAAAGCCTAGACTCAGATATTGATTATTCCAAATTACCAAAAGACTCACGTGATAAATCAATTCAAAAATATGATAAAAAACTCCACATTTATTTAACAAAACAAAATTTAGCTACTCTTGTGATTCATTCCATTTATGATGGTGACATTACTGCTCGAAATAAGGCTTTAAAGTTAAGAGAAGAATATGATCTTACAATAGAATTAATTTTTGCAATGATAAAAAGAATTGATCCGGAACTATACAAAATATATCCTGGATTTACTTTTTTGGATTTACAAAAAGAGCCTGGTTCAATTCTTAATAGTGAGTTGATAAAATACATGGAAGCAGGTGGAATGGT
>JADFLH010000047.1 GCA_022564515.1 Nitrososphaerota archaeon
TCACCCGCATTCGTATATGCGGTTCCAGGAGTTTTTACCGTTGAACTTGAAGAAACGTCAGTTGATGTTAGTTTTAATGCAGAAGGGGTAGAAATCATAAGTGCAGAGACAGACCTTGATTTTGTCTCATTAATTTTAGAAGTGGAAGTTTCAGGCTCTCCTGGAATTTTAGCAATTACATTTGCTAGAAACTTTTTTGATGCAACCTTTGCTGGTAGTGATGATGAATTCATAATTCTTGGTGATGGTTTTGATGAACTAGACTATGAAGAAACAAATACAACTTTAGAAAGCAGAACACTTCGAATTGAAATACCAAATGGAACAGAGGAAGTTGAAATTATAGGAACATCATTTGGAGAATCTGAAACTATGGAAAAAGAAACTATGGAAAAAGAAACTATGGAAAAAGAAACAATGGAAAAAGAAACAATGGAAAAAGAAACAATGGAAAAAGAAACAATGGAAAAAGAAACAATGGAAAAAGAAACAATGGAAAAACCTAAAACACAATGTGGTCCCGGAACTGTTCTAAAGGGTGGAGTTTGTGTTTTGGAGGAAAAATGTGGTCCCGGAACAATTCTTCAAGACGGAGTCTGTGTTGTTTCACCTAGTGCTTTCACCGGCCCAGTTTCAATATCTAAAGACTTTGTTGTAGGTGGAGGAATTGCATTGGGTATAGCATTTGTTTTGATGTTAATTTTTGGTCTGATTGCCATGGGTAGTAGACAAAAATCCTAAAGTAACCTGAATGGAACCAAATTAAAATCAATAACGGCCCCTATTATTGTAGGAATAGTTGATATGTTCAAACTTTTTGAGTGTTATTAAGATTAGAGTGAATACGTGTAACTTTTAGAAATTACATATCCGTTCTTATAATTTACAGATGCGTATTTTTTTGTGTGTATATAATTCACAAACATAAAACAACAAAGCTACTCATGATCGCAATCACTACTTTTGCTCTTTTATGGACCACTAATTCAGCTTTTGGAACTCATTTGATTGATGGACCGGGTTCTGCCGACATTGGGGATAGGTTTACCATAAATGCTGAACCGGTGGATGACTCAACAATACTGGTTACAGGTCACGCTCCTAGAACAGCAATGGAACCAGTTGAAATTACAGTAACTGCCCCAAATGGAAATCTAGTTGGTATTGATCAACTAGTTGTAGATTCTGATTTCAATTATATGACTAAAATTAAAACTAGTGCCAAGTTATGGAATGTAAATGGTGCTTATGTTATAACTGCATCCCAAGGCCCAAGTATGCTTAACAATTTTGTGTCAACTGACGTCCATGTTGTTAATGGTTTAATATCCAATTTTAATCTAAATTATCAAATTGATGGCGGATTTGTAAGCTATATTGAAAGTGAGTCAAACTCTAATTCTCTGATAATCTCTATTGATACAGAAGTTTATGATGAAGTTTCAGAAATCTTCGGGAAAACAAAAAGAGAGAGTGTCTTGATAATTGAATTACCACGAAAAGTTATCGACGCAAAGATTCGTGGTACTGAGATAGATAACCAATTTGTTGTGTTTGTGGATGGAGTAGATACCGCTTATGAAGAAGTAATAGCATCAAGTGTTAGGACTCTTACAATTTCATTCCCCTACGGGAGTGAAGAAATAAAGATCACAGGCTCCTATGCAGATCCTGAATTTGGTGTATCAAGTTTTAGCGGACTAAGTCTTAATCCCACAATTTCTGAACCGAAACATGATTTCACACCTCTTGAATCAGTTAGTCAAGATGTAAAAGTAAAGGAAACATCTGTCACAAGTTCTGTTGGTTCTTTTCTGACAATATTTGGTGTAATATCCGCAATAACAGTTGGAGCAGTTTTAATCGCCTTCCATAAGAGAATTTTCTAAATTCCATTCTTTTTTTACATTTGATACAAACTGTTAATCATATTTTTTTCAAAATAATTTAGTGGTACAATTTTCGAGGTGACAGATATTAAGGGGAATTTGTTAGTGGCTATATGCGTTCTAGAACGGATCAACTGTGGGTGAAATTATGGCGTGACAATGCTCCAGATTTACGTAATAGGGTCATTAAATGGAGAAAACAGAATGCCTTTACTAGAATTGATAAACCAAGCCGGATTCAAAGGGCTAGAAGGTTAGGTTACAAGGCAAAGCAGGGAATTACTGTAATTAGAATGCGTGTTGGAACAGGAGGTATGAGAAAAAAAAGACCTCGTGGCGGTAGGAGGCCAAAACATCTTGGTGTTACACGGATAAAGGCAGATGATAGCATGAAAAAAGTTGCAGATAGACGAGTTTTACAAAGATATCCAAACATGAAACTTTTGGGTTCATATTTTATTTACAAGGATGGAATTCACTACTGGTTTGAAGTTATTTTGGCTGATCCATCTCATCCAAGAATATACAAGGACAAAGAACTTCGTAAAAGAATTCTGCCAAGTGTAGCATAAAGTTGAACTCAATTTTTTTTGTGATAATCTTCCTTGTCATAGCTATTTCGCCACCAGCCTTTGGTCTAATTTCTGAAAAAACTGGATTAGCTCAGGACTTGTCAATAGAAACTGGTGGATACAATTTTGAGGTAAAAACTACTTCGAGTTATGACATTACAGACTATGAATTTGACAGTGATGATAAAAGACTGACAGTTTTCATATCAAGTACTGTTAAAAACAACTTAGGAGAGTTTCAGATTCCAAAAAATTTGATAAATGGAAATTTTACCTTTTTTCTAAATGATAAAGAAATATTTCCTAATGTAAAAAGTAATGAAAAAATCTCTTTTATTACAATAGAATTTCCTGGTAATGGTACACACAAGCTTGACATTATTGGAACAACCTATCTGCCAGAATTTTCCGAGGTTTTACCATTAGTTTTGGCAATGTCGATGTTTGGTATTTTATTTCTAAACAAAATCAGGAAAAAATTATTCATTAATTAAAGATTGAATCCTTTGTTCAAGGTTTCCCATCTGGCCAAATGAAACATCACGTAGTATGCCTTTTCTATCCACAATAATGGATGAAGGCGTTCCTTGCAAAGAATACATTTCAAAGGTTTCTGCTTCGAATTTCTTTGATTTCATATAGTCTTTAACTTGTTGAATAATTTGTTTTTTGTAATCCTCTGGCTTAGAATCAAAATCTGGAATCTGTTTGTAAATATAATCCATAGTTCCTGTTTCGTTAATATCCCCATTGGTTTTTTTAAGAGAATCCATTGCAACGGGAAAAGGAATCTTGTATGAAAGCTTACTATCATCTAATTTGCCATATTGCCCCAAAGCCTGCTTTGTGTCTCCAATAACCTCTCCAGTTTTAAGTAAAAGCATAAGATTTTCAAGCGTGTTTTTGTCAAAATCTTCAAAGGCTGTTGCAACTCCCCAAACCAGAACTCCATCATCTCTGAATTTGTTGTATATGTTGATGGCTTCAGGTATGCCATTAAGAAAACATCCAGGACAATTTACTTGAAAGACCTCAACAAAAACAATATGGTCTCCTTCTTGGTCAATGTTTGATGGTAATCCCTGTACCCACTCTGAAAGTTTCAGATTTGGTGCTTTTTCTCCAATTTTTGCTTTCACAAAATTAATGGTTTTAGTTTGCGTTAAAAACATAACTGCCCAAAAATAATTTTTGTTCTGTAATTTGAATTAGAATAATATATGAGCTAAAAAAACCCAAACATAGATTGAGCGTCGTTACTGAAAATAGGATGAGACTATTCTCAAAAATGGAAGAAAGATACGAGAAAAAGGATTCCGATTACTTTGTTAAATTGTTAGATCATGAGGATTATGTCGTTAGAACAAGAGCTACATGCATCTTGGTTGATTTTGGCGGTGAAGGCAAAGTATCTCATGTTGCAAAGGTTCTGAAAAACGATCCCAATGAATTAGTATGACATGAGGCAGCTTTTTCTCTTGGCCAAATGGGTTATCAAAGCAGAATTAGACCATTAGAAGATGCAACAAAAAATGACCCGAGTATGTTTGTAAGACATGAAGCTGCAATTGCATTAAGTGTCAGTGGATCAAAAGCTGCAGCATAAACTTTGCAGGATGCACTAAATGATCCTGACAAACCTGTTGTAGAGTCTGCAGTTGCGGCCTTGTCAAACATTGAATTTGCAGATAAATTGGATAAAAATGAAAAATTTGCTAAATTAACTGGCGGCTAAAGAGCAGATACTATACTCCCCTGTTCTGTTGATTCAAACTTGAAAATCTGTTCTACAGTTGAATCGTCAAAAATTTCAGAGTCGTGTGTGATTATGATAAACTGCATTGGCATTTTGGTATTTGTAATGTTGGATAATTGAGACAAAACGCTAACCAGCGCCTTTCTGTGTTCCGCATCTAGATGAGTTGTAGGCTCATCAAGAATCATCAAATTAAGATTTGATGCGCCAAGTAAGCTTGCCATTCCGAACCTCACAGCTAATGCTATACTAACTTGTTCTCCGCCACTAAGTGATTCTAAATCCAAAACTTCATTCTTATAATAACATGTAATTGAAACATCACGAGTTTTTTCTGTAAGGAGGATTCTCTGAATTTTTGTATTAAGTAGGGCAAGATATTCTGATGCTTTTGCAGAAATTGTACTGAGCGCCCATGATCTAAGACTTGTTGCAACAGATCCATCTCTGTTAAAGACATTTCTTTGTATTGTATCAAGCTCTTCAACATAGCCTCTTACTAATCTGAGCTCTGACAGTACATTTTTAATAATTTTGATCTTGTCCTCAGCTTTTACGATATTTTCATTTACAGCTCCAATCTTTTGGTCTATATGTGAAAGTTTAGTTTGCTTGTCATTTATGGAATGCTTGAGATTTTTAAATTCAGTTTCATCAAACCCTTTAGTTTCCTGTTCTAACTGAGAAATTGAATCAAAAAGCATTTTTGCACGCGAATCAAGCTGCGCAACTTCAACTAAATTATCATATGTTATTGTAAGCGGGATCTTTTTTACATTTACCTTTCTTAATTCTATCTCTTGTTGGATCTTCTTTATCTCTTCTTGATCTTTTATAGAGTGAGCTCGTAGAGTTGCTTCGGCCTCTCTTGTGTTTTGAAGCTTTTCAGAAAACTTGATTCGATCTTTATTGTAAACCCCTCGTTCTTTTTCTAGTGAGCTTATATGCTCCTCTATTGTAGCCAGCTCTTGTTTGAGATGTTCTTCTTGAAATAATGGATTTAGTTTGTCAACAATAGAGTCACACACAGGACACTTGTTATCTTTGAGTTGAAGTTTTCCAGCTAACGCTTGTTTTTCTTTAAGGGATGCTTTTTGAATTGATAACTGCTGTAACTTTTTTTGAGAATCTTCAATATCCACCTCCAATTTTTTGAGTTTTGATTCAAGATCATTTTTCAATCCAACATGTTCAAAACAGACTTTGCACTCACGAATTTTACGCTCTTTTTCATCAATTTCATAGAGAATTTCTCGGATGGCTTCCTTTGCATATGCGGAAAGTTCTTTCTTTCTAGATTCTAGCTGGTTTAACTTATCAATTTTTGGTGCTTCATTCTCTAACTCTGCTCTAAGCCGCAAAAGATCTTTTTCATATTTTAGTTTTTTTGATAAGAGTTCCTCTTTGAGTGGTTTTGATTCTTTTAGATCAGTCTGACATTTTTCTGAATCTCTTGACAAGATTTCAATGTGTGTGTCATCATAACCAACATTTTCTTTTATATTTTCACGAAAGTTTTTGTTTACTATCTTCATTGCTTCGGTAGCAATATCTAGTTTGTCGATTCCAATGATTGCATTTAGTAATTCTTTAAACTCCTTTGGTTTTGCCTTGATTATGGCGTCAAGCTCGCCTTGTTGTACAATCGATGCAATCTTTAGTTTTTCAAAGTTTAATCCAATCTTTTTTTCAACTTCAGATGTCATTGATTCGCCAAACTGTTTTCTCTCCCCCGCCGCAATTTGCACCCAATCTCCATTAACTTTTTCAGAAAACTGTGCTGCGAGTCCACCTTTAACATCGATCTTTCTTTCAACTTGATACTGTTTTCCATTTGCATTAAAGACAACCTTTGCAAATGCCTTATCTGTTCCTCGTTTGATCAAACCTTTGTTTGATTTTCTTGTATGTTGACCAAACAAAGCAAATGTAATTGCATCAACTATGCTGGATTTACCAGCACCATTATGCCCTACAAATACGGTAACGCCATTGCCAAACTCTAATGACGTTTCTGTGTGTGACAGGAAATTTCCCAGCTCAACTGATGTAATCATTTTTGCTTCTCCTTTTTGTATAGCGCAAAGTTTTCAACAACAATTTGAGTTGCTTCTTTTAGTCGGTCAGTTGTTAACATAGGAAGTAATTCTTTTATCGCAAAGATTGCACTCTGTTCTGAACCAAGAGCATTCACTGATAATCTAAATAATTCCTCATCAATCATGATTGGCTTTTCTAAGAAAACAGAAGAGTCAACATCATATTTGGAAATTCTCCAAAAACATCTCAAGGCAAAAGCGTTCAGGCGTGAAATCTGTGTCTGGATAATGTCATTTTCTATTTTATCGCCTTTAATTCTGAGTTCTATTATTGGCTTTCTCTCTAACCCCTCTATTTTTTTAGAAATCTCATTAATTGAGTTAGCAAGTTCGTTATACGCCGTCTTTATTGAAAACTGTGGTCTCGTGTCAAGCTCAATCCAGTCAGCTTTAGCTTCAGAACCTGAAACATCAACTTCAAAAAATCCTTTTTTTGTTTCTTTGATTCCCTCACTTGTTGTAAGTTCAATAGATCCAGGATAAGCTACAAGACCATTAAGGTGACTAAATTGTTTTTTATCGTGATCATGAAGGTGACCCATTGCATAGTATGTGAAGTTTTTTGGAAGATCAGTTGATAATAACTCACCAGCAAACTTGTTAAACTCTGTAATACCTTGGTGCATTACAAGAATCTTGTGTCCACAGTGATTCTTTGCAATCCTGTCAATCTCTGAAAACTTTTCTTCAAATTGCGAAATTTCACTTTTTCGTATCTTATCAAACCCTGCCAATAAGACATCTTTGTATTCAAGTGGTTTCCCTTGTCCAATATACTTTGAAACTTCTAAGTTATGATATACATAGGGAATAGGTGTTGTACGGATTCTACTAATGTCATGTTCACCTAAAATAAAAAACGAATCAATTTTGTTTTGTTTTAATCTTTTTAGAGCATTTGCCATCTGAACTATTGCAGTTCCATTTGGATTTGGAACATGAAATATGTCACCTGCAAATATTACAAAATCAACATGATCTTTTATTGAAATATCAATAGCTTGGTTAAACGAAAGGTAAACATCTTGTTCTCTTTCTTCTGAACCATACTGTACTAGACCTAAATGTGTATCTGAAATATGTGAAAAAATCATTTAGTCCAACAACAAATCTTTTTGTACTAACTGCTGTGTTGACTCTATTGCGACTTGATTCATCTTTTCAGCTTTGGCCCATGCATTAACTGCACTTTGATCCCCTCCCATAATCTTCTCTTTTACTTCCTCAATATGAACAAGTGACGGGAGATTTACCCACTGGCCTACCATTATGGCATCGCCTACATTAAGTGAGGTCAGCTGAGCAATTAACTCGCGACTGGTAGATTCAGTAGCCGAGGCTATTTGGCGTTGGTCGTCTTCTTGAATAATCTTCATTATCGCAAAGGAACCCATCTGGCTAAGAACATTCAAGTCGACGCTTCTTGGTCTCTGTGAAACTATCCCTAGACCCATACCAAACTTTCTTCCTTCTCTAGCTATCTTTGCAGCCCAATATTTAGCACTAGTGTCATGCTCTTTTGGAATAAAGACATGAGCTTCTTCAATGATAACAAAGATTGGTGAGCTGAATCTATAATTTCTATCTCTTTTTGACTTGGCATGTCTTACTACACTTGCATCCTTTCTATCTTTGAGTAGTTGTTGTAGGTAAAACGCCACCGCAACATTTGCTTGCTTTTCACTGAGTTCAGAAATATTCAAAATGTTTGCCCGCCCTTCTTTTATGAAACTAATAGGATCTCCCATATCTGGATCTAGTATCTCGTCAAATCTCCTTTGTGCTTCATCAATTATGTCTTGTACTCTGTAAGCTGACGTTCTGTACTCTTTGAGCTTTTTATCTTCTGAATTTATGATACCCTTAACTTCCTCTTCAAGTTTTGACCAAAACTCTTTTGATTCCTTTACTTTATTTGTAAATGCCATTCGTAAAACCCTTTGCTGAACATTTGCGCTATCTCTAATCTCTAAAACTTCAGATAACTGATCATGTTCCAATAATCTTGGGTTTATTTTTGCATCAACTACATTAATTCTTGGAATGTTTAGTGAAGTGTAATCGTTATGATAGTCAAAAATAATTACCGTTCCTTTCAGCTTGGCAATCTCTTTTGCTAGTAATGACACAAGATTGCTTTTCCCCATTCCTGTCATTGCTAAAATTCCCAAATGTCTTGAAACGATTTTATCGAGATTAATCCGTACATCAATTGTTTTATTTCTAAGAAGAGTTCCAGTTTTTATCCAGCCTTCTTTTGAAGGACTGAATATTGATTCCAAGTCTTGTTTTGTTGGTTGCACAATAGAAGTGCCTGGAATTGGTGGAATGGCCGGAATAATTGATTGACCGCTCTGAAGCTTGTCTAAAAAACCCAAGATTCCAATGTAAGAAGTATACGTTTTATCTCTTCTATTCATTTCAGCAATCTCGATGCTTTCAGTAGCCTCATCAAAGTTACGAACGTCTGCAAACGCGGCACTAGAAACTGATGACTTTTCAACAAGACCTAAAATTCTGCCTTCATCTGAATCAATAATGACATACTCTCCTACAGAAAGTGGCCTAGAGGATAGCGCAGTTACAAAGGTGGGCTTAGACTCGCCAATCACATAACCAATATTCAACCTAAAACCTCCCTTGAACCAATCTCGTTACTCAGACCCAGGAGACTAACCATCTTTGAAAGCTCTCTATCAGAAATTTTACAATTGTTGTGTGCAAGCTTAAGGGCATATGGATAGCCCCCAACACTATTCCTGTATATCTTATTCATTACAGATTTTATCATATCGTTATCATGATTCTCTCCCAAGAATTCTAACTTTATTATTGGAGTTGAATCACTTAGTCTTACAAAAGTTGATGATATTACTTTGTATTTTCCGTATTTCTTTTCAACAAAAATCTTACTAAAACCAGGACTCTTCGTCAAATGATTATAGTAAAAGATATCTCCAGCAAGAGAACCCAAATTCTCAAACTGTTTTTTTGTATTTGATGTCTTCGAAACAAAAATTACATTTTCATTCCTTTTCATTGCTTTTACTATAACTACATCCAAAGATGATTGACGAGTCATAAACTGTGAGTGAAGTGAACCATCCATTAGTACCAAATCAGCCAAATCCACACTTTGCTCACAAGCTTCTATCTCCATTTTACTTGCAATTCTTGAAAGATCAATATCTGGGCCTAACCCTGAATCATGAAGGTCAGCTAGTATTTCCCCATCTGATTTTATTGACACTGCTGTGACTGCCCATAACTCAATTCCTTGAAACTTTGTATTGTTAAAACTACTGTCAATTCCTGCAGTTACTACGTCTTCCTTTGTAGGAGTATAATTTACCCAATTCTCCTCTGCTTTTTGCAGGATTTGCTCAAATTTGGGGCCTTTGAGCACAGAAAGCATCTGGTCCCTTTTTTTAATTGCATCTTTGTAAACAGTATTAAGCACACGAATACTTTGTTGGATTGAATAAAATCTTTAGGTTATACTGAAGTTTAACCCCCGGGTTTAGCAGGTTAAATAATTCTGAAACTATACATTACAAGTGTCAAAACAACGCAGTCTACTCTTATTTGAAAACTCGATCAAATCAGAAGAGACTCGTGAAAAATCTGTTGAGTCCTCTTTAGAATCCAAAAATGAAGCGGGCACTGGATCTTATCAGATATTTTATATGAGCTTGTAGTAGATGGTAATGCAGAGGAGAAAGAATGCAGGAAGTAACTAAAGGAAGTAACATTGACAACATTCTGCTTGAGCACTTTCAACAAGAGATATGGAGTAAGGTTCCTCATCTGGAAGAGAAACAGGGCGAAGCAAAGGTTGTCAACGTAACACCGCTGATTGATATTACTGAAG
>JADFLH010000013.1 GCA_022564515.1 Nitrososphaerota archaeon
GGAAGATGTGAAGAACTTAGATTTGATGATAAAATTAATCTTTGTGCAAATTGTGGGTATCGAATTTCAAGGACTAGTAAGTCATATGAGTGAAATTTCACAATTAATCAACGTTGTAAAAGAATCAGCTTGTGATATCTACAAGGGATTAGGAGCTGGTTACAATGAAACTATCTATGAAGAAGCTATGGCATTAGAGTTTAGAGAGAGAAAAATCAATTATGATGTAGAAAAAAACACCGAGATATTCTATAAGGGTGTCAAAGTTGGTATCCATAGGCTTGATTTTATTGTAGAAAACAAACTAGTAGTGAATTGTCTACTAGTAAGTTCGTTTGTAAAGAAACATATCTTTCCAGAAATCTAGGTACATACTATTGTAACTGTTTATCTTCAAGGGTTAAATTAGAATTAAGTAGAAGTATTTCATCATAATATTATGGGTAAACAACTTTGTTTTCTTTGCAGTAAAGGAATGGGATGGAGAGAAATAAAAAGTTCACCAGAAGACCTTGAAATGAGAAAGATGGAAATTCCTCAAAATATGACTGAGAATGATAGAGTTTGTCTGGATTGTTATGTAAAATTAGAAGAACCCCATCAACAACAAGAACAAGAACGAAAACAAGAACTGAGTCAAGAAAAAATTGCAGAATTTAAAGCAAGATATGATGAAATTAATGATAGGTCAGAAGAATACAAAAGACATTGGGACAAGGGTGGTGTTATTCAATTCAAGAATGAGAGAATTGCCATTTTACAGAGAAAGTTTGGACAACAAGTTCAATTCATTGTTGCTTATGATGATTTAGTAAAAGAGGGTTATAGATTAATGGCAATTGATGAAGGAAAAGAGGCTAGTGGTGGTGGACGGGCAGGTGGTGCTAATGCATATTTTTATTTCCAAAAGGTAAAATCTGATAGTTAATTATAACGAAAAAGAAATTTTCGGTTCTTTGTTCTTTAATTTTTTAAAATCTATGAGTTCAGTCTTCGTATAGTAATTTTTTTAGTTTTTGGAATTTCTCACTCTTTAAAAATTCTTTATCAGGATCATTTTCTAATGATTTAACATATTCACGTTCAGATGCAATAGCACGTTTTAATGACTCGCTATTTCTTTCAACAACTCTGTCATTGACTTCTGCAAGAAGTTTCTGATGGTATTCCTCAATTTTTACTGCTATCCCATCATCCATTTCTTCCCTTGCTCTTTGAAGTTCATCTCTCAATCTTGATGTTTCATCACCATTGTTGAGATAGTTTGAAACTCTTGAAAAGATGTTGATCAGTTCTGATGCTTTGCTGTACTCCCTTCTTGATTTTTCTGGATATAGTTTGTCTTGTTTTTCATAGGAATCACTCCACCTTATGACCAATAACAAGGTCACAAACGTAATCAGCACAATCAGAAACCAAGAGTGTTGACTTTAGCAAATCTCTTAATTCATGACCGTTTTTTCGCTTCGGTCTTGAAGCCTGTTTCCTGCAATGGTTTCCTGTATTCCTGCCTTTCTTGCCAGTCTTGGAACTAGCCTCGAAACCCAATCAATTGATAACATTTCATTATTTCTTGTAACAAACATTGGATTTCCATTTTGAATAAAATCTGATTTGCCTCTAAGGGATGACTCATCAACGCCTTTTCTCGTATTGGTCTTGATGTAAACATCGTGCCTGTAGTTGAGGTATTCTTGTATTGATTTTATTGCATCACGTTCCAAGTAGCCAGTATGCGTGTAACCTGTTTTCACTCTGGATAATCTGATTGGAACTGGACATTTTGACAAATCCCAATTCTCATAGTCAGTCATTCCAAACCATTTTACTAACTGTTCCCACGCTTGGAAGTTGAATCTGTCTGCAAATGTTGAGGAATCTAATCCACGATGAAACTTGCATAATACAACTACTTTTTCTAACGGACTTGCTTTTCCTTGAACAATTATTTTATGAACATCATCAAGAGATACTGTCGCATTTTCATTTTCTTCAGAATAATCTGCATGATTATTGTAAGGACTATACTTGAATTTGATAGGACTGTTATTCTTTTCAAAATATGATAAGATTGCACAATGTTTGTTGACCATGTATTTTGCACTACATTTTTTGTGCATATCATCCATCAAGAACATCTTGATTATTCTAATAAAATCAGAATCAGCGTTCATTGAATCCTGAAATAGTTTTAGGAAGTGTTCTATTCCTTGTAAAGTAACCTTTGTTTTTTCTCTTTTGAAAACATCAACATCAATCTGTCTTGTAATTGTAAACTCGAAGGTCTTGCCATATAACCAGTTGTTAAAGTAGTGTAATTGTAAAAGATAATGCCTTCTTGTAGTGTTGTCTTTGTGTTTTTTTGATCCTAGATTCTTGTATTTCCCACCCCTCAACTGATTGGCAAAATATTGCATTGATTCAAGATTGGAAAAATCAATAAATGATATTGGTTTTGTTTCGACATATTTTAGCAGACCAAGTTCTCTGCCAATCTTGATCCCTTTTGAAACCGTAAATTGACAAGCATTGATTTTGTTATTGCTTCGTCTGGTCAGTTTATCTGCGTTGGTTTCGATGAATTGTTTTGGTTGGAATTGATCCCCTTTTTTGAACAGTTTAACACATTCCAAAACAGCAGGTGTTGCCTTGATCCTCCGTGTTTTTCTGGTTGATATTCATCAATTACTAGATAGATTTTGCTTGGCATGAGGGGTATAATTCTAGTAATTGTATAAAAGAATGTTCGTTAAACAAGTGTCAAATTATTCTTACCAAAAATAGAAACCTTACTAACACTTAGTGGGTTATACAGATCCTAAAAATTATGGCATGAGCAACAACAATATCGCTCTAGTTGGAAAACAAGTAAAGGATATGTATGGTACCTACATAGGTAGAGTCATCGGAACTATTACCGACATTGATGGCACCACACAGACAGTAGGCATTGACTGCGGTTCAAAAGGTCTACAGCAAATTCCTTTCGAACAAGTTGTAGTACAAGGAGATTTTGTTATTTTCATTCCTAAATGGAGACTTGAATCACAAAGGGTTTTACGAGAAAAAGGATTGACAATTAGACGCTTGAAGGCTTTAATGAATATTGTTTCTGATAATGACGAAATGAAAGAAGATGCAGAAATAATTCATGAAAAATACAAATCACATCTTTCAACGTTAGAAGAAACTGAAAAACAAATCAAGGCAAAGCTAGAATCAAGACTTGAAGAGCTAAGCGAACAAATGAAATCAATCAAGATGCTTATATTTGACGCAAAAGTTCAATGTAAGAGCAACGAAATTTCTGAACAAACATTTGAATCAGTTAAGACACTGTCAACAGAATTAATTGAGCACATAACTCATGAATCAGCTGAAATTTCTAATGTGCAAAGACGTATTACTGATCTAAGTATGGAAGTTCAACAGGTCACTGAACTGCCTAAAGAAAAACTTCAGGAGTCTGCCGTTATTTATTTAAATACCCAGAACAATGAACCTTCGACTGAAGCAGAACTTCCACAAGTGCCAACAAATGAACCGATTCCAGAACCAGTATCTGAACCTACTACAAACACAGTAAATTCACAACCGATTCCAGAATCATCCCAACTGAAAGCGGAGACACAGGAAAAGGAAAAGGAAACAGAAGAGTCTGACTGGTTGGCAAGAATGGAAGCACAATAGCTTTTTAATTCGTGTTTTTTCTTTTGGAAATTTTCTATGGTTTTCTATTTTTGTATTTTCAAATTAACATTTGATACGAACTTTAAATGAGAAATTTACATTAGCATTAGTAATGGGAACCACATTTTACTTTACCATTCCAAAAAATGTGTTTACATGATGTAATGCATACCACTCCATCGTGATAACGAGCTGCCATCAATCTAGGCTGATTTTTTCTAAAAACTAGGCAAATCTGTAAAATCCCAATTTGGCATGTAAAATCATCGATTATTTTATGTATTTAGCTCCATTGACACGTGTAAAGTCAGCTATTGCAAATTATGTGTTCTATTGGTCTATGAGAACCACTTTTCTAGCGTTTGACTCTTTCGTTCAATTGATTTTTTTAATCTGTTTAGTGATGTCTGCACTCGGTCAAATGAAAAACTCCGTTCATCTACTAGATATTTGATGATTGCATCGAAATTGATTGTTTCGAATTTAATTTCAGAAACATGGGCAACTTTTGGTTCTAGAAATATCCTTCGAATTTGCTCATAATCAACTTCAGATAATTTATCCTGAATCTGAGGAATCTTTTCAAGTTTTGAGTGTTCTTTGATCATTTTAAGTGCAGTTTTGGGTCCTATTCTTGGAAAACCATCTGGATTGAAATCTGTACCAATTAAGATCCCAATATCAACAATCTGTTCTCTAGTTACTCCTAATTCTTTGAGAGTCTTTTCATAATCAATAATTTCTGGAACAATCTCGATGTATGTATTTCGATTGGGAATTTTTCTTCTTCCACTATTTGAAAAATTTCTTACCAGTCTTTTTGCACCAAATAAAACCGAGTCAAAATCTTGGCTTGCTGTTGCATACGCTTGACCTGTTTTTGTTAAATGAGCTGCAGTTGACTCTCCTTCTGAGGGCGCATCGATATAGGGAATTCCAAACAAACTTAAGATTTTCTTAGAATCTTCTACCATAGTGTCTTTCATAACACTTGTTTGCTGAGCATATTTTCTTGCATCCTGAAGGTTTCCTTGAGATATAGCTTTTTCATATTTTATCGTGGCGTCTCTTTTGATCTGTCTTCTTCGTTCTATTTCTACTGACTTTAATGATGGTGGTTTACCATCAAAAACATAAACGGGTTTGATTCCAATGGAAAGGAACCTTATATTTCTATAAAAAAGACCACTTAGATGACTTGTAACTCTACCATTTGAATCAGATAGATAACTCCCATCAGGACCTCTGATAATTGCTAAAAATTGGTAAATTGCATTGTATGCATCAATTGCAACCACCTTTGAAGCAAAAAATTCTAAATTTGTCTTCTCTCTTACTATGAGTTGTTTAAGCTTTAATCCCAATGTGAAGAAATGGTATTGATTGCTTACTAATGGTTTTTGTCTTAACCGTTTGAAATTTCATACATTGTATATTAAGGGATGAAAATCTTACCTAATGAGATGGCTGTATGTGCTTCTAACAACACCTCATTGCTCATGCTGGGATATACCTTATTTACTTGAGGTTTCGACCGTTTGTACATTTCATTACATACACCCAATCTTAAGTCATTATTAGGCTAGTATTGTATTCCCTCAAGCAGTTCTCATACTGCTCAATGCCCTCGATTTGCGTATATGCTTGAGGGATTTTCTATATTTCATATTAGAACAAAAAATTAAACACTACATCAATGAATTCCGAGGTTTTATCTAGGGCTTGATTTTTCATGAAAAGCGAATTGATTTTTCAAATATAAATAACGTCTGACTGCTGAAAAATCATGGGGGTTATTGCAAAGGGAGCAAAATGTAACGTTGATGGATGTACAAACGATGGTGTTAGATCTTTAAACACAACAAAGGTTGAGAATGCTGGAGTCGAGGTAAACTCTGTAGGCAAAAAAACCGTTCTATGCAAGCCGCATTACAAAGAATATAAAAAAGGATCTAAAGACGACAGAGACCTTGAACGAGCAAGATATGACAAGTTTTAATTTATTTTCTATTTTTTCTTTCGTGGTTTGTGTTCATAAAACTTCTGTTCTGTTTTCAAATAATCATTACTAAGCTTTTTGTAGAATCTATCCAATTTTCCATAAAGTCGTTTTGGTTTTCTCCGTTTTTGATTACTTAATACATACAAAGCAAGTATAGGAAATGCAACAGTTACATCTGCATAGACAATAACCATGTCTTTATGGGGGTCTTGGATCTTTCCCCATGTCTTTCCTTCTTCAAGTGTTGCTCCTGATAATCCCCCCGTATCAGGTCTGGCATCAGTAATTTGAATAATATAGTCTTGTCCTCCATCCCCACTTCTTAAAATTTGATCTAATAGTGGGCCTGTTTGTTGTGCAGTATTTTTTGGAGCTCCTCCACCAAGTTCAACTATCCCAGATTTTTTTGAATTATAGAGGATAGATGCTTGTTCAATAATTTCACGAACAAAATCCAAATTATAATTTTTGTTATGTAGACGATGAACTGCTAAATTTAAAGCAAGTGATGAATCTTTCAGAGTCGAAACATAGACTGGAACATCATAATCATATGCTGCTACGACGAAGCTTTTCTCAGGATATTTAGCATTTTGTTTACTTATTTTTCCCATAAAATTACAAAATTCAGAAGTAGTAAATGGTTTATCTGTAAAATTATCCTTAAACATTTTTTGGACAACTTGATCTTGTGCTTCAAGAGTTTCGTAAAATTTTAGGTATACATCTCTAATTCTTACTATGTTGTTATCAAACAATTTCATATCATCCACATCAAAATGACCTTGTTTGATAGGTAAGCCCCACGCAAAGTGGTCCTCGTGATAAACATTAGCACCAGTAGTAACTATCCAATCCACAAAACCTCTTTCAATCAGGGTCTGAAAAATTCCTCCAAATCCTACTGGTGTCATTGCGCCTGATATTGTAAGGCAAATTGTTGCATCCTCTTTGATCATTTTTGCATAAAGTTTGGCTGCTTCCCCCAACTGCCTTCCATTGTATCCTGAGCTTGCGTAAATTTCTACAAGATCTTCAATACTCATATTAGGTTCAAGTTTAATGTGGGGAATGTTTTTTCCTTTAAAATTATGATGATCCACGAATAAAAAAAATTATTGTGCTAATTAATACTTGCGATTATTTTTTTAGTTATGAAAATAGCTCGAATAATTAGTTATATGAAGATTATAGATATTCCAAAACCCAATCGAGTAAATCGCAAACCAGATGAGATAAAAACCATTTTTTCATCAGGAAATTTTTTTGAACAAGGATTTTTGGTTAAGAAGGTGGAACTAAGATTATACAAAGAAAAGAATGATGAAAAATTAGGACCTTATTCCTTGATTACAACACTAATTGAGACTGATAAAGGCTCTATTGAAATGATTTATGATGAAGGTTTCAGAGGTGAGAACTCTCTAGAACAAGCCTCAGAACTATTAACAAAAAACTTGGGAATATCGGGACTAGTTTTGAGGTCTCTGATCTCATTAAAAGAAGAATTAAAAAAAAGTGATGTTTCTAACAAAAGTTCTGTGTAATATACAACTCGTTATTTGAAATTACTGCTCCAATTCCTTCATTTTCATAAAAGCTGTAGAGCAGATTTTTTCTATGTTCTGGACTTAGCATCCAAGATTCCACAATCCTTTTCCCAAGGCCTGTTGGTTCCCCTAAACCTGAAATTAATGCCAAGTTTTCTCCTCCTTTCAATATTTTTCCATCTGGTATCGATATATTACATTCAAAATTTACATCTGCATACCTATCAACTACATCTTTTCCATCTGGAGTGTAATGAGAATAATAAATTCTGTTTATCATATCGTGACTGTGTTTTTTTGCAATTTCTGCCAAACTTGAGTCCCATGCAACTGGATTCAATCCATGTAAATCCCTTTGCTCATTTACGAACCAATGAACCTCAAGGGCGATTTTTTCTGTATCAATCACAGCTTCTTCTGTCACCAAAAATGATTTAATCAAAACATTTTCAGACATCGCAAAATTCGAATTTGAAATTATATGTGAGATAGATTTAGCTATACTATCACTTCCAGAATTTGCAAAAATTATTGCCATACTGGCCATCAAAACTAGTATCACTGCTAACCATGCTATAGTTGACAAATCTGTTCTAATCTTGAGATAATAGTTTTCAGTTTTCATGTTTTGTATGTATTTTAAAGATACATAGGATTATGGCATTAATACGGCAAATCACAAACAATGATTTGGAATAAAGTTACCTAAATTCTGAGCCAAACTTACCATTATGTGTAAAAACCTTAGCACAAGATTTAATTCAATTATTATTTGTGTCAAGCTGTGCGAATTTTACAATTACACTGTGATAACATAGAATATACCCCTACGAAAAAAGAGATATCTTCAGCAGAAGAAATCACTCCAGAGATAAAACGGTTTGATGAAGTGGTTGTTGCCTTTATAGCTGTAGAAGAAGGTGATGATTCTTCAGTTGCAAAAAAAGCAATGAATGAAATCACAGATTCAATGAAAAAAGTAGGTTGCAAAAAACTCCTTCTTTATCCATATGCCCATCTTAGTTCAAAACTTGCATCTCCAACTACTGCTCTCAGTATTTTAAAACAAATGGGATTGCTAGGAACCGATTTAGAAATTTCCAGAGCTCCTTTTGGTTGGACAAAATCGTATAAAATTCAGGTCAAAGGACACCCTCTTGCAGAAACTTCTAAAACCATAACAAAGGAGGATATCCAAGAAGAAATATCTGAGGCAGTGATATCAGAATCAAAAATCAAATCTTATTGGTATATTCTGACATCTGATGGAACAATGCACGAATTTTCAGATTTTGATTTTACAAATTATCAAAATTTAGAAGTGTTAGCAAAATACGAATCAGATAAAAAGAAAAGTTTTGAGGAGCCTTCCCCTCATGTTAACTTAATGAAGAAATTGGCGATTGCAGATTATGAACCTGCATCTGACTCTGGCAATATGCGATTTTATCCCAACGGTCGATTGATAAAATCTCTAATGGAACAACTTGTCACAAAACGAGTTAGAGAATATGGTGGGTATGAAGTGGAAACTCCAATCATGTATGATTCACATCATCCAAGTATGGAAAGCTACTTCAATAGATTCCCTGCACGACAATACAGCATTGACTCTGAAGGAAAACAGCTTTTCCTAAGATTCGCTGCATGCTTTGGCCAGTTCTTAATGGCTGCTGATTTTCAAATGTCATACAAGAATTTACCATACAAGTTATACGAACTAACAAGATATAGCTTTAGGCGGGAACAATCCGGAGAACTTGTAGGATTACGACGTTTGAGAGCTTTCACGATGCCTGATTGCCATGTGTTTTGTAAAGATATGCCACAAGCAATTAGTGAGCTAAAAAAACGCTTTGATCTTTCAAAAGATGTAATCAAAGAATTAGGAATTAGTGACAAAGATTATGAACTGGCAATTCGTTTCACAGAAGAGTTTTACAACCAAAATAAAGAGCTAATTGTTGATTTTGTTAAAAAAAATGGAAGACCTGTCTTAGTTGAAATGTGGAAGGAAAAATTTTTCTATTTTGTCTTCAAGTGGGAATTTAATTACATTGATAATTTAGGAAACGCCTCTGCATTATCTACTGATCAAATCGATGTTGAAAATGCTAAACGATTTGGTATTGAATTTGTAGATGAAAACAATAAGCCACAATACCCAATAATCTTGCATAACTCTCCATCTGGAGCAATAGAGCGAGTGATTTATGCACTATTGGAAAACGCGGCTAAACAAGCAAAGGAAGGAAAAAAACCTCAATTACCACTTTGGCTTTCACCCACCCAAGTTCGAGTTATTCCATTAAAGGAAGATTTTTTGGAATTCAGCAAAAGTTTGGCATCAAAGATTTCACAGAATGATATTAGAGTGGACATAGATGATAGGAATGAAACTATTGGAAAAAGAATACGAGAAGCTGAGAAAGAATGGATTCGGTACATATTGGTAATTGGAGAAAAAGAGGTAAATTCAGAAAAACTCAGCATTAGGGATCGACAAACAGGCGAAACTCGTGAATTGTTTTTTCAAGCTTTTTTAGATCAGATCAAAAACCAAACAAAAGATAAACCGTTCTCTCCACTAAATTTACCAATGTATCTATCCAAAAGACCTCAAATCATGGTCTAGCAAATTACATTAAAACTAAATTTTGACGCATCGATTTATTACACAGTACATTTTGGATCTGGCTGGGATTAAGACTTGAGCTTTCTTGATTTGTATTTGAATAGAACTCACTTGATATCGAGCTCTCAAGAGTATGGTGAACCTGTAGCTATAATTTTTGGTGTTCCATTTGATTCCACACATTCCTATAAACCTGGTACTAAATTTGGACCTGATGCAATAAGAGACACATTTAACAATATTGAGATATTTCATCCACAACTTCAACTTGATCTTGAATCTGTCAATATTGAAGATCTAGGAAATACAAGGCACACTGTTGTTGCCGAAGAAATGCTTACTATGGTACAAAAAATTACTACAGAACTTCTACAACGAAATAAACAAATTGTAATACTAGGTGGAGAACATTTGATAACATTGGGATCATACACAAGTTTCCCAAAGGAAACAGGCTATCTTGTGTTTGATGCTCACTATGACTTACGTGATGAATATGCTGATAATAAACTAAGTCATGCTGCATATCTTAGAAGAATTGTAGAAAAACGTGGTGCTGAAAACATCATCCATGTTGGAGCTCGTGCATTTGTGAAAGATGAACTTTCTTTTCTAACAGAACATAACATAAAAATAATTTCTGACAAGGATATCCGGGAAGGTTATGGACCAAAACTTGTCAAAGATGCTATTTCTACTTTTGATAAAATCTACACTAGTTTTGATCTAGATGTTTTAGATCCTGCATTTGCTCCCGGTGTAGGTAATCCAGAAGCAAATGGTATTACCTCAAGAGAATTTTTTGATATGGTATATTCTATTGAAGGTACAAAAGTAACTGGCTTTGATATAGTAGAATTAAATCCTAATTATGATAGTGGGGCTACTGCTTCACTAGCCGCAAAAATCATGTCAATTATGATCGCCTTGAATTTGAAGTAATTGTTGTGTTGTTTTTATACAAATTTTGTTTCCAATTTTCAAGGAAAGATTACTTATTTTATAATACTTTGAATTCCCAGACAAGTTGAATACTATATCTAACACCTTCTTCTAAATTTTTTATATATTACAACCATACGATTATCTCACTAACCAAGACCGTCACTGTCATTTCTTCAAACTCAGACACGGAATTCTGTGAAAGTGTGTTATTTGATGCAGTTTTGGTCAGATAGATTGTATATTTTCTGACAGTCTGTTCACTTTATTCCTAAATGCACTTCTGAGATGAAAAGTAATAATTCTGAAAAAATGATATTACAATGACAGTTCGTATCAAATACAATTTTGAACTATTTCAAAATCTTCGAATTCATTATTTCTGGAAATTGAATAAAAGAAGAGGATCAGTTTATTTATCTTCGATGATACAACCACTGTCAGTGAATGTAAAGGTTAAAGTAATTACACTGTTTTTGGTGATGGTAGGTGCATTTATCTCCCCTACTTTTGCACAACAGTTTCAAGAACCAAATTATGTCATACGTGGTGGAGAAGTTTTAGGTTTTGCGATAGACCAAGAAACTACAACCCTAACAATTTTGCTAGAACCCAAAGCCGGTGGGGAATTAACCATAACATTACCCAGAAATTTGATCGATGCAAAAATTGATTCTGTGGATAGTGATTTTATCATCTTAGTCGATGATTTAGGTTATCTTTTCTTTGAAGAAATAACAACATCATTTGATAGAACGGTTATAATTCCATTTCGACAATTTAACACTGAAATAAAAATAATAGGAACACATGTTTTTTCTCAAAGATCTACTTTATCAACTGCTGATCCACAACAACCAATAGACGATAAGATAAAATCAGAACTAAGGTCAGAAATACCTGATGGCCAAGCAAAACTTTTGATATTGTCTGACACTCAATGGTCAGGTGCACTTCAGGCTTCTGGTTTTGATTATACCGAATTAAGTGGTCAACATCATAGGACTATCATTTTTGGATGTGAAACCTCCATATTCCGTGGGGGAATTTTTGCAGCAAAAATTCAAAAAATAACAGAAGATGGTTACGTGAAAATTGTTGTAATTCAGAATCAAAGAATTCTGGCACAGGGGTTAACAGAAGCACAATTTGGAGAAGTAATCATAAATGGTGACTGTGATTCAAATGGCCCTAGAGGAGGTGGGTGTCTCATCGCTACGGCTACCTTTGGTTCAGAATTAGCCCCCCAAGTCCAAGAACTCAGAGAATTGCGAGATAATACATTACTTCAAACAAGTTCTGGCTCTGCATTTATGGACGGATTCAATTCATTCTATTATTCATTTTCCCCAACAATAGCAGACTGGGAAAGAGAAAATCCTGTGTTAAAGGAAACAGTAAAGCTGATGATAACACCATTACTTACATCGCTTTCAATTCTAAACTATGTAGATATGGATTCAGAAGCTAAAGTGCTAGGATATGGAATTGGTTTGATACTTTTGAATATTGGAATGTATTTTGCTGCACCAGTTGTAGCCATGATCCATCTGAAAAAGAAATTCCATAAACATTTGATACAAACTGTAAAGAAGTAAAATGATTTTGAATTAATTTGGAAATTTCTTTTAGTTCCTAAAAAAAATCATTTTATCACTACAACTAAAATCAATATAATGGATTACATTTTGTGTAGATCATCGTGACTTTTTCAAAACCAGATAGTATTAAATTTAGTTTTAATACGATTGCAATAGATTTGCCAGAATTAGAAGAATTTGCAGAAGCTTTGATAGGACAGCTGGAAGTTGAAATTTCAGAAGAAAAAGATATTGCCGGACTAGCCTCAAAAATCAGCGAAGACGCCAGTTTTACACTCAAATTTGATGAGATTGAACAAATTTCAGAACAGTTACTGCCTGAACTAAAGCAAAAAGCTTCAGAGTTTTTAGGAATTCCAGTTTCTGATGGAATAAAATTACAATACCCAGAGCTAAAAGATTTCAAACAATTAAAAGGAAAAAAAGTATTCTGTACAGATAATGCAAGAGAATATGTTGATGATCTATTCAATGCAGTTGCAAACGAAGACCTAAAACAAATCATCAAACTAATCAAACAAGACACTGCAAAGTTTCTTGTTTACTCTACTTATGCAAAGATGTACATCTCAAAAATTTCTACAACCTATGGCGATTATCTTAGCAATGCAATTTATCTTAACAAGTTCATTCTGTCAAGCTATCCACAAATCATTTTATACAAACAAGGAGCTCCATACGAACCAAATTTTGATAATGTAAGAGCTGGATATATTGGTGCACTAAAAATGACCATTCTAGAAGAAATGATTCATTCAGTACAAGAAAATCTACAAAAAATAAACAAAGAGGCCGTAATCCAAGTAAATTCCATAAATGAAGAACTAGCAAAAATCATTCTAGACCTTGATAATAAAACAGCAACCGGATTATCAGAGTATCTACAACTACAGCCAGTGCCAGATGACTTTCCAATTGCAAAGCGAGCAAATCTTTTCTTTATGCTAAATCCAGATCACTTTATCTTAGAACTATTAGGTCCTGATGTAATGACATATTCGCGTGTAGAAGTTGACCCTAAAATTTTGGAATTTGTCCCCAATCTTTTAGATATATACAAACGATGGTTAATACCAATACAAACTCACCACGCAGCCTTTACCACCATGGAGGGAATGGCAGAATTCTCAGTACAAAATATACTAAAAGATGATAAAGACTTTCAAAACTATCTTGCCACATTCATGGGAACTGATTTTTCCTCATACCAAGTCAGAAAAAGCATGGGAAAAGACTTTACACAAGCCATTTATGAAAAATTTGGCAAGAAAACCTTCAAGATGGTAATTGAAAATCCTCCATCTACGAGGGAATTAAAGGAACCACAACTTTATCTCAAGAGAGTCCAATAACCAGATTAAAAATTGAATGAAAAATTTGATCCTTTTGTTGCAGAATGGATTTCATTTGCTACAAATCCCAATTACAACTTGATTGAAAAATGTCTAAAGATGTCACAGCTTTTAGAATATCCCAAACTTGATGTGGATGAGTATATTAAAAAAATTGATGAGATTGGAAAATCATTAAAACTAGATTTAAACGAATCAAAAAATCCCACATATCTAATTTCAATGCTAAATGAACATTTGTTTTCACGTTATGGATTCAAGGGAGATGAAGAGGACTATTACAATCCCAAAAACAATTTTTTAAATGAGGTGATTGATAAAAAATCTGGAATTCCGATTACTCTTTCTATAATTTATTCCCAAGTTGCAAAATACATTGGAGTGGAACTTGAAATCGTTGGCTTTCCAAGTCATGTAGTTGTAAAGTATCATGAAGAAATGATTTTAGATCCCTTCAATGGAGGACGATTGTTATCTGTTGATGATCTTCAAGAAATACTTGATAGGAATTTTGGTGGACAGGTAAAGTTTTCTTCAGAGTTTCTAAATGAGATTGATGATAAGAAAATACTTGTTAGGATTGTAAGAAATTTGAGAAATTCATACGCTCAATCTTTTGCATATGAGAAGGCAGTAAGATGCACCAACATGGCACTTGGGTTAGAACCGAACTCTCCTGAAGATGTTAGAGATAAAGGAATTTTAGAAGAAAGATTGCTCCACTATGAAACAGCTCTAAGATATCTTAATCGGTATCTTGAAATAAATCCAAATGCAGAAGACGTTGATTTTATTTTGGAATTAATAAAAAGTGTAAGAAATAAAATTAATCAATAATTGAACTTACATCCGAACCTTTTTTAATTGTGGAAATTTCGTATCGTGCAATTTTGTTTCTTAGTGCTTTTTTGAGAATGTCAACTTCAGCTCTCAGTGTGGCAACCTCATCTTCTAGTCTTGCTATTCGCTCATAGACTGTTTCGACCTCTGCACTCATAGAAATTAAGGGAAGAAAATGACCTTAAAAAGTTATAGGTGAATTTATCCACATGCTTAATCTATAAATCAAATTCTTGATTGCATGCAGGACATTTTCCTTTTTCTTTGCCGGTTGGACCAATAATAAAAATTCGGCCTATTGTTTTACATAGTGAACACATTCCAGTCGTGACATTTTTTGGTCCTGTTTTGACAATCTTTTGGGTTTTTCTACGCCCCATTATTAGAGAAGTTACAAAGGCGTCTTTTAAGTCTAATTTTTTTTAAAAAAATGGCGCGGAGAGGGGGATTTGAACCCCCGAGTCCTTGCGAACATGGGATTAGCAATCCCACGCCCTACCATGCTAGGCGATCTCCGCATGCGCTTGCTAAACTTTTGTGTTAAGTAAACCTTTTTTCGCCTATAGTTTCAGAAATGGTCAGAAAGAAGAATCTTAAAATTTCATCACTAGTTTCGAGCAACAGAACTAAGGCTGAAAAACAAGTATGAATTGATAAACCATATATCAAATGTAAATTTATTCATTCTTGGCCAAATTGGGAATAGTTTTTCACAATATTCTCAAGTGGTGTTCTTTGTCCACCAACGATCTTTAGATCAACTGCTACTTTTTTCCCTTTAATTGTGATGATGTTGTAAGTATTTTCAAAAAGTCCTCTAACTCTTTCTGATGATACAGTTCCTGCATTTACAATCTGCAAGTTTCCAAAATTCCAAACCCATGGTCTGTGTTTGTGTCCACACAAAACAATATCTACATTTGTTTGTAAAATTGTTCTAAGCACATCACCAGCATCAATTGCAGTTACCCTGTCTGAACCTGTATCAGGGATTCCAACAAGATGATGGTGCATAGCGAGTATCTTTACTCTGTCTTTGTACTTTATCATGGTACGTTCAAGCCAAAGGTTTTGTCTATATCCAACTTCACCTTCATTTCTGTCAGGCCTCGCTGTCCCAAGTGTGACAAGAACTATATCACTCCCAAGCTCGTTTATGGTTTCAAAGGGAAAGAATTTTTTGAATGCCAGATAACCTGTATTTCTATAGTCATGATTTCCGCTAATTGTGATAATTTTTTTTGTTTTAAGTTTTGAAACAAGTTTTTTGCACTCTTTGTATTCGTTTATCAATCCCTCGTTGGTAAGATCGCCAGTAATTATGATAGCATCAGGTTTAAGATCATTTACTTCTTGTACTACCTTTGCAAACGTTTTGGGTCGGAATTGAGAACCAATGTGAAGATCTGATAATTGTACTAGTAACATTTCCAATATTTTGGAAATTCGGATTAATAAATTAGTTCTAAATTAATGATCAAAAAGTGAGAGTACAATTAAATACACTTGATCTTGAAATCCCGCTGTCTTGGGAAAAAAAGCAGCCGTAATCAAAGGAGATGGAACAGGACCTGATCTTGTTGATGCCATGCTTCACGTTTTAAAGTCGTGCAATACCCAAATTGAACTGATTTTATGTGAAGCAGGATCTGAACAATGGGAAAAATTTGGTGGAGATACCTACATTCCAGATTCTACGGCAAAGATAATGGAGGAAAGTAATGCCTGTTTTAAGGGGCCTACAACTACCAATCCTTCACCAGAGGCTCCAAGAAGTGTTGCGGTCTCTACCAGACAAAAGTTTGAGCTTTACGCAAACGTGCGGCCAATTAAAACATATGATAGGTTATCCCCTGATAAAAAATTAGACTTTGTTTGCTTTAGGGAGGCAACTGAGGGGTTGTATTCGGGAATAGAGTTTGATATCTCAGATGATTCGGCTATAGCAATTAGAAAAATCACACGAAGGGGATGTAAAAGAATTGTAGATGCTGCTTTTGATTGGGCAAAAAAACATGAATTGAAAAAAATTATTGGCATTACAAAAAGGAATATACTAAAAAAAACTGATGGGATTTTTTGGGGAGAAATTGAACGAGCATCAAAAGAAAATCCTGAAATCGAAATTGAGGAATACTATATTGATAACATGACGCAGCAATTAGTAAAAAATCCAGAAAGGTTCAACAACAGTGTCTTACTTAGTACCAATCTGTTTATGGATATTATTTCAGAGTGTGCATCAGGCAACATTGGCTCTATAGGAAATGTTTACTCTGCAAACATTGGGAATTCTTATGCCATGTTTGAGCCAGCACATGGTAGCGCACCAAAATACAAAGGGATGAACAAGGTAAACCCAACTGCAACGATACTGTCAGGTGCATGGATGGTTGAATATCTTGGAGAGCCAGATATCAAAAAAGCAATCTTTGAGGCAGCTGATCAAGTAATTAATGAAGGAAAAACTGTTACATATGATCTTGGTGGCAATAGTGGAACAAAGGAAATGACAAATGCCATTGCAAACCTTGCAAAAGAAAAATTACTAAAATAAAGTGTTCATTTACATTTCATAACAACTATCAACATGACTTGTGAGCCTCTATCAAAATTAGCTCTTCAAAAAATAATTTCTTCCTAGCCAGAATTTCTGCATCAAATCCCTCATTCCGAGTATTTTCAACAAGCTTTTCATAATTGGAAAGGGATGAGGTAACAAACAGAAATTTTCCACCTCGTTTGAGACAATTTTTGGCAGATTTGATAATCTTCATAGGCACTTTTAGTCCTTCTGGCCCTCCATCTGTTGCAATATCCAAAATTTCGTCCGATGCCAAGTAGGGCATGTTGCAAATTATAAGATCAAATTGCTTTGAAAGTACATCAGCTGCATTACAGCAAACAAGATTTTTAGTTTTATTTGATTGATTTTGTAATGCTTCAAAGTTTATGTCCGTTCCAACAACAAAATGAAATGATCTTGAAAGAACCTTTGTTAGATAACCAGAACCACTACCGATGTCTAATGCAGCATCCCCTTTTTCATTTTTTATGTGATCTTCTAAAAAGTAGGTATCTTCTGCTGGACTATATGTTTCATTTTTTGATAATTTGTTTTGCAATTTTGATAATCTCATCTCCTTTTAATTCATCAAGTCTTTTAGTAGAATCAACACTTTTGCCAAACCGTGCTAAAATGTTCTGAAGTGTTTTTCTTCTGTATGAAAACATTTTGTTTACTATTTTTATAGTTTCTTTAGAAACTGGTTTCCTGCTTTTTAATTTCAAAACCACTGAATCCACCTTTGGCTGTGGAACAAAATTACTTTTGTGAACCTTTGCTATAGTCTCAATATCCAATGCATGTTGAGATAAAATAGAAATTGCTTTGCGTTTCTTTTTAGAGTTTGTTACAAGTTTTTCTGCAAATTCTTTTTGAACCATTATAACAGCTCGCGAAAATTTTTTCTGGATCAGCCATTCAATAGCATCTCTGCTTTTTGAGTAAGGCAAGTTTGATACAAAAACAGAGAATTTTTCCTTTGATTTGAATCCATCTTTGTTCTCTAACTTTAGATTTGAAAAATTTGAAATCATAGTTTGTGCATAATGATATAGTTTTTTGTCTGATTCGTAAGATACCACATTTTTTGCTGATTTGCACAAAAGTGTGGTAAGAATACCCATTCCTGTTCCTATCTCTAGTACATCATCATGTTTGTTGAGGTGAGCGGCTGATACAATCAATTCAGCGATTTTTTTAGATTTTAAAAAGTGCTGCCCAAGTTTCTGGCGTTTTTTCATCGTTTTACGAAGAGATTCATTCGTGTTTCACCTGTAATCTCCTCCATAATTCGCTTTGAAATTTGCTTTTGCGGATCTTTTAATCCAATTCTTTTCTGAAGGTCTTCAAGATTTTCAAACTTTTTCTTTTCTCTTTCTTCAAGCATTGCCTTCATGTAGGTTTTGCCAATTCCTGGGATTAATTCAAGGGCATGAATTCTTGGGGTTAGTGGTCGTGCATTGTTTAGATAATCAACAAACCTTTGTTCATTTTCTGTTACAATTTTTTCAACAACACCCTGAAGCTCTGTTTGTGCTGATGAAGAAATACTTTTGTAATCCATTTTGCCTAAAACAGAAAGAACTTTAGTTCTTCCTTCCTTTCCAATGAAAATTTTTTCACCAACATCAAAACTAGAATTTGGAACTCCAAGAATTTCAAGCAAGGTTAATCTATCTTCTCCAATCGCGGTGACGATAATTCCTTCACGTCCTCGTACTGTTATTGATTTTTTTCTTGGATTAAAGTCTAATACGTAAGCGTGTTCCTCATACTTTCTAGGTGGGTTATATGCCCTTTCCAAAAAAATTCCACCTTGCTAACTACGATTTCTCCTTGATAATTTTCAGAATCTTCTTTAGTGTTTCAGCAAGGATGAGTTTTTTCCAACCGAAGGTGAAAGAACGAAGTTCCGCTAATGTTGTTGGCATAATGCTTACTAATTCCGCAGCTTCATCTTCTGTTAATTCACAATCTTTTATGAGTTGTTCTCTCATTTTTTTGGCATTTTTTGGTTCAAGCTTTGTAAATTTTGAAGCATAGTCAAAAGTCCAGCGTTGAATTTGGTCCATAGATTCTATATCTACTTTGCCTAAAATTTCTTTAACCTCTGAAATAGAGATAGGTTTTTTCTTTTTTAGCTCTTCCATTTTCTACACACCGAACGGTTTGATATGGTCAAATCTAGTGATTAAGGTTTTCGTCTTGTTACCTAGTTTGACATCCAAGGTAATAGCACGTCGTCCAACAGCACGAACTGTACCAACTTTTCCGTGATATCTTCGATGGGGCATTCCCTTATGTTGCCTTGGATCGATTTTGATCAGAGCCTTATCCCCCTCATGATATTCTCTAAGAAGAAATGATACTCCCCGAGGTTGTTTTTTGGTCAAAACTGATCTTGATTTGTGCCTAAATCCATAAGAACGACCATGGGGCTTCTTTGTAGTCATATTTGACTAAAACTTTTCAAGCCCTATTTTAATACTATGTAATAAAAAAGCAGTAATGATTAAGAAATTAAGCTATCATCTCCTGATTTTGAGAATTTTAAACTAAACAGAGTAAATGCCAACATTTTGTTTTACGATGAACAGTTAATCAGAAATTTTGTAATTTACTATGATTGATCTACAGTTCGTATCAAGTGTTAATGAAGGAACATCAAGCTTGTAACAAAGACAGTTGTCCAGATGCACTTAAAGACCATTGACCTGAGATCTTACTGTTTTTTATGATTTCCAATTCGATTGGTTCTGTTCCAAAGTCTCCTTCAAGTGCTGAATCAAAGTCTATAGATAGTCTGATCGTGTTTCCATTTCCAACACTGTCAATGGCCTGTAAGATTAAAACCATAGAGTCTTTTTCTCCTGAAGGACCTGTTGATGAAATCCTTGCTTTTCCAAAGACAACATCATAAATATTATCTCCGACAAATATTTCTCCTCCTGTTACCTTAAACTTTGAAACTTTAGACGTTGTCACCAAATTTTCAATAAAGATTTCACCTGAAACAGCAGTTGTTACAGATTCATCAAAGAGGGATGAAGCCATTCCATCAATGGAAATACTGTATGAATTGAATACAGGATCGATTTTTGGTATGTTTCCAAAGTATTCTCCAGTTTCAACCTTTTTTAACAAAGTTTGTAGCCGTTGTTCCAAATCTGTGATTCTTTGTTCTAACTTTTGTATGAGGTCTTCAGCTCTTTGTAATGCTTGAGATTCCTTTTCAGCAAGTCTTACTTCAAGATCTATTTGTTTTTCAGCTAACCTTGCCTCTTTTTCAGCAAGTCTTGCTTCTCTCTCAGCTTGTTTTCCACCTAGTAGAGATTCCACCTCAGCTGTCACCATTGGACCACCTTCTCCATCACAAGAACCCACATAATCTCCATGAGCTATATGTTTGCTGACAGCAGGGTCACCTATGGTAATTGTATGAGCTTTGCTTGGATTGCCTGGAGGAACATGACAAATTACTGTTTTATCACCTGGTGGTCCTCCATTCCCGTCCTCACCATTCTCTTCTTCAAACTCTATCTCTGTTGCAAGCAAAACACAATCTTCGGTGAGTGTACCTTCAACCTCAACTTCATCATCTACTTTTAAAACACTGAATTCTGCAAAGTTTTCGAATTTTGTATTTCCATCAGTGTTTATAGTACATATGCCATCATCCTCTGTTTCGAGTGTAAAGGATGTGTCTGAAATTCCAGTAATTTTTCCCTTAAGTTCTACTTTCTCTTCTTCATCCTCTTCGGCTTCCACGTCACCTGAAATACCTATCTTTTCTTCTAGTGTGATTTCTATCTTTTCTTGAGCAAAAGCAAAATTACCTAATGGTAGTTGAAAATCGTTAGTAATATCCTGATTAAGATTTGGTGGAATGGATGGATAACTTGCTAAACCTAAAACTAGAACTGACATAAGAAAAATACAGCTAATATTAGAGATCAATGTGAAGTATCGATCTGATGCATTAAATTTAACAGTTACGTAGTATTGATTCAAAAATTCACATGATACTTGTAAAAAATTGTTATATTATTTTATGACACTACCATTTCATAAACAACTCTAGACAGAATTACCGAACTTTCGGTCAAGAATTATGTAATGACCAAGACTTGTCTAGTTTTAGGCATAAAATAGTGTGTCCCCAAAGTGGGAGGCTACGTGTAAACACTTACTCGGAATCTGGTTCAGAGTCAGTGATGTCTTTAGAATCAATAGATTCTGGAGTGTCTTTTTTGGTTGTAGTTTTCTTTTTTCTTTTACCTTCTTCATCAAGATCAACAACTCCAGCTTCTCCCAATGCAAAGATTACTTCCGTTTCTGGATGATGTGGACTATCAATCATTCTCGCAATTCGTTTTTTGCCAGATTTTTTGAAGTAAATTCTGTAAGTACTTGTATGTGCAAAAATATTGCCTCCTACTGGACGAGTTGGATCACCAAAGAACACGTCTGGTGCTGCCATCACTTGATTTGTTGCAATAGCAGCAATGTTGTAAATTTCAGCAATTCTTACCAAGAGATGCAAAAAATGATTGAGTTTTTGCTGTCTTGCTGCCAGAGTTCCTCTTCCAAGATATTCTGCTCTGAATAGACCTACTGCCGAATCAACAATAATTAACTTGATGTTGTTTTTTTCAATTACTGGACCAGCTTCTTCTAGAATAAGTGTCTGATGTGCGCTATTGTAGGCTCTAGCAACAATTATGTTCTCAAGAACTTTTTCAGGATCCATTTCGTTAGCCTTTGCTATAGTCACTATTCTTTCTGGCCTGAAGGTGTTTTCTGTATCTATGTATAATACACCGCCTCCTAAACCACCTTCCTCTTTTGGTTTTTGAACAGTGATACACATGGTATGACAAAATTGTGTCTTTCCACAACCAAATTCTCCATATACTTCGGTGAGTGCTTGTGTTTCAACTCCACCATCAAATAATGTATCAAGACTATTAGTACCAGTTGTAATTTTACCTATATCCTGTCTTCTTTTGTAAATATCAGTTGCACTCTCAAAATCTTTAGCGATTAATCCTTCCTCAACAAGCTGTTTACGAGCCTTGTTGACTATTTTTTCTGCTATCTCTTTATCCATACCTGTAATTTCAGCAATTTCTACAGGACCTCTTATAATTAGATCCATTATGTTATGAATGCCGGCATCAGTTAGTTTTCTAGTAGTTACTGGACCTACGCCTTCTAAACTATCTAATCTCAAATCTTCCATTTCATCATAAAGTAATATACGGTACTATTAGAAAGTAGGTAATTATAGAATCACCTTCTTCTTCTTCTTCTTTGCCCTGGTTTGTTTTGACCGGGAGTTCTATTCAAAGTGAATCTCTTACGAAAATTGCTTTTGTTTCTAAGACTAGAGTGAGTACCAATTCTTTTTCTTCCCTCTACTTTTGGTGTCTGACCTCTTACTTTTCCCGCTTTAGTAAGCGATCCGTGAGTTGCCATAATTTATCATTTTTTGAATTGAATTTATGTATTTGTATAAAATTTATCAGGTTTTACGCCTGAATTGTCCATGCTAAGACTTTAGGCAGTATCGATATTTACATTTCGTATAAAATGCTAAACTCTTGAAAGTATATGGTACTTTTCTTTGTGTTTTGCGTTACGAGAAGATGTGTCAAGCTTTAGATTACAACAAACACTCAAAATCCCGATAATATGAGAATGTCTGATCATCTTGAAAAGAGAAAAAAGTCCAGCCATGTCTAAATCTGAGATGACGGTACGAATGTTTCCATCAAACGCAAATCCATCTGGAAATGTTTTTGGGGGATATATTCTAAAACAAATTGATCTAATTGCAGGTTTAGTGGCACAACGACATGCACAAACCAATGCTGTTACTGCGTCTATTGATCGAGTTAATTTCCTAAAGCCTGTCTTTGTAGAAGATGTATTGGTGCTACATGCAAGACTTAATTATGTTCATAGATCATCCATGGAAATTGAAATTAGCGTATCCGCTGAGAATTTGGCCAAAGGAACTAGTACCCTAACAGGAACTGCATTTGTCACCATGGTCGCATTAGATAAAAATAGTAAACCTACCCAAGTTCCAGAATTAATACTTGAGAGTGAAGAGGATAAAAGAAAATTTGCTGAAGGAAAGTTAAGAATGGAGCAAAGAATTAAAGAACGCAATTATTGAGATGTTCAACCTAAATTACATTTCATAACATTTAGAAAAGTGCAACAGTTTTCTTTGTATTCTTAAAATTCCAAAAATTGCTGATAAGGAAAGAGTGAAGATTAAAAATGTAAACGAACCAAATTCTGGAATATAATTTGAATTATAGTATGATTCGTTCAATCCACTGACACTCAGTCCTGGTACCACTCCTCCACCTATAACGTATATTCTGTCATTTACAGTAGCTGATCCAAGACCATGGCGTGCCGTTGGCATCGGTATACGAGTTTGCCAACCTTGTTTTGGAATGTATTGTTCGTTTTGATCAAATGTTCCAAATGGCGACTCTCCTCCAAAAACAATGATTGTTCCGTTAATTGGTGATGATGTCAAACCACCTCGCGGTGTTGGCATTTCTTCTAATATTTCCCATCTGTTAGTTTGTGGGTCATACACTTCATTGGTTCCAAGATTCAAAGCCATTGTCATCACTCTCCCACCAATAACATACATCTTTTTTTCAATAACAGCGGAGGTTAAGTGTTCACGTGCAGTTGGCATTGGAGCCTTGGTTTGCCAAGAGTTTGTTTTTGTATCAAATGCCTCATTTACTGAAAGAGTGATTGTATTTGCTCCTCCCACTGCATACAAGGTATTTCCAATAAACTGTGCAGTTAATGCTCCTCTTGGTGTTGGCATCGGTGGGCCTATACGCCAGTTGTCTGTTACAGTATTATAAATAAACAACAAATCTACGGGTTGCCAACCATTCTTGTAACCTCCTACAACATAGATCTCTCCATTATAAGCTGCTGCCCCAACATGATGTAATTCTTCTGGAATGGCTGAAACAGAATTCCAAGAATTGTTTATCGTGTCAAACTCTTCAATGATGTTTGTTGTTCTTCCATCTCTATCAAAGCCACCTATCAAGTAAATTTTCTCTTCAACAGAAACTGCTACAATCTCTGTACGTGGAGTGGGCATGGGTGTCAATGATTCCCAAATTTCCTTAGGAAGTTCCTCCGCAAGAGCTTCTTGAAAGATGATAATTAACAAAAGCAAAATAAGAATTGAAGGAATTTTCAACAAAATCTTTATGGCATCATTCTATCTAAACCAAATCAATTAAAGACCAAGACTTTTTTGGATTTTTTTGATACATTAACAGTTCATATCAAGTTTGGTAGATTCTCAAAAATGAGATTTTGATATTCTCTTTATCAATATAAATTGGTAAATCTATTTGGAAGGCATAATGGATTCCAATAGTTTTCACATTGGTCTAGGTAACAATGATACTGAAACAAGAAAAAAAGCAGATTCAGATTTTGTTTTGTTTTGGAATGACCAGGCCAAGAATTTATCTTGGTTTAAACCATGGGAAAAAACTTTGGATTGGAAACCACCATTTGCAAAATGGTTTGTTGGTGGAATTCTTAATGCGTGCTACACAACTCTGGATGTTCACCTAGAGAAAAGATCTCAGAAACCTGCTATCTTGTGGGAAGGTGAAAATGAAGAAAAAAGAGTTTTGACATATAGAGATCTCTGGATACAAGTTTGCAAGTTTTCAAATGTTTTAAAATCATTAAGCATTAAGAAAGGTGACCGCATTACAATATACCTTCCTATGATTCCAGAATTACCTATATCCATGCTTGCATGTGCAAGAATTGGAGCAATACATTCAGTAGTGTTTTCAGGATTCAGTTCAAATTCTCTTAAAGATAGAATTAATGATTCAAAGTCAAAAATTGTCATTACTGCTGATGGGGGATATAGACGAGGGGCCGTTGTTAAGCTAAAAGATGTAGTAGATGAGGCGATCAAAGAACTTGAATTTGTAGAGAATGTAATTGTTGTTGAGAGGGCAAAAAACAAAGTCAGTATAAACTCTAAAGATAAATGGTGGAACGTGTTAATGAAAGATTCTTCTTCGAAATGCGAACCTGAAAAAGTTGAAAGTACTCATCCTCTGTACATACTTTATACATCTGGCACTACTGGAAAACCTAAAGGAGTTCTTCATGGTACAGGAGGATACCTAACTTACCTATATTCCACATTCAAGTGGGTCTTTGACATAAAAGATTCTGATATTTATTTTTGTACTGCGGATATAGGATGGGTTACAGGCCATAGCTATATTGTTTATGGTCCATTGCTTCATGGTGCAACCCAAGTCATGTATGAAGGTGCTCCAGATTTTCCAAATCCTTCAAGATGGTGGAAAATAATTCAGAAATACAAGGTCACAATTCTTTATACAACACCAACAGCACTTAGGATGTTTATTCGATTCGGTGAATCAATTCTTAATTCCATTGATTTATCCTCTTTGCGCTTGTTAGGTACAGTTGGAGAACCAATCAATCCAGAAGTGTGGCGTTGGTATTTCGAAATAATTGGAAAGAAAAAGTGCCCCATCGTCGATACTTGGTGGCAGACCGAAACTGGAGGAATAATAATTTCTCCTCTTCCTGGACTTGAAACAGTTCCACTCAAGCCAGGTTCTGCAACGCTGCCAATTCCAGGGATAAATGTTGCTGTACTAGATGAGAATGGAATGGAGCTACCAACTAACACAAAGGGATACCTAGTTATTCGAAATCCATGGCCTGGAATGCTTTTGACATTATGGGCTAATGACGAAAAATACAAGAAAGTGTATTGGTCTAAATACAAAAATATCTACGACGTAGGAGATTTTGCAATAAAAGATAATGACGGCTACTTTTGGATACTTGGAAGAGCAGACGATGTCTTAAAGATAGCAGGACACAGGATAGGTACTGCCGAGGTAGAAAGCAGTACTGTGTCACACCATGGTGTGGCAGAGGCTGCTGTATGTGGAATTCCTCATGAGATAAAGGGCGAAGTCATCATTGCATTTGTTGTTTTAAAAGAAGGAATCCAAAAAAATGATAATTTAAAAAAAGAAATTATTAATTCCATTCGTACTGGGGTCGGCCCTATCGCAACTCCAGAACAACTTTACTTTGTTCCAAAGCTACCAAAGACTAGAAGTGGTAAAATAATGAGACGTCTACTCAAGGCTATTGCAATGAATGAGAAAATAGGAGATGTCAGTACCCTTGAGGATGAAGCCGCAGTAAGTGAGATACAGGATACAATTGAAGAGCTTAAACATTCAATTCAACAAAACAAGTAGGATTTGTTTGAATCTCTAAAATACAAAGACCAAGTTAGGTTTGATTTGGGTGCCGCATGTAAGGCCGATAATTTTTGTTCAATATGTAATGGGCCTTCGAGGTGATTTGTCAAGTTAGTTTAAGGCCCCACCATTTTGTTACGAGTCGATACGAATCTAGAGGGATTCTTGTCAAAAATGAGCTGTGTCTTTGCATTTTTTGTTCGTAAAGTGTAGGGTACAAGGGTGTCAAAGAGGTATTCCTTTGATAACATCATGTGTTGTTCTTGCGGTGGATGTACAAATACTTAAAAACTATTTCTAAATGTCGAATTATATATGAAAGAATATGCTGATGAAGAAGGTCTACTTATAATTATAAAAGCCTCTGAATTATCTGGAGAAATTGCAACACTTACCTGGAATTGGAACAATTATTCAGATCCTGTTAAAGAAGCATACGAACTAATGGATAAGGTTCACAAACTTTTTCTAGAAATTCCTGAGTATGAACAAAGAATTGGCTCTAAACTTAATGAGTACCATAGAAATAAAATTAATAATGCAATAGTAGATTTAAGAAAACTACTTCCTTATATGAAGAACAAAATCAAACCTTATGAAAGTTTAGAAAATATAGTCGATTAAACAAGCGTCAATTTTCAGTTCGTATCAAATGTAAAAAAAAGATTAATGATGATCTTGTTTCAATAATTGCCAGATTCCAATAACATTGCCTTCAGTATCTGCCACTCTGGCGTACAAACCAAAGTCGCCCACTTTCATCGTAGGCATTACAACTTTACCTCCAGCCGATTCTATCTTTTTTATGTGTTCATCTACTGATGGAACAGCTATGACAATTACAGGGTGTTCTCCGGTTGGATCCTTCTTCAAAAATCCACCATTAATTGCTCCAAGTTCGGTAGGCATCATTGTTTTTGGATCAGTTTTGCAGGTAGTAGCTATATAGTAATCCATATCTGCAAACTTGTTTATTTGCCATCCAAAAACATCTTGGTAAAACTTTTGAGCTCTTTGTTGATCATCATATGGAATCTCAAAATGTACTACTTTGTTCATTGCTACCATACCAAAAGTTGAAAGTATTAAATTTTCTTCCTAATTCGTAGTCCTATCTAAGATTATTCTGTGTAATCCATACAGGATTATCCAATCCAATTAGGGACTTTACTAAATTAGTTAAAGCCCAATACTCCAGCAGGGCCTTATCATTTTGGTTTAGAACTCTAAAAGTTCATCTCTCCAGCAGTGCACTAGTAAATCAGTTCAGTGCTCTAACACCATCATAGGGATTTACAAAATTAGTTTAACACCCTAGTATCGGAACTGCCAAGGTTCGAATCCATTGAGATTCAGCTCCCTTTATGGGGAATAATTTGGGCGCAATTACAATTAACAGTTCGTATCAAATGTTAAGGAAAAGGTACCGTAAGGCTACGCTGTTGGCAAAACCATCAGATATCCTTCCATTGCTGGACGATGAACATCACAAGACATTTTGAAAGTCCCTGCTACGTCTGCTACAAATGAAATTTCTTTAAGCTCACCACGATGGATATCAAATTCATCAACATAATTTTCAATAGATATTTTGTGTAAAGCTCCGTTGATTCCCAACATTTTGATGTTTACAGTGTCCCCTTGATTCACTACAATTACAGAAGGTGAAAAGGTATATGTCTCCACAACCCATTTGCCTGTTTCGTCAGGAGGTTTTAATTCGTAGCCTCCACCCTCGGGCAGAGCTTCTGTCGGAAATGGCTCCTTTTCGATATTGGTGGATCCTTTTGGTTCAACGAGGTTGACGTAAATCGTTCGTTCGATTGGCTCTGAGCTAACAGTAGGTAATTGTTGTGTCGTCGTAGTTTGCGTTGCTGAATAGCCTATTGAAGCTATTGCAATTACGATCGCAGCTATTGCGATTCCTATTGCTATGCCACTTACGTTAGCCATATTATGTCATGATATCAAAATGATTTAAACAATATTCGAATCTATAAAACAGATTTTTCTCGTTAACAGTTCGTATCAAATGTAAAAAAAAGTAAAGTGATTTGGAATTAGTTTGAGAAATGTGTAAAGCAGATTTTTGTAACGTCTCTTAGTTGATGAATGTCTTATGGAATCCAGGAATAATTGATAAGGATCAGTACGTGTGTTTATCTTATCTAGTGTAATTTCCACGGGATTCTATACGTGTGCGCCCTATTTTATCCCCATGGAAGTATACGGGCCCGAAGGGATTTGAACCCCCGACCTAACGCTCCGCAAGCGTTCGCACTATCCATGCTATGCAACGAGCCCACAAAATTAGCAAGATTTACCTTTAATTTTGCTTGCGTATTGTTTGCTTGAGGGATTAAACTCTATTTGCACAGTTCGTATCAAATGTAAATCAGAATTATTGGAAGTAAAACTATTCCAATTTTTCTATTGTTTCCAAAAGTTGTTCATGATGGCTTGAAGTAAGTTTATCTATTTTCTTTTTTATATTTGGAGTAAACTCTTCATTGGGAAACTCTGAATGAAAAGCCTTTTCAATTTCCTTGTCAACTTCTTCTCTAAGAAAAGTTCGTAGATTTTCGAGTCGATTTTCATAATCAAGTTGCATCTTTAACATTTCCATGAATTTAGGATCTAGGTTGTGTAAAAGTTTAATCCATTTTTGCATAATAGTTTCTATTTCTTTGCGAAAAGCGTCAGAAAATTCCAATAAACTTAACATCAATCTATTATTATTTAAAATAATTTCTGAGTGAAATTTTCCAAAAACACTGATCCATGTTAAATAAGACGACCCATAAATAATCACAACATGTCGACAAATTACAAAGAAAAGATAGGAGAACTTGTAGGAATTGAAGTTATAGAAAAAAATGGTATAGACGTAGAGAAACTCAGAAAACTCATTTTAGCTGGAGTCGGAGCTGAATTTTTCACGTATTATTACTATACAATACTACGAATGCATTGTACGGGTCGTGATGGTGAAGGCATTAAAGAAATAGTCGAAGATGCCAGAATAGAGGACAGAAATCATTTTGAAGCAATGGTTCCAAGACTTTATGAGATTGGAGGAGCACTTCCAAGAGACGTTAGAAACTTTGCAGACCTCGCAGGTTGTCCTGATGCATTTCTGCCAGACGACTGGGAAAATGTAGAAGAGATTTTGAAAGTTCTTCTTGAAGCAGAAAGATGTGCAATTCGTTCTTGGGGTGAAGTATGTGACTATACTGCCAGTAAGGATCACCGAACTTATGCCATAGCTCAGGCTATAATGCAAGAAGAGATAGAACACGAAGCTTGGTTTGTAGAACTGCTTACAAAGAGACCTTCAGGACACTTTAGAAGATCATTTGTTGGACAGTCTCCACACACGAAAGGACATGGTGGCCTCCAACACCTGTAACAATCTATAAAATTCCCTTTTTATTTTTATTTATCATGTTTAGAGTCTGTAATGTTTCTGACATTAATGAAAATTCCTTGAACAAATTCACCATCGGAAAAAAAGATATTCTTGTGGGTAAGCTAAATGGAAAATTATTTGCATGTGATAATTCATGTCCACACAGGGGGGCATCATTGCATAAAGGAGCCTACAAAGGTAACAATGTAGTCTGTTACATGCATGATTATGAATTCGATGTTATAACAGGTAAATTGACAAATATGAAATCCTGGAAAAAAAGTGATACTTGGGTAGAACAAAATCAAGCATGGAGAGAATCTGGGAATTTAATCATGTATGATATAGAGATAAAGCAAAATGAAGTGTATGTTAAAATCCCACCAAATCAATGAACCGATCAAGTTTTTATTCAGAATTAAAAATAATTAATTAGGGAAATTCATTGTTACACATATTATGATCAGCGAGGGGGAATCTGTTCCAAAATTTGAATTAGATGATGCTGATGGTAACAAAGTAAAATCAACTGATTTTAAAGGAAAAAAACACGTGATTTACTTTTACCCAAAGGACTTTACTCCTGGGTGTACTGCCGAAGCTGACGAATTTTCAAAAGATTATAAGAAATTCAAAAAGGCTGGAATCGAAATAGTGGGAATAAGTCCTGATGATGTTGACTCTCATAAAAAGTTCTGTGAAAAAATGGGAATTCCATTTTTTTTACTTGCAGATTCCAACAAGGAGGTTTCAAAAAAATTTGGAGTATGGGGAAAAAAGAAATTCATGGGAAGAGAATACATGGGGATTAATAGAAGCACTTTTCTAGTCAATGAAAAAGGAAAGATTTTCAAGGTTTACCCAAAGGTAAAACCAACTGGTCATTCAAAACAAGTACTAGAAGATTTTTCAAATTAGAAAATAAATAATTAAAAAAAATTTGAGGATTAGAATCCTTTTGGTAAGGTGCCTTTAGAATTAGGTTTTTGAGTTTGTTCTTGAGCTGTTGCGCCCGCAATTTGCAATCCATAACCAGTAAAGGTTTTGTCAGAAGGATGATAGCTAAGTCTCTCTCTAGTTGCAAAGTATTGATTAGAGGGAGCAGTGAAACCAGTAATCTTCTCTTTTTGTAGATTCCAATCCTGTGTTGGTGCTGTACCGGTTGGTGCAATTCGTCTACCATGGTACCTATTTGGATTAGGTGAATAACCAGGAGTTTTTTCCTTATAGTCATGAGTGTTTGTCATCGGATAATTCTGCCAAGCCTTCTCTAATGCTTGTGACATAGTGACGAGTGATGGCGGGGTCGGTTCGGCTTTTTTTGGTGGAGGTGGCGGAGGCGGTGGCGCTTGTGGTTTAAATTGTTTTGGAAGTACTTTATCTGCGGGTTTTGGCGGAGGGGGTGGCGGAGGGGGTGCTGCCTTTGTTTCAATTTTTGGAGGTACAAGAAAAGTTGGTATTTGCACAGCTGGTTTTGTAGGTCTAGGTTGCCAGGACATAACACTGGCATTTTCGGGCAGATTGCTTACCAATGCTTGTGGTTTAATCAATTTTGGTGTAGGTGCCTTAGTTTTTCGTGATGGAGATACTGCAGGTACGCCTGAAAGGGCCGACAGTTTGGCTTCAAGTTCCGCAATTTTTTTTTCTAAATTTTTCTTAGTTAATGCTTTGGCTTTGCTTTTAGTTTTTTTTGTTGTTTTAGTTTTTTTTGTCGTTTTAGTTTTTTTGCGTTTACGAATAGCCATATGAATTTTCTACATAAGGTGTAGTTTATTTACATTGTGATCATTTTCATTCGTGAAAAATCCCAAGATATTGTTACAATCTTGATCATAAAATTCCACCAAGTTTTATATGCCCATAATGCAAAAGATAGCTGTTGGATGATTTTGAAAAAGAATATCCAGGGTTTGACTGGAAAAACACACCTGCTTATAAGCATCCCCGTGGAAAGGATTGCCCTTGTCCTAAGCATGAGTACATTAGAGAACAGATCAATTTCACAAAACAAGTAAATGCAAGGGGAAAAGAGGTAACAAGAGTCACTCTGAAATTTTGCCCCGATCATTACAGAGTATACATGGATGAAGTTATTCCAGCTATGCCACTCAAATACAAATTATTAACAAAGATCGCACTAAAGCTTGGAGCAATTCAAATTCATAAGTTAAATCATTTGCAATCAGATTTATGTTTCTATTGTAAGTTTGGTTCAGGCGGCCACGGAAAAAAGAGCGAACTCCCTCCAATCGGTTAAATTTAAAATTTCTTAAACTGGGCCAATCAAAACTTTTGGTCTGTTTGGAGTATCATGATGACATCGCTTACCACATAATGGGCAAGACTTTCTATCTAAGAAAATGCACTGACAGATATGAGAATTCAAGTAAGACTCTGCTGTTTTGCCGTATTCACCTGTACCATTACAAAATGGGCACTCTGACCCTAAGAGTTCAATAATTCCATCACCTTTACACATTACACATTTTCGCTCTGTCAATAAAATTATACCTTTAATTCTCGATTAAAAGGCCTGTGTTAATATTTTTTCTTAATGACAAAATATTAGACAAATCTAGTTAAGCTTATACTGCTCATCTAAAAATCAGAGACGTGCCAATAGAAGATATATCACAGTTTATCGAAGAGTTAGAAAAAGATGGTGAATTAAAACGAGTAAAAACCGAAGTTGATGCTAATTTAGAGGTAGCAGAAATTTTGAGGAGGACGATGTATTCTCAGGGTCCTGCAATTCTTTTTGAAAATGTAAAGGGCTATGATATGCCAATACTTGGAAATGCATTTGGTTCTTTGAAAAGGTTAGAGATTGGATTAGAAACTACAGACTTTACTGAAATCGGTCAAAGGATTGTAGACCTAACTAAAATGGAAATGCCGTCTGGAATATTAAACAAAATCAAAAAACTTCCAGAGCTTTCTAAAATGAGTGAA
>JADFLH010000048.1 GCA_022564515.1 Nitrososphaerota archaeon
CATGATACTTCCCTTTGTCATGACATTCACAAAAACAGTTATCATGCCTAAAGCCATGAGTGATTCTATACTCACATTCTTTAGTATGTTCTGGCAATGTATTACAACAGAATTGGTATCTTTTAAATTACATTTGATACGAACTGTTAATCAGACTTTTATTCAAATTTCGATTAGCCTAGAGAAGCCGAACAATATTTACATCTTTGACCTGGTGCAACCTTACCAGTAACCTTTAGTTTGGTACCTATAGTCTTTACTTCATTTTTTTTGCCACAATGTGGACATTTAATTATTTTTTTATATCTTGACAAGACTATCTATTAGTAAAAACGTGGAATTTCTTAATACATCGTTGTTTGTTCATCTGTAACATACAGATCGTCACCATATCATTTAACTTCTATTTTTTCTCATCAACATTTGTTACCAATTATTGGCAATTGATGTCTAATTTTGGTAATCGTTTAGTTTCGTTAGCGATTCATATCAACTGTAACTAGATCTATTTTTTTAGGTAATTTAATTACAAAAGTAGTGCCTTCGTCAATACGGGATTTCATCTCTATTGTTCCACCATGTTTTTCTACAATATTTTTACAACTTGGCAATCCTAATCCCGTACCAACCTGTCGTGTTGTAAACAAGGGATCAAATATTTGTGAACGATTTTTCTCTGGTATTCCTGGACCAAAATCCTCAATCTCAATTATGATTTGGCTTTCTTCATCTGTAAATCTGATATCAATTTCACCTCTGTTAGACATTGCTTGGATTGCATTTGTTATCAGGTTTAAGAAAACAATCTCTAATTTTTCAAAGTCACAAAAAATTTCCGTATCATTTTTAGGTAAATTGATTGTAACATCAGCTGGAACATTAATTTTTTCAATTACAAAATCCAAAATTGAAGATAAGGAAGTATTTTCAAATTGCAAAGGCTTGTTCTTAACAAAGTCTAGCACATTGTCTACCTGATGGTTAATTCTTGTTATGGCTCTATTAATTCTCTTAAACTTTTTTGAAAGACTTGGACTGGATTCCACATTAAGTTCGTCTTCAACTAGTTCCATTGTGTTTTTGATGACCGACATTGGATTTCGTAAATCATGGGCTATGCGTGCTGATAACTCTCCTATCGCCGTAAGCCTTTTGGTTTTTTCTTCTTGAACCTGTTCTCTTGCTTTGTTAATTTCAGTCAAATCTTTAATCGTGGTGTTACTTGCCACCAAAATTCCTTTTTCATCATACATGCTTGAGGCACTAATTAACGCTGGAAATGTGGAGCCATCTCTTCGTCTCATTTTTACCTCATGGTTATTTGATATTCCAGTGTTTTTCCATGATCGAAATGATTCTTTCATTTCATCAATAGTATCCATTGAAACGTGGTCAAAAATTGACGAACCTATGATTTCGCCTTTAGAATATTGTAAACTTTTAGCATATCTCTCATTACAATTAAGAATTTTCCCATCTGTATTTATTGATCTATAAAGGTCTGGTGATGTTTCATACAATTGTCTGAACTTTTTTTCAGAAGATATAACAAGTTCCTTAGCTTTGTTTTGAGCTGACACCATTTTGTTGATGGATTCTGCTAGATGATGAATTTCATCATCTCCCTTTAGATCAATTTTCACATACTGTCCGCTTGAAATTTTATTTGCAGCAGATTCTAAATTCTGAATTGGGTTAACAATTGAACGATATATAATAAATCCCAAGACCGTTGCAGCTCCTATAAAAACAGCAAGGAGACTGAAAATTAGATTTGAGCCCTCTTCAAGCAGCTTTTGAGTGTTTTCTGTTGTTAATGTCAAAACTTCGGTTGAAGCCTGTAATGCCTCATTATATTCCAAATTTCTAAAAGATGAATATTCTCTCAGGCCATCTTCATAGATTTTTTTTTGGTTCCAGTATTCTTCACTTTCTAGAAGTTTAATAGCATCCTGATTTTGTCCATCATTAACTAAATCTATTGATCTGTATTCCATTTCTACTAAGAGAAGGTTTGCCGTATCTATGCTTGAGAAAATTTGTTTATCAATTTCTTTACCATGTTCAATTGCATCTTTAATATGTGCATCCAAAAGCGGTTCAGCTTCTCTATATCGTTTCTCCCATTTGGGATCAGTGGTAAACGCATAGTTTCTAGCTGATTGTGTTAACACCTCATCATAATATCGAATAAATTGTGCATGGCCATCTAACTCAGAGGTATGTGTTAGTTCATTAATGCTATTGGGAATGTCGTTTTTTAAAGGCTCAGCTATTTGATTGATTTGTGATATAGAAATTAAGCCCATAAATAGAATAATCGTTGAAAAACAAAGAACAGTTATAGTTATCTTTGGGCCTATTTTCATAATGGCTCAACCTCCTTGACTAATACTATGATTCTCATAGAATTTGTTTCTCTAACCTGTTTCTAAATCACTGTTTGTCCAAAATTTACGAACAATTCCATTTAGTATAGAATGATGTTGTATATTTTGACAAATCGTGACAACAGCAATTGTAGTTGACGACGATATTGATACTTGCGACGTATTAACAGAGTTCTTAGAATTTAAAGACATTGAGGTTTTAGGCATTGGATATGATGGAAAAGAAGCTGTTGATTTGTATCAAAAACATAATCCCGATATAGTTTTTTTAGATATTATGATGCCACATTATGACGGGTTTTATGGATTAGAAAAAATTAAACAACTCAATCCAGCTGCTTATGTGATTATAGTCACTGGAGACTTGACAGCTGAAACCTATAACAGGCTAAAGTTACTGAAATCATCTGCAATTATCTACAAACCATTTGATATTGAAAAGATTATGGATGTAGTCAAACAAGTTTGTAAGGAAAAACTCTGCAATATGGTGATGCAGGGAGGAAGTTAAAAGTGCTTAAGTTCACATCAAAAGTTATAAGCGATTTTCACGTATTATATACCTTGAGACAAACATCATCTAGTGGAGTATACTGCACAGGTGGAGGGCGTTCCTAACGAAAGAAGAGGAACTAGTTTCAAACCTTCAAGACTTTGGGCTCAGTCAAGATGAAGCTGGGATATACGTTGGATTGTTAAGGGCAGGCCCAAGTAGAGTTAGTCAAATAAGTAATTTCATTCAAATTAACAGAGTTAAAGGATACAGATTGCTTGAAAATTTGAAGGAACGAGGTTTAGTTTTATCAACATTTTCAAATCCAACTGTGTACAGTGCTAATGATCTAGAAGAATCCCTACATGGTTTAGTTAGCAGTAAAAAATTTGAGGTGGACAGATTGGAAAAGACTAAAAATTTTATCACAAAGAACTATCATACATCAGATTCAGCTCTAACACAAACTAACAATCCTCATTTTACTATAATTTCAGGACGATATAACATCTACTTGCATATTGAAAAAATGATAAATGAAACGTCAAAAGAAATCTACATTATAACAACCTCTAAGGATTTGGGAATGATGTATTACACAACTATTCCTGAAGCAATACTCAAAGCACAAAAAAATGGAACAACAATCAGAATTGTTTTTGAAATTGAAAAAGACCAGGATTTGAAAATAATTGAAAGAATGAAAGTTGATAATTATAGGATAGCAAATCTTCCCTCAAAAGGCAGGATAGTATGTGGACTATCTGAGGCAATGGTATCAGGATACACAGCTGGAAAATTAGGCTTAAATTCCGATGAGGACTCGGCCGTGATGACAAACTCTACCGAGTTTGTGAGTAATATGCACTGCCTTTGCTGGCAGCTATGGAAGTCAGGAAAACAACTTCATCAACTTGAACACACTAGAAGGAGAAATTGAGTATGGAAAAAGTTTCAAGAATTTTAATTGCCGATGATGAATCCGATATTTTGGCTTCATACAAGGAGGCATTAGAAAAAAGCAATCATATGGTTACTACTGTCACAGATGGGAAAAAATGTCTTGAGGTATACTATCAAGAATTTGAAGAAACACAGTCAGATAATTTGAATACCTCTCCATTTGATGTAGTCGTTCTAGATTATAAGATGCCAAAAAAGAATGGCCTGGACGCAGCAAAGGAAATCCTTTCTTTGAATCCCTCCCAAAGAATAATTTTCGCATCTGCTTACGTGAATGACACCATTGTGGATTCAATCAAAGTATTAGGGAAGATTATCGAAGTTCTCAAAAAACCATTTTCCTTATCAGAGTTTGTTGATCAAATAGAAGACAAGAAAATTTTCTCAGAACTGGAGAGGCTAAATGTAAACATAAAAAATCTCAAGGAAATCCAACCGACCCACCAATCACTAAGGACCTATTTAGAAACTCTCAAAGTGCTTGAAAAAGGCGTAACTCATTAAATTTTTCTATTAGCCGAATAAAGTTTCTAAATTTTACATTTAACTTGACTCAATTTTTCTCCATTATACAATGATACTATTGCATCAATATCACATGGAGAAATGTATGGAAATTCTGTAGTCATGGTGGGAGCCATCAAGTCTTCAGGAGCCGTTGAGTGTGCAAGACCTAACGCATGTCCTAACTCATGTCTTGTAATGGCACTGAGTTGATTATCTGTGAGATTTTCAACATCGTATATGGTAATTTCAGATTTTAGTATTTGATTCTGGCTTTCATCAGCAATTGATTTTGTCCATCCAGAAAATCCATCTCCACTTCGATAGCTTACAAGTTTTATTGTAATGTCTCCAGCTCCAATGGCCGAGTCTATCACTTGAAGTTTTTTTGGAATGTAGAAAGAAGTTGGTGTTTGAGAGCTTTTTTCTAGTGCTCCAGTCCATCCCAAATAGTACGTGGAGGCAGTCCCTTTGGGGCCTTTATGAGTAAGAGAATTATCAATTTCAATAACTTGCGTAGATAAAATTACATCTTTTATTATGTCGATCTTTTCTGGATATTTGTGAGCATTTACTATGTTTATGTGTAAAACATCATTCTCCACAAGACGCCATGACAAAAAAGTGTCAATCGTGTCACCTTTTAGATTTTGAATTGAGTAATTTGACTTTAATTCACTTACTGGATTTATGTTTACGAGTTCACTTTGTTGAATCAAATCTAAATCTGTCACTAAGAAAATCAATGAGAACAATTGGAGAATAACGACGGTAATTATAAGTAACGACTTTGATCTAAGTTTTTTTATTTTCTTTTGAATGTTAGAAAATTGACTTTGTTTTGCTTTGTTTTGTGTTTTGATGATTCCTTGTTCGAATCGTTCATTTTTTCCGCATAAAGGTGCAGTCAAGTCGTTCAAAAAAGATTCTACTCGTATAATGTCATTTTTTTGCTCTCTTGGTTTGCCACTTATCTTCTCTAACTGATGAATCATCTCATTGACTGCCCTAATTCTGGTGTGCCTGTCTAACTCTTTTTGAGGCAGTTGTTCAATTTCCTTTTTGGAAGAAATTATTTATGTCATCGAAGAAATGTTTTTTCTCATTAAAACACAATGATCACTCTAGACCATAATCAGTTGTTAGCTGAATCTGAACAAAAAATGTGTGTATTCAACGGAGAAACTGCTTGTTTGTTTTAGAAATACAAACAACGTTATTTCTAATTCCATGTCTATACTAGTATAATGATGAAAAATATGCTTGTGCAAGAAACAGAAAACAAGCACAGAGATAATTTCAAGATGTGTTCCATTTGTAGGAAGGAAATGCTCCTTAGAGATGGTGATGTACTATTTGACGCAAAATGGTATCACAAGGACTGCTGGCAGTCAACATCATTGATAGCAGATGCTAACATGTCACTTGCATATTAAATGATAAACATTCTAAAGCCGTTTATGGGTATGTTCAATGTTATTTCATTTTGAACAAACTAGTATCTAATTACTGGGAATACGTAGGTAATTCAAGATACCCCCAACCCAATTTTGAAGGGAGGGCTGGCACTTTTTGAAAACTTCCCTTCCTTCTACATTTATCGATTCCATTTTAAGCAAAATCAGATTCATTCAGCTTACAATTCATAACAACTACCAATAGTTCAGTATCTGTATAGGAATTGAAAAATTAGTTCAATTCCCTAAAATCGAATCTGTCAAGATATACTACAATATTGTACTTTGTTTGGTTCTCTGTATAGGAATTGAACAATTAGTCCAACTCCCTACTCCGTTAAGACCAGAATCTTTTTTGGGATTATTTTAGACATACTCGAATCAATCGAGACCACCCTTGTTTGGATTTATTTCGGACATGCCAAGATTCGAACCACAAAAGTTGGTTCTGCTTAGTCCTGCAAGATATTATGAATTTATTAATATCTTTTAGATATTTTTAGGGATTGCAGCTTCAACGACATGTAATTCTCGATAAAACTATTACAATACCCAGTAATGATATCACGTATATTCGACATGAGATGAATCATGTGGGGAAGACTAATCATTATTTAACTGGAACATTTGAAGTCGAACAGGTTCAAGCAAATGTAGAATCTAAAGTTAAATTCTATGTTTTTGATGATTCAAAATTAATTTCATGGATTACCAACAAAATTAGTGCTTACAATTATACCTTTTTTATAAACAATAAAAATTTTGTATTAAAAACAGAATCTTCACATGGTGAATTTAGAATACCAATACATGGAAATGCCACGGTCTATTTTGTAGTATCGAATAGATATATGCTAACAGTAGCCAAACCTATGACTCTTAGAATTTTTGAAGAGTGGGAAGAAGAGGATAATGCAATCAAAATAGTAACTACAGAGCCACCTCATATAGAATCGTTAAAATCACAAATTGAAGAAATGTTAAACAAAGCCACGGAAAGTTTGTTAATTATTTCGCCCTATTTTGATATGAGTTTAATCAATAAATTAGTACAAAAACGAGATGAGGGGGTTGATGTTAAAATTATTTTAAAAAACGACCCTGAAATCAAAGGTTTGGCAAAACAAGGACGTGAACAAATACAGAAAAATTTTCCAAAACAACACAAGATGATTAAGGATATTCATGCACGTTTAATAATATCTGATTCAAAAGAAGTTCTAATTTCTTCAGCAGATTTAACACAAAACAGTTTACAAGTACAACAAAATTTAGGGATCTATGTAAATGACATCAACACTGTACAAAACGTCATCAAGTTTTTCTATAATGTTTGGAACCGTGAATAATTTATGTTCTATTTTTCGCTTCTAATTTTTTATGGATTTTTTAGCAAAACAACAAAAAAAGAATAATCCTTTAAGACCCGCACCGTTTTTGGTTTGAACTGGGTTCCCTCATAGGGAATTGAACTATCAGTTCAATACCTAATGGCGAGTATGTTGAGACCCAGACCGTTTTTTGGATTATTTTAGACCCAGTTCGAATCTAGGGGGATATACCCATCGAATCATTGTAAATTTTGCTTGGGATTAATTTTAGATCATAGGAATTAATCACTAGCCATATTTCTCTTCTAAAAGTGGCGTACATTCAGGATGTTTATCCTTTAACCATAATAGAGACAAAGGAAAAAATTGATACAGAGCAACAAATTCACCTTTTAAATCTGGATTAATAGAAAAATACTTGATGACCATTTCAGAGTAAAGTACGTTTAGTTTAATTTTTTGTTCTTTTTCTTGCTCAATTACCTGTTCAAGAGTCTTGGACTCGTAATTTTTTAGAATATTTTCTTCACTTTCTTTATAATAGGACTGCCGGTCATTCCATTCAGTTGGATATTGTTTCTCAAAATCTTCGTGATATGACTGAAAGCTAAAATTATTCTCTAGTAGTAAATCAGCTAATTCACATACTGTGTTTATTTCATAAACTTGGAATGGGTTTTTAGAAATTGCCTCAGAGATCATATTACTATTACTAGAATATGTTGATTCAGGAATGATAGCAATCGCAATAACAACTAGTATTCCAAAAAATATTGGCAGCAGATACCACAGACGTGTTCTTGGACGGGGTATACCCCACTATGTCTTTTCAAAGCATCATCATCCATTATACTCAGTATAACTCAGTAATACCCATTTTAAATTATACTCAGTATAACTTTGTCATACGAAGGTAAAAACGGCTATCTCAGTGGAACTTGAAATCCTGAAATGGATTGAATCACAAGTAAAGAAGGGAAGGTTCGCCAACAGGAGTCATGGTTTTGAATATTGTGCAAGAATGGTCAAAGAGCAAAATCTTTCCTAGTATTTTGAATGAACGTAATTTTATTTTCAGGAATTTTTGTTTTTAATTGGTTCCATTGAATCCTTGATATATTACAGAGTTATTAGTTTAAATGCTCTATTGTTAAAGTTGTCAAGTTACAGTCCTTAGAATTGCATCAAAAAATTCAATACGGATATCATTTTTTCGATTGTTTTATTGTTTCAAACATTGCTTCTTCTTCAGATCTTTCCCAACTTTTTTTCTCAGCTACTATTTCCAGTTGATGAGCATCCCAGTTTTTAGATACCATATATCCAACATCATGATAAGGAATCAACAATCGGTAAAACTTATGGTACCCATAACGGCCTTCGGATCTCTTTACTGATGCAATTATACCTAAGTTTTCTAGCTCATTGAGTAAATCAAAGATTCGGCGATATTCTAGAAGTTTTGGCTTTCTGAACAGAAGTCCCCGGTATTCGTAAAAAATTTCTTTTGTTGAAAATACTTCTTCTTCATACAACATAGTCATCCTTGCCATTGCTCGTAAGATCACTCTTTGATGGGGTGTGACAGTTTTGACAATCTCCTCTGGATAGTCTTTTTTTAATTGACCATATGCATTTCTCACATCAGAAACACTAATTGGCCCTTTTGTGATTTCAGCAGTCTTTAGCAACAACTGAAGTGCATATCTACAATCCCCGTTTTCAGCTGAAGAAAGAATAGCACATTCACGCAATACCTCATCATCAACTTTATCGGCAAAGGCTTTTTCTGCTCTTTCTCGAAGAATTTGTAATACATCTTTGCCGGTATATGGAGGAAAATAAACATCACATTCATCCATCCTGGAACGGATCCTCTCTTCTAGTGGGAAATCTGCTAGTCGTGAATTAGATATCGCAACTACACAAAGCCAGTAGCTTTTGGAACGCAAAGTCTCCACCAAAGTTAATAGCTTGTAAACAAAATCAGAACCCTTTCTTCTCTTATCAGAAAATATTACATCAAATTCATCAAGAACCAAGATAAAATTAGATTTTTTATCTCTGATCAAAGTTTCTTCTATCTGTTTTTCAATATTGTTTATTGCAGTATTAATTCCAGCAGATGACTTTACTTGTTCACCATCAAGATTTTCCAAAATTAAATTGGCACATCCAAAATGTGTATCAGTTCTTCGAAGATTTACAAAACAGTAAGAAAAAACATCTGTCATGTTATCGCAGATAAATTTAACAACTGTAGATTTTCCCGTTCCGCTTTTTCCATAAACAGAGACAAATGGAAAAGAAAACCCATCTTTTGCTGGATACAAAAAGTTCATAATTTTTTCTGCTTCATTTTCCCTGCCGAAAATAGAGATTGTAGATCCAAGTGATTCAAGATATCTTTTTTCAGAAAAGATCGCGTCTAATTTCCTGATTTTGTTCTTAATCTCCCCAATTTTTTGTTTTGATAGTTCCACTTGCAACACATAAGTATGTTAAAGATATATGCTTTCAGCCCATTCTTCATAAAAAGTTAGTCGATCACCATTTCCTAGTAATCGATTTTCTTTATTCTGAAATAGCTTCTTTGATTAAGGAAGCACTATCTTTCATGATTTTGTTAAATTCTTGAATATCCTCAAGATCAGGGGTTTTTTTCTGATTTTGATATGTCTTCATAAATTCAGAATAAACATTACCTACAATAATTCCAAAGGTAGTATCCGATACGGATTCAATTTCTGGAACAAAATCTTCTGCAATTTGCTTGTACGAGGATATCTCATCAGTATAGTACTGAATTAAATTTTCAATAAACTCTTTAGTTTCCTTTGAAATTGCCATCGTTCTACGTAAATGCGACTGGTTTATTTAATTACA
>JADFLH010000002.1 GCA_022564515.1 Nitrososphaerota archaeon
CCAGGCTTTGATTGGAAAAATACTCCTGCCTACAAACATCCTGGAGGACGAAAATGTCCATGTCCAAAACATGAATACATTAGAGAGCAAATCAATTTTACAAAACAAGTAAACCAAAAGGGAAATGAACCAAGCAAAGTAACTCTGAAATTTTGTCCAGAACATTACAAGGTATATCTTGATGAAGTTATTCCTGCCATGCCATTAAAATACAAATTACTAACTAAGATCGCATTAAAGCTTGGAGCTATACAAATTCATCAATTAACTCATATGCAATCTGACATGTGTTTTTACTGCAAGTTTGGTTCAGGTGGTCATGAAAGAAAAAACGAGCTGCCTCCAGTAGATTAAATTTTAAAAAATAAGTTCTCTAAGTTGGTCCAATCAAAATTTTAGGTTTGTTTGGAGTATCATGATGGCAGTTCTTTCCACATAATGGACATTTTTTTCTATCCAAAAAGATGCACTGGCAAATATGTGAAACTAGATAACTTTCAGCAGTTTTTGTAAAGTCTCCGGTTCCATTACAAAATGGGCATTCAGAGCCAAGTAGCTTAATTGTTCCATTTCCCTTACAGATAGGACATTTATCTTCGACCACAATCAAAAACCTGTTACTTTGAATTAAAATCCATTTGTTAATAATTTTCCAAAAAAATGCGTTATATGACAAATCTAGTTAAGCTTTATACTATCATCAAATCAGAATAGATGGGTGCCCATCGAGGACATTGGTCAATTTATTAAAGAACTAGAAAATGCAGGCGAGCTCAAACGAGTTAAGACTCAAGTAGATGTAAACTTAGAGATTGCAGAAATTTTGAAAAGAATAATGTATGCAAATGGACCTGCAGTTTTGTTTGAAGATGTAAAAGGTTACGATATGCCAGTTTTAGGTAACGCTTTTGGTTCAATAAAAAGACTCGAGATTGGTCTACAGACATCTGATTTTACAGAGATAGGTCAACGAATTGTAGATATGACAAAGATGGAAATACCGTCTGGTTTTTTAAATAAAATAAAAAAACTTCCAGAACTTTCAAAGATGGGTGAGATATTTCCTAAACTTGAAAACAGTGGACCAGTAACTGAAGTGATAAATGATTCTCCTTCATTTGATAAAATTCCAATTCTAAAAACTTGGCCAAAAGACGCAGGAAAATTTATCACATTTGGTCTTGTTGCAACTAAACATCCAGAAACAGGAGTTAGGAATTTAGGAGTGTACAGAATGCAAATTATCGATAGTACTCATGCATTAATGCATTGGCAAAAACACAAACGTGGTGCACATCATCATGAACTTGCAAAAGAAAAAGAGCAAAAAACGGAGGTCGCAGTTATAATCGGCGGAGAACCTGCAACCGTTTTTTCGGCTGTTGCACCTGTTCCTGAAGGAATTGACAAGTATTTGTTTGCTGGAATTACAAGAAAGAAAGGAATCAAAACTGTAAAATGCAAAACTATTGATCTAGAAGTTCCAGCAAATGCCGAAATGGTTCTTGAGGGATATGTTGATGCATTGGATTATAGAGATGAGGGACCTTTTGGTGATCACACAGGTTACTATACACCAAAAGAACCATTTCCAATATTTACTTTAACAGGAATTATGCAAAGGCAAAAACCAATCTATCTAACAACAGTTGTTGGAAAACCAATCTTAGAGGATGCATTTATTGGAAAAGCAATCGAGCGTTCATTTTTACCATTGATTAAAATGCTCCATCCAGAAGTTGTAGATTTTGCAATGCCAGCAGCTGGGTGGTTTCAGGGGCTAGCAATTATATCAATACAAAAGCGTTATCCTGGACAAGCCAAAAAAGTAATGATGGGGTTATGGGGAATGGGACAGCTAGCTTTAACAAAAATTTTTGTGGTTGTTGATGATGATGTGAATGTTCACAGTATGGATGATGTCTTATGGGCAATCACTACAAGAATAGACGCAGCTAGAGACACCATGATAATTGAAAATACTCCTACAGATACCTTAGATCCAGCATCGCCGTTGGTGAATTTAGGCTCAAAGCTAGGCATTGACGCTACTCAAAAAACAAAGGAGGAGGGATTTGAGAGAGAAATACAGGAGCAAGTAAAAGTTGATGATTCTACAAAAAATTTGGTTGATTCAAAATGGTCTAGTTATGGATTTTAATGCAAACAAACAGTGTTGTAAAAATTATCACGTTCTTCTGCCTGATAACCAATTTGACTTATGGCCTCGATAATTTTTTGTTCGGTCAATTCGGTTGAACGAGATCCGGTACATGAAACTACTTCTTCACCAATTAGAGTTCCACCAAAATCATTGGCTCCATATTGAAGGGCAAGTTGTGCCATTCCAACTCCGTTTGTAAGCCATGAAGATTGTATGTGTGGAATCAAGCCATCAAAAACAAGTCTTGAGATTGCAATCATTTTCAAAAGTTGAATACCTCCTGCACCATATGTCACAATTCCTTCTTTTTGCAACAAGGTATGGTTTGGTTCAAAACTCCAAGGAATAAATGCCATAAATCCATTAGTCTTTTCTTGAAGTTTTACTAATTGTGAGAAGTGTACAGCGATATCATGATTTGATTCAACATGCCCATACATCATTGTAGCTGAAGAGGGTATCTGCAAGGCATGAGCTTCCTCCATGATTCTGATCCATTCAGCACTTGAAATCTTTTTTGGACTAATAATCTCTTTTACAGAATCAGTCAAAATCTCAGCGCCAGCGCCAGGAATTGTTTGTAGTCCGGCATCTTTTAGTCTAGATAAGACTTCCGTTGTTGAAGATTTTTCTACTTTTGCAATCATGTCGATTTCAGATGGAGAAAGGCCATGAATACCTACTTGAGGAAATTTCCTTCTGATTAGTTTGAAGACGTCTTCATAATATTCTAAAGGAAGATTTGGGTTATGTCCACCTTGGATTAGAACTTGCCTGATCTTAAAAATGTCCCAAGATATTTTTATTCGAGATTCTATTTGATCAATACTAAGCGTGTAGGAGTCTTCAGCCCCAGGAGATCTGTAAAAAGCACAAAATTTGCAATCAGTAATACAGACATTAGTATAATTCAAAATAATATTATTCACAAAAGAAGCTTTTTTTCCAAATTGTTTTCTTGTAAGGTAGTTAGCTGCTAATCCCATAAGTTGAACATCATTTGATTTCAGTAATCGTTGAGAATCACTTTGAGTGGGTTTTTTTCCATTAAGAGAATTTTCAATAATATCTCCTATCTCGCTTGAATGGATTTGTTCTGTAATTTGACTCAATTAATCTAAGTTGATGTTTTTGAAATGATATTTAATCCTTGAGAGCAACAACTCACAATTAACATTGTTTGGTTTAAACATAATTTACGGGTACAGCAGATTTTGTGGGAAAAAATTCTCGTTATTTTTAAGTAGGGCACGAAGAAGATTTAGCTATGGTAACTGGTGTTCAGATTAGATTAAATCGTATTTTGAGAAAGGGAAAAATGCTTTGCATTCCAATGGATCATGGGATTTCAAATGGTCCTATCGAAGGTCTAATCGATCCACATTCTATTATTTACCAATGTGAGAGTCATGGTTTAACTAGCGTTATTATCAACAAAGGGATTCTCAAAACGTTACCAAAGCCAACCAAAGTAGGCATTTTGGTTCACTTCTCAAGCAGTACCACGCTTTCTCTGTCTCCTAACAGAAAGATGTTAACAGGTAATGTTGAAGAAGCAATACGATTAGGCGCAGATGGAGTTTCACTTCACATCAATATTGGAGGAAAAGAGGAACCGGAAATGTTAGAACAACTTGGAATGATTGCTCACCAGTGTCACCAATGGAATATGCCACTATTAGCAATGATGTATCCTAGGGGTGAAAAAATCAAAGATCCGCATGATCCTGAAATTGTTGCACATGTATCTAGAATAGGTGCAGAATGCGGTGCAGACATTGTAAAAACTGTATACACTGGCGATATTGATTCATTTTCTAAGGTTGTAAAAAGTACACCTGTCCCCATAGTTATTGCAGGGGGTCCTAAGGCAAAATCTGATTATGATGTTTTACAAATGACTGAAGATGCAATGAAAGCTGGCGCAAAAGGTGTTACTTATGGAAGAAATATTTTTGCCCATAAAAATCCACAACGCATGGTGCATGCACTAGCAGCAATAATATTCAAAAAAGAAACAGCCAAGGAAGTAGCGAAGAAAATTGAAAAAAGCTAGGGAGTTAATAATTTCTCCCAAGATTTCAAAGAAACAACTTGGGAAATTTCTCCTTCAGTTAGAGAATGAAGGTATACGAATGGTCTATTTGGATCCCAAGGTTTTAGGAAAAACCAAAACAAAACTCATTACAATTTATCCTTCAACATCTGCAAAATATGTTATAATTGATAAAGAAATTACATCAAAACCAAAGGGAAAGAAAGTTGGAAGACGATTCAAAGTTTTATCAAATACAGATATTGAGAATATTTTAACATCAGCAAAGAAAGGACTTGATTTCGTAATTGTTGAGGTAAAAGATTGGAAAATTATTCCCCTTGAAAACATCATTGCTAAATTACACAAAATCCACACCAAAATTTTTGCGCTTGCACGTAATCCAAAAGAGGTTAGAAAGATGTTTTCTATTCTTGAAGTAGGTGTCGATGGAGTGATTTTCGAAGTATCCTCTATAAATGAAGTCAGAGAGGCTTTGGTGTATCTCAGTTCAAGAAATTATGAATTAAAAACTGCAAAAATAATTGAAATCAAAGAAATCGGTGATGGTGAAAGAGTTTGTGTGGATACCGCCTCTATGTTACACAGAGGAGAAGGAATGTTGATTGGAAATAGATCTAACTTTATGTTTTTAGTGCATAATGAATCTGTAGGTTCATCATTTACTTCACCACGTCCATTTAGAGTCAATGCAGGAGCTGTTCACTGTTACACATTATCTCCTGATGGAACTACAAAATACCTTTCAGAGATTGAGACCGGAACCGAAATCTTAATTTTAGATACTAAAGGAAAGGCAAGAAGAGTAACTGTTGGTCGCTCAAAGATTGAAACAAGACCAATGTTAATGATCAAAGCCAAAGCTGGGGGAGAGGTAGGTGGAATAATAGCACAGGATGCTGAAACAATTCGATTTGTTAAACCAAATGGGGGATTGATTTCAGTAACACATCTTAAAAAAGGAGATTCTGTATTAGCATATGCAAAGACTGCAGCTGGCAGACATTTTGGAATGGAAGTCACAGATGAGTATATTCTCGAAAAATAATCCATAATGAAATACAAAACCTGTGTGTCTATAGCTGAAAAAACTCCACGAAAATTAAAAGAGTTAGTAAAAAGAACTCTAAAAAAATCCGATTATGTTGAAATGAGATTTGATTTTCTAAAACCTGAAAAGATTCCAGAGGCCTTAGAATTAGTCAAAAAAGATTTGAAAAATTCAGTTTGCACCTTAAGGCCAAAATCTGAGGGCGGAAAATTTCCAGGATCTGAAAAAGAAAGAATTTCAATCCTCAAGTTAATTGCAGAATACAATCCCTTCTTGTTGGATGTGGAATTCAATTCTCTCAAAAAAAATAAAACTTTGGTTAATTATCTAAAAAAAACAAAAACTTCGGTTCTTGTCTCCTGGCATGATTTTAAGAAAACTCCCAACATTTCAGCATTAAATAAAATGCTAAATCAAATGGCCAAATTCTCAAAAAACATCAAAATTGTTACAAGCGCAAAATCTGCTGAGGATCCTGCACATGTTTTGTCTCTTTATAGCAGAGCTTCTACGATTAACCTGATTGCATTTGCAATGGGGGATTATGGTCGAATGTCACGAATTCTTTGTTTATATCTTGGCAGCCCTTACATCTACGTTTCACTTGAAAAACCCATTGCTCCAGGGCAGTTTAGTCTTAAAGAAGTAAAATCTATTGTTAGTTAAAATAACATTTTCAAAAATTCATCATGTGACTTAGTTTAAATCAATCATGTATATGAAAAAATTTGTTGACAAAAACATATGCTGTCATAGGAGATTCGATTGCTCACTCCTTATCACCCCATATTCACAATGCTGCTTTTAAGGAGTTAGATCTCGATTGTACTTACATTGCTTATAGAATTCCAAAAGAGGAGCTTGCAGATGGCCTTGAAGGACTTAAAAAAATTAAAATTGCTGGGTTTAACGTAACCATTCCTCATAAAATTGCCATCATGAAATACCTTGACAAGGTAGATGAAGATTGTAATCTAATTGGAGCATCAAACACAATTTCAAATAATGATGGCAAACTAATTGGATACAATACAGACATGGATGGTTTTTTAGAACCCATCAAAAAACGAAATCTAAAAATTGAGGGGGAAGATGTGTTATTACTAGGTGCAGGTGGAGCAGCAAGAGCAATAGTTGCAGGTTTTGCAAAAGAAAAAGTCGGAGTAATAACCATAGCAAATAGAACCAAAGACAAAGCAGTTGAACTAAGACAGTTTGCCCAGAAAATAGGTGTTCAAACAAATGCAATTTCGTTGTACGAGATAGGGAACAATCTTTCAAGCTACAAATTCATTGTTAATGCGACTTCGATTGGATTGAAAAACGAGTCCACACCGTTGCCAACTGAAACGATCAATCAGAATACAGTGGTATATGATATTGTATACATGCCATTGAACACAGATCTTATCAAAAAGGCAAAGGAAAAAAGAGCTACAGTAATTTATGGTTATGAAATGTTACTTGGTCAAGCAGTTCGTGCTTTTGAAATATGGCATGGAATAAAAGCACCTTATGATGTAATGAAAAGAACTATCTTGGGTGGATTCTAATGACTGTGGTAAAGGCCACAGTCCATGGCGCCATTTCAATTGTAAATGCAATTGCTACGGGAAAAGGAGCAACTTTGGGCATTACACCAAAAGTAGAAGCTATACTGGAGGGCGTATCAGGTTCAGGCATCTCAATCGAATCTAAAAATCAAGGCATTAGTTCAAGACTTGTTACTAAAACAATAGAGAATATTGTTCCAAAAAAACAGCTTAAAAAAACAAAATTCCATGTAATACTTGATTCTGAAATTCCTTCAGGATATGGACTAAAAAGTTCAAGTGCCATTTCATCGGCAGTGGCATTGGCATGTACAAAGTTTATTGGGCAAAAAACAAATGACGTAGAAATTTTACTTGCAGGAGTAAATGCTTCTCTTGAAACAAAGGTCAGCCTTACTGGAGCATTTGATGATACTTGTGCATGTTATTTTGGTGGTTTTGCAGTCACGGATAATTACAAACGGAAAATAATTTGTTCCAGATATGCCCCAACCGATCTTAAAGTTGTAATATTTATTCCAAAATCTAGAAGGAGGGGAAATATCAAAAAACTAAAGACCTTAAGTACGATATTTGAAAGAGCTTGGAACTTTGCAAAAAATTCCGATTATTGGAATGCTATGATTTTAAATGGCTTTGCTACCTCTGCAATATTAAATTCAGAACCAAAAATAATAACTGATTTGATCCTGAATGGTGCTATCGGTGCATCAATATCTGGCAACGGACCTGCAATTGCTGCAGTTACAAAACATTTTGATGTCTCAAGAGTGAAGAAGGTGTTTTCATCCTTAGAAGGCAGAATAATTGTTTCTCAAGTGAATAATAAAAGAGCGGAATTGCATGAATTGTGAAATTGAAAAAACAAAAATTTCTGGAAAACTGATTTGCCCGCCAAACAAAAGTTATTCACACAGAGCAATATTTCTGTCGGCTCTTACCAATGGTGAATGTGTAATTAAGAATTTTCTTCACTCTGCTGACACAGAGGCAACAATTAATGCATGTAAAAGATTTGGAGCAAAAATTAAGCAGGATGACAATAATCTCATCATTAATTCAAATTCAACAATACAACCTTGTACAATTGATGCTGCAAATTCAGGGACTACGATTAGAATCTCAAGTGCAATTGCGGGTTTGGCGAAAGGGACAACAACATTATCTGGTGATGAAAGTTTAAACCAAAGACCAATGCAGCCTTTGTTAGATGCTTTAGAATTAATTGGCGCAAAATGTTCATCTACAGAAGGGAAACCACCAGTAACAATAACTGGAGAAATAAAAGGTGGAAAAATTTCAATTCCAGGCGATGTTTCTAGCCAATTTATCTCTGCCTTGATGATTGTTGCCCCAATATCACAAAATGGGATTAATTTGAATATAGAGAACGATTTAGTTTCAAAACCTTATCTTGATGCAACAATTACCGCAATGAAAAAGTTTGGCGTGATGGTAAAAACCGAAATACCCTACAAAAAATATTCTATAAAACCACAATCATATACTGCTACTACAATCACAATTCCGTCAGATTTTTCAAATTTAGCAATATTACTTTCTGCTGCTGTCTTAGTTGGTGACAATCTAAAAATCGAAGCTACAATGAGTGATTTACCTCAAGGCGATGAAGCATACATTGATATTCTGAAAAAATTGGGAGTATCTGTAAACCTGTCTAAAAATATCTTCAGTGTAAAATCTCCAGAAAAATTAGATGGTGGAAAATTTGATCTAAGTAATACGCCTGATCTTTTGCCACCACTTTCTATTCTTGGACTAAAAACATCAAAACCCATTGAAATTTTTAATGTTAAGCATGCTAGATACAAAGAATCTGATAGGATTTCTATACTTGCAAGAGAATTGCAAAAACTTGGAATTCAAGTGGAAGAAAAAGATGATGGCTTAATTTTATTCCCACCTATTGAGCCAAAAGGATCAGATCTAAACTCAGAAAATGATCATAGATTATTCATGTCATTCTGTATTGCTGGTATGTATGTAGGTAATTGTACAGTTACTGACCCAGAATCTGTAAATGTATCATATCCAAATTTCATTAGAGATTTGAATCAGGTTGGCGGAAAAATAAAATCTGCGCATAAGGAATTATAAGCATCATTTAATGTCTCTTAATTATTGTCAGGTAGCTCAATAGGTAAAAGATTAGTTTTAACAAGTTTTGGTGAAAGTCATGGAAGATGTGTAGGTGCGGTATTGGATGGTTGTCCTGCAGGTTTAGATCTGGAAGAAAAGGACATTCAAAAAATGCTTGATTTGAGAAGACCTGGTCAGTCAATTATTACAACACAAAGAAAAGAACAAGACCACGTAGAAATTCTTTCAGGAGTTTTCAGGGGCTCTACTACTGGCGCTCCAATTACCATGATCATTTGGAATAAGGATCAAGATTCACGAGAATATGATAGTCTAAAAACAAAGCTCAGGCCAGGACATTCTGATTTTCCTGCCATGATAAAATACAAAAAATTCAATGATTACAGAGGGGGTGGTAGATTCTCAGGTAGATTAACAGCTACATTCGTAATGGGTGGATCGATTGCAAGAAAGTTATTGAAGGAATCATTAGGTGTTGAAACTCATTCATACACAGTGCAAATCGGAAAAATTAGAATGAATAAGATGCCCACTGCAAAAATGATCAAATCAATCTATTCTAATGATGTGAGATGTCCCGATAATGTCTATGCAGAAAAAATGAAAAATTCCATAATTGATGCACGGAAAAAAGGTGATTCATTAGGTGGAATAATAGAATCTGTCACTTACAATTTGCCTACGGGTATTGGTGAGCCAATTTTTAGTTCGATTGAATCAGATATTAGCAAGGCAATATTTTCAATTCCATCTGTCAAAGGAATTGAGTTTGGATCAGGCTTTCAAGGATCTAGGAGTTTTGGTTCAGAAAATAATGATCTATACATAATTAAAAAAGGTAAGATCGTCACAAAGACAAACAATGCTGGAGGTATTCTGGGCGGGCTCTCGACTGGAATGCCAATTGTGATTCGCGCAGCATTCAAACCTGCATCTTCTATTGCAAAGAAGCAAATCACAGTAGACATTAAATCAAAAAAAGCAACAATTTTGAGTATAAAAGGACGACATGATCCCTGTGTAGTGCCAAGAGCTCCTCCAGTTGTGGATTCTTTAGTTTCTCTAACTCTTGCAGATCTTTCATTACAAGGTGGTTTCATTAAATCAGTTATTTGAAACAATGTCAGACATAGATGAATTACGTAACAAAATGGAACAAGTTACACTTGAAATGATAAAGTTGTTGAACACTAGAAACGAAATTGCAAAAGAGATTGGGCAAGTTAAAAAAAATCTAGGAAAGAGAGTAACCGACGAAGTACGTGAAGAGAACTTACGAACTAAGGTAATTTCATTATGTGATGAAATTGATTTAGATACCTCCATAGGAACAAAATTCCTAAATTTTTTGCTTAATGAATCAGTTAAAATTCAAACCCCGATGGATCAAACACACCTTACAATTTTCCTCAAAGCAAAATCCCTTGAAGAGCATGGTAAAAAAATTATACACATGGAAGTTGGCGAACCCGATTTCCTTCCTCCAATTCAAGTAAAAAATGCTCTTGAGAAAGTATATGATAAGGGATTTATAAGATATGGAGATGCTAAAGGACTGTCTCAATTTCGTTCTGCATTAGCAAAAAAAAATTCTGAAACTTTTGATGTAAAGACAGTACAAGAAAATATTCTTGTTTCGCCAGGTGCACGTTTTTCAGTTTACTTGGCCATTTCTACGTTACTAAATCCTGGTGATGAAATTATAATAATTGAGCCCGCATGGCCTGCCTACAAAGATTGTGCATTCAATGCAGGAGTTAAGGTTAGAGTAATTAAAACAACTCTTGAAAGCAAATGGGAACCAAACATCAACCAAATTGAAGAGGCAATAACTCCCCACACTAAAATGATTGTACTAAATTATCCAAACAACCCTACAGGAAAAATCCTTCCATTAAATGTTCAAGATGAAATTATTGAACTTGCAATCAAAAATGATTTGTATGTATTAAGTGATGAGATTTATTCACAGTATTCATACAAAGAATGGAAAAGTGTTCTTTCATACAATTACAAAAAAAGTATTGTTACCCAGTCATTTTCTAAATCTCACTCTATGACAGGATTCAGAATTGGATATGCAATAGCAATTGCAGAAATAATAAACAAGATGTCTGAACTTCAGGCACTATGCCTTACCAATGTTTCAGAACCTATACAATTTGTTGCACTTGAAGCCTTGGATGCAGACATTTCAAACAATGCAAATATCATAAAATCTAGACTCGAACTATTGACACGCGAAGCTAAAGAGATCGGACTTGATTTTGTAGAACCTGATGGTTCAATGTATCTATTTGCAAAAGTTCCCAAAGATGAATTTGATAGTGGGAGATTTGCAAATTCCTTATTGGAATATGGTCTAGCAGTGGCACCGGGGGAAGGTTTTGGAGACTATAAAGATTTCATTAGATTATCTGCCTGTAGAGACGAAAAAGAACTAATGGATGGCATCTCTATACTTAGACGTTATCTAAAGGAGTGAAAATTGAATAAAAAGATTACAATTATTGGCGCTGGTGGAAAAATGGGTCAATGGTTTGCAAAATACTTTATCGGAAAAGGTTTTGAAGTAACAGGTTTTGACTCTGAAAAAAAAATTCCGGGTAAATCAATTATAATATCAGATTCCCTGGTAGGAGGGATACTAAATACCGACTATGTTATGTTATGCACTCCTACAAGAAGAACTCCAGAAATTATTAGATTAATTGCAAAAGAGATGAAACGAGACACCTGTCTTATAGAGATTTCATCACAGAAATCTAAAACGTTACCGGCTCTTTCAAAATTGCCATCTAAAATTAATCCAATCTGTATACATCCAATGTTTGGACCTGGAGCAAAAAAAATCAAGGCTCAAAACATCATTTCAATTCCAATTAAAGATGCAAAAAAAGAACTCGCAGTTGCTAGATCACTTTTTCCAGAAGCTAATTTTGTTTCTATTGATGCAATTGAACATGATAAAAAAATTGCAATGATTTTAGGGTTAACACACTTGATGAATTTGGTATTTGCAAACATAATTTCAAAGGATGAAAAGGTTTCACTAACAGAAAAAATGTCTGGAACTACTTTTATGGCACAAAAGATTTTAGCTGAAAGCATTATGACAGAGTCTCCTGAATTAATTGAAACAATAATAGCAAATCCAGAAATCAGAAGAATTGCTGAAGAATTTTGGAAGGATATAGGTAGACTACTATCAGCAGTGCAGGAGGGAAAGACAGAAGAAGTGACAGCCTATGTAAAATCTTGCCAAGAGCGTCTTGCAGAAAACACTGATTTGGAGAATTCATACAAGAAATTAACTACTATGATTAATGCAATTTCTAAGTAAAGAAAATGCGTTCAGTCAAAATTGTAACGGCGGTTATTACTAATAATGAAAAATATCTCATCCTAAAAAGAAGTGAAAAGGTCAAATCCATGAAATGTTTGTGGGGAGGCATTAGTGGAGTGATTGAGAAGAATGAAACTGCTCTCCAAAGGGCAAAAATTGAAATTTTTGAAGAGATCGGAATAAAAGATAATCAATTAAAACTGCTGAAATCAGCAGAAAAAATAAGGATCAAATCACCTCAATACAAAAATCATGAGTGGGTAGTGTTTCCTTTTTTGTTTGAAGCGAAAAATCCTGATATTAAACTAAATTGGGAAAATTCAGATTTTATGTGGATTTTAGTTGAAGAATTGAAGAATTATCCTACTGTTCCTAATTTAGCAAAGGTTCTATTCAGCTTGTTGTAAATTTTCAGTTTCTTTCGGATATTTCCTTTGCTGTGGTAACATAATATACACACATGCTCCACCACACATTGTACACGGAACGCTGTTGCCAGGATGCTGACCAGTTCTATTATGAATTTTTGCAGCCTCTTCAGGATCAATTGATAAAGCTAGCTGTGTTTCCCAGTCGAGAGTTCGACGAGCTTCAGTCATTTTCATATCCCATTTTATTGCTTTGCCTCTAAGTTTAACCAAATCTGCTGCATGTGCTGCAATTCTATACGCAATTAATCCCGCTTTGACCTCCTTGGCATTTGGTAACGCCAAATGTTCTGAGGGAGTTAAGTAACACAATAAATCTACACCTTCACTTGCTGAAACTGCAGCGCCTATTGCACTCGCAATATGATCATGCCCTGAAGCAATATCAGTTACTAATGGTCCTAGTACATAATATGGTACCTCGCCTATCATTGATTTTGCTAATGTTACGTTGGCTGCAACTTCATTCAGTGGCACGTGACCAGGCCCCTCCACCATTACCTGAACATCTTTCTCATGAGCTCTCTTTGTTAAACGGGCAACATTGATCATTTCTTCAACTTGTAACTCATCATGAGAGTCCAATATTGAACCAGGTCGTAAAGCGTCACCCAAGCTAAAGGTCACATCATACTTTCTAGCTATATCAATTAGATAATCATAGTGAGCAAAGTAAGGATTTTCTTTATCATATTTCAGCATCCATGCTGCGGTGATTGTTCCTCCTTTACTAACGATTCCGCCATATCTCTGAACCTTTAAAATCCTCTTAGCCAGGGCTTTGGTAATTCCAGCGTGAATAGTTGTGTAATCCACCCCATCTTTGGCATTATTTTCAAATGCGTTTAGATAATCATCTTCAGTTAAATCTAAAGGATTTTTGTGAATTTCTACACCATGATTGTATGCTTCATAAATTGGCACCGTGCCAAACGTTATTGGGGCAACCTCCAATAATGTTCGTCTGATTTTTCCAATCTCACCACCATCACTTAAATCCATTATTGTGTCGGCGTGGTATTTTACAGCAACCTTTGCTTTTTCAATCTCTTCCTCTAAATTAACATTCATGGTAGAGGTTCCAATGTTAACGTTAACTTTGGTTTTCAAGCCTTTACCTATTCCAACATTGTGAATTTTTTGAGGTCTGACATTATTGCTAGGAATTATGATTGAACCTTTTGCAATTTTTGGTAATAACCAATCTAAAGTCACATCTTCATCCCTTGCGACCAATTTCATTTGATCCGTAGCAACCCCACGTCTAGCTGCACTCATTTGTGTGCTCATTCTAAACTAACTACCTTTAAGCGGGATTTAAACAATCCCAACTAAAGAAAAATATGAAAGTTCTTGTAAAACCTTTAAGTATATTGTTATTTTGAATCGCCATCATGTTTGAGATTTAGATATGGGGTTAATTGTGGATAAGGGTATTATGAGGTACAGAAATTGGCGGTAGAGAATTTCAAGAGAACATGAGTAATTTTTGTTCATTTGAGCGTGCTCAATAAGTTTCCTATTTCGCTAACAGTACCAAACCTGAATATTGTAAAAATTGATTAGAACATTTGCTTTAGATTTACATGAATTAAAATGAATGTGTTATCAATTGGAGGTTCTGATCCTTCATCTGGTGCTGGGATACAAAATGACATTAAAACAATTACTTCTTTAGATTCCTATTGTTTTACCGTAATAACTGCCGTCACCAGTCAGAATACTAAAAAATTTTTCAGAGTAGAGCCAATTTCTCCAAAAATGATAACAGTTCAAATCGATTCTATATTATCTGATTTTAAAATTGATGCAATAAAGATCGGCATGGTATACAATTCTTCAATTATCAAAGCAATTTATTCGAAAATAAAAAGAGTGAAGATTCCAATAATTCTTGATCCCGTTATAAAATCTACAACGGGTGGAGTTTTAATGACCAAAAGTTCTATTCCAGATTACAAAAAATTCTTAGTACCATTGGGTTTTGTGATTACACCCAATAAAAGAGAGGGCGAAATCTTGTCAGGAATTAAAATTAAAACAAAAAACGACCTTTTAAAATGTGCAAAAAAAATTAAAAAAATTGGTACAAAAAATGTTATAATTACTGGAAATAGATTAGAAAAAAATAAGATAAGTGATCTAATTTTAGAGGATATGAGACATCACTTTAATACAACAAAAAAATTATCAAAGTTAAATCATGGCAGTGGTTGCACGTACTCTTCTGCATTAACAGTGTGTATTGCAAATGGTAAAAATATTAGTGAATCATCAATGTTTGCACAAAAATATACAGTAGAATCAATCAAGCTTGCGGAAAAGTTGGGTATGGGTATTGAAATTATAAAGGTCCCCAAAATTGATCCCATCAAAAAAAATCTTAAAAACGCTGCAACACGATTTGTTCAAATAAAAAACATTTACTCACTTATACCCGAAGTTCAAACAAATTTTGTTTTTTCAAGGTTAAATCCAAAGTCAACAAAAGATGTTATCGGAATTAATGGAAGAATTATAAAATCTGGTAAAACTGTTCAGGTTGTCGGTGATTTTGAATATGGCGGTTCACAACATGTAGCTACTGCAATTCTCGCGATCAATAAAAAATTCCCAACAATACGTTCAGCGTTAAACATAAAATATAATCCGAAAATTCTGAAAAAATTTCAAAGTCAAGGATTCAGAATTTCCGACTATGAACGAAGCAAAGAACCTTCCGCTATAAAAAATAAAGAGAATCTTACAGTTACTTGGGGAATTAAAGCAGCCATTAAGAATTTTTCTCAAGCACCGGATATTATTTTTCATAAAGGTGGTTTTGGAAAAGAACCAATGATTCTAGTCTTTGGTGAAGAACCAAACAAAGTAGTTGATAAAATTTCCAGACTATTCTGAACTCAATTTAAGTGTGGAAGAAATCCATACTGTAACATAAATAGTCATTATTTCAAATACAACCTCGTGAAAGCTGTTATTCTAGCAGGCGGGTTAGGCACAAGATTACAACCATACACAACTTTTATGCCCAAACCAATGCTTCCACTAGGCGAAAAGCCATTATTAGAACATCTTATAGAATGGAATAAAAAAAATGGAATAAAATCCATCGTATTATGTGTTAGTTATCTTAGAAAAACTATTGAAGATTATTTTGAAGATGGAAGTGAATTTGGGGTTGAAATAAAATACGCTAATGCAAAAAGACCACTTGCAACTGCAGGACAGTTAAAAACGGCAGAAAAATTCATTGATGATACATTTGTGTGTATGTATGGAGATTCAATTTATGATTTTAATTTAAAAAAAATAGTTAAACAGCACATCCAAAAAAAATCATTCATCACAATCAGTTTATTTGAATATAAAACAAATCTCCCATATGGAGTAATCGAAACATCAAAAAATGGAAAGGTTACTGCATGGAATGAGAAACCTGAAATTAATGCAAATATTAACATGGGTTGTTATGTCATGGAAACACAAGTTTTTGATTTTATCCCTAAGAATAAACCATATGGAATGGATGATTTAGTAAAAAAATCAATGATGAAAAAGAAACCAATTCACAGCTTCGTAATAAAAAGTGGGTTTATAGATATTGGAGATAAAACATCTTACAGGAAGGCATATCAGCAATACTTGGAAAAACTGGGAAAAATCTGACGTGAAAGAATGAATGAGGTCAAAATTAGAGAGCTAGAAGAAAGGGATCTATTCCAAGGATTTTTAGAATCATTAGATTCACTTAGAAAAGCAAGCGATTTAGGCAATGAAAAATCCAAACAAGTATTTGCTAAGATAAAATCAAACCCCAACCATCTAATCTTTGTGGCAGAATTAGGAGAAAGAATAGTTGGCTCTACCACCCTTATCATAGAACCCAAGTTTATCCATCATGGAGGACTCGTTGGCCATATAGAGGACGTAGTAGTGTCAAAAGAATTTCAGGATAAGGGAATTGGAGAAAAACTCATTCTAACATCTTTAGATTATGCCAAAAATTGTGGCTGTTACAAAACAATCTTAGATTGTAATGATGAAGTAAAGCCATTTTATGAGAAAATCGGATTTAAGAAACATTCAAACTCTATGAGATTTGACCACGTTTAAACATAATCTTTTTTTTGTTTGGGTTTTTTTATTTTAAATAAACTAATCCCAATAATTATCACAGGAATTGAAACAGCCATAAATAATAGAGGCATTAGTTGCACAACCGGAATCAAATAATTTTTGGCGATGTCATCTACTAAAGTGTACGAATATGCCATCCCAACTAACAAAATTACTCCGCCAGCAATTATTATTGTTCCAATTTGTTTTGAACCATATCTTTTTGTCATAATGAAAGAAATTCCAACCATAATTGAAGCAGGAGCTACACCAATTGAAATAAATTGATAAATTTTTGGATTAGGCTCTATTATAATCGTGTTTGTATCTTCCGGTTGTGACATAAAATGATAAATGGTCACTATCTCTCCTGAAAACATTACAAATAATCCAAGACTTGCAATTGCAATGAATTTCTCTACAGCCATTTATAATATTGATTTCATTTTTAATAAATAAACTATACAAAGTACTAAACTATACCCACAAGTACTGCTAATTCTTTTCTGCATGCTGCACCTAATTTTTCTGCAGCCTGTTCTGGCGAAGTTTTATTCACAAAAATTCCATAACCTTTTTCCAAACCGGACCATAGATCAGTTACAGGATATATTTCAATATGCCAATGAATTTGTCTACTATTTTTCTTTTCAGGAGATAGATGAAATACAAGATTGTATGAAACGTTCTTAATACTTTTTGTGAGACCACCAAGTGTTGCTCTGAGAATAAGTGATAAATCATTAATTTCTTTTTGAGTGATTTTTGAAAAACTGGTAACATGTTTTTTTGGTGATATCCAAAATTCGTAAGAGTATGAAGGAGCCCAAGGGCAGAATGCAATGAAACTGTCAGTTTGTAAAATTTGTCTAGGACCTCCTGTTTCGGCATTAACTGTTTGGCACATTGGACATACTCCTTTTTCGTTTAGAATTTTGTGCGAAGCCTCAGCCTCTGCTTCAATAACTGGAGGGATTGTTGAAAATGAGATAATATTCAAGTGTGGATGATTGATATTGCTGCCAGCTGCCTCCCCCTGATTTATATAAATTGATACATAGGTAACCCCTTTCTGAGTGTACAGCCATCTCAATCTATCCTGAATTACAACTAGAAGGTTTGACCATTGTTCAATATCAATAGTGGCGAAAGTGTCTTTTTCCTTTGGAGAGGCTACTACTACATAATGATAACCATAGGCAGGTTCGCTGTAATGAGGTCTATCACTATAGGAATTTTCAGAATTTATTGAAACCGTAGGGTTTTTACTTTCAAAAACTCGAATCAACCAATTTGTGACGTAATCATCTTCAGTATCTTGTAATCTTTGCAACATTCCGTTTTTTGCTATAAGTGATAAAACTGATGGATTTGTCATTGATTCGTTTCCTGGGGCATATGGAGATTTTTTTAGATCAGAAGTTTTGTCTTCCTTTCCAATGATCATAAATCGTTCAGAAACGTAATCTTTTCGCAGGGCACCCATATTTCTTACTGGCAGATCATGGATGTTAAAACTGTTTCATGTCATCCGAGATCAGAAATTTAGCTGCAAGATTTAAAGTAGACTAGTAAAGTGGTCAGAAAAGGGGCTGATAAATTATTACAAAAAATTCGGATGTTCATATGATATATGTTTTATTGGATGGGGTCGGAGACCTTCCACACCCTGATTTGAAGGGAAAAACTCCCTTGGATGCAGCACTGACTTCCAATTTGGATCTTCTAGCAAAAAATGGAACGATAGGAGAGGTTATTTCAGTAGGAAAAGGAATTGCACCAGAATCAGATATAGCGGTATTCAACATGCTAGGATACAAATTTCAATATGCCAATTATGTTGGAAGGGGCGTAATAGAAGCTATAGGGATTGGAATTGATTTTAGGGATGGGGATTTAGCCCTAAGAGGGAATTTTGCAACCTTGAACAAGGAAGGGATAATCATAGACAGAAGAGCTGGGAGAAAGATGAAAAAAGATGATGCAAAAACAATAGCTAAGGAAATTGAGGAACAAATACAGTTCTCACAACCAGACACTTCTGTTGTTGTTGCACCAACTATAGATCATAGAATTACAGTCAGGTTCAGAGCAGAGGGTAAATCCCTATCTTCCGAAATTTCTAATACGGATCCATCATATGCGCGCGTTGAGGGGATGGGGGTTGCAAAAGCAGTATCTGATTTTCTGAAAATTGAAAAATGTTTCCAGCTTGATGAATCACAAAATGCAAAGATTTCAGCAAAATTAGTTAACGAATTCACTGAGCAATCTCTCTCAATAATGGGTAAAAGTGAGATAAATAAAAAAAGGAAGGACCAGGGAAAAAAGTTGCTTAATGGTATTCTTTTGCGGGATGCAGGAAATCGTTATCCCATTGTTACCCCAATTAACGAGTTGTATTCAATGAATTTTTCGTGCATTGTAGACATGCCTGTAGAACTAGGAATTTCCAAAGTTTTGAAAATGAAAGCGTTCAACGCGGGAGGCCTGACTGATTATGAAGAAAAAGCACTAGTTGCAGTTAAAGCTATGGAAAGTCAAAATGCTATCTATGTGCATTTGAAGGGACCTGATGATTATGGTCATGATGGAGATGCAGAAGGAAAAATGAAAAACATTGAAGAGATTGATCAAAGATTCTTTGGAAAACTTCTAGATAATATTGACACGAGTGAAATAGCTATAATGATTTCTTCTGACCACTCAACACCTTGCATCAACAAAAGACATAGTGATGACCCAGTGCCATTGTTAATTTCCAAGGACTCTATAAAAAATGATGGAACCAAAAGAATGACCGAAGTTGAAGCTAAAAAAGGAAAAATTGGATTAATTGAAGGAGTACAAGTTGTCCAAACCGCACTGGATTTAATTAAATCTCAAATGTAGTAATTTTTCCAGAATTTCTAATATCAAAAACTTTGCTTCGAAGATTATCCACATCAATGTTATAATAATTGCCTGAAGAGTGCGATAGTTTCTCCAAAGCACGGCCTAAAATTGAAAGACAGATCGAGTCTTCGTCTTTTTGGTAGTGAACCAAAGCTGCAGCCACAAGGATTATTCCGTGTACCAACACTTTTTCTTTCCCATGGCAATTTTTCCATACACCTTCAAAAACTTCATGGCATTCCCAAAATCTTTCATCGTTAAAGAAAAAAACCCCGTCTTTGACAGCTTTTTCTTTTTCTATTTTTTCCTCAATGACATGTTTTGCATGTTCTAAGGATCCTATAGGTTGTAACTTTTCTACTAGCATATCTAACTCTTTTTTTTCTATTGAAATATCAAATTCAATATATTTGCTTGAAACTCTTGTATCACGAATAATGACATTCATACCAGAGCAAAATTCGCGTGATTTTTTTAACAAGATAGTAGCATCTTTTGGGTTAAAGTCATTATTTTTTAAATGAAGCATGAATCGTTCCATGATTTTTCAATATTGAGTTTTCATAAATTTCTTCTTCTATGCCAATTAAGATTTATATTCACTATAGAAAGGATTTCGATACATGTCAATTATTGAAACAATTAGTGATGTGAATAATACATTCCTATCTAGAAGGGAGCTTATCTGTAATTTTACAGGGCTTGGAGGGAAACTAAAAAAATTAGAAGCTGTCAACATGATAACAAAGGAATTCAAGCTTGATGGAAAGATCATAATTCCAATAAAATTACAAAATCATGTAGGAATGCCTCTGGTCACAGGCACTTTTTATGTTTATGATGATGAAAAATTAGCCAAAGAGCATGTCAATCCAATAATCTTCACACGATTAGAAAAGGCAAAAAAAGGAGGTAAGGAAAAGAAAGAGGAAAAACCTGCAGAAGAGAAAGTACAAGAAACGAAAGCTGAAGGCGATGAACAGGATAAAAAAGATGTTGAGTCCTCAAAGCTAAAATCAAAAGAAGAATCCGATAAGACACAAGTCCAAGAAAAAAAGCCTGAGGGGAAAGCGAAATAATGGCAGGAAAAGGTTACAGTCCTAAGATTCACTCATATTACAAGGTTGATGGTGAAAAAGCTACAAGGAGTAGAAAAATTTGTTCTCGTTGTGGAAAAGGTGTTTTTATGGCCGAACACAAAAGTAGACACACTTGTGGCAAATGCGGTTTAACAGAATTCAATTAATGAGTTTCTTTTACTTAACAAAATTTTGATTATTAACATTTCATAACAAATGTTAATGAAGAATTTGTTTTTTACCACAATATAGTCATCTTAAAAATCAGCTGTGAAATTGTGGGATTATATAAAACCCTAAAATTCACGCATAGATTTTCTAGTCATTAGGACAAAATGGTTTAATTAAAATTGATAATTTGAACAAATGTTTTTGGATTATTTCTTTAATCCATTTTTATAAATTTACAAAGATGTACAATTGGGAATATGATTTATCAACATCAAGAGGACCAAAGAATCTAAATTTAATAATTTTCGTTTCAGCCGCTATTATTGCCCTGATTTTATTTCTAGTATTTCATCCTCAAATATCAGACCTTAATGAAAAATCTCCTATTATCTTAAACATTATGTTTGTACCTGCAATGGCAATAGGATTCCTTTATGGAATACGAATTACAGAACGTGCCATAAAACCCTCTGAAATTCGCAGTCCAATAAAAAGATCAATTGTAAAGATTTTCCTATTCTTTTTCGTTATAGGTGGTTTGTTTAGTTCTGTAGGCTTTGCAATAAATGGCGGTAGCCTAATGCCAACTACGTCGATTCTAGAGGACGGATTACATGTATGGCTGATTGATTATGTCTTTTCAAACGGTGGAGCTACGTTTCTAATCATTTCAAGCATTACATTAATGGCAGCTGCCACAAAAAGAATTATAGGATTGGGCGGATCATTAAATAAGGTTTTTACTTTTGTTGGTACCTTTATTTTCTTTTCCATGCTAGCATTAAGCTTCACTCAAAATGATCCTTCCAATTCTCAAGTTTTTCTCTACACATTCTACCAAGCTGGAATAGTGGGAGGCGCCCTTTATGAGATGAATAAACTCACAAGAAATCTAAACACTTTTGAAGATTTCTCAAATGGTTATTTGTAATTAAAAACTAAGACTCTGATTCGATAGGAATTTGCTCTAAATATTTTTGACATTGTGGACTAGTAATGTCTCTGTTTGCCCTACATTCCTCAAATATTGCAGATTCTACAAATGTTGTGAACAAATGACATTCTGGACTTTGAAGGTCTTGGTTTGCAATACACTCCTCAGCTTTGATAAAAACCTTGAATCTTTCACACCCTTCGTCTACGAAGTTGTTTGCTTTACATTCCTCAAAATGAGTAGTTGCTGCTCTCTGAATTCGGTCTGCAAAAAGAACGTCAGGACCTATTGCAAGAGCAAGTATGCCTATAAGCGTAAGAGATCCGGCTACGAGGATCATTGAATAACCTACTGTCCTGTAGTTATGAGGTTCTTTCATTTAGCGAATCTCTTCTCTTGAGGAATTTATTCTTTTCAAGAACAACTTGAAATTAATTTAACCATACAATTGTCAATTTCCGGAAAAAAGAAAAGTCAGTTTCACCAATCATTACTGTTGACAATACAAATCTTACATTACGAATTCTTGGGCCCAATAAAACTTTCTGAATGGGGTCCACCTATGGAAGAGGTGGTCTATGTTTTAATGGCTAGAGAAAAAGACAGTTTCAAAATAATACATGTTGATGAATCAGAAAAAACAGAAGAAAAAGACTTTTTCACAAAAAAAGACAAGTTCAAGTGCTGGATTTCACATGCAGGATCAGAAAATAATCTTTACCTAGCAATTTTACCAATGTGGGGGTCAGACAAAGATGATAGAAAACGAGTGGTAAGAAATACAATAACAAGATACAAGCCCGTGTGTAACCAGGAAAAGTAGCCATAATCTTATTTTATCGATTCAACTAGAGGAAAATTATGAAGTGTCCGTGCTGTGGTTCTGAAATGAAGGTGGAAAAAGAATTAGGCAAAAGCATTCTTATGAAATGTGTTGATTGTGGCCTGAGCGACACTAAACTAAAATCATGAATTCAGTTTCTTTAGAACATCAAATAATTGTAATGTAAGCAAATCAATCGCCTTTTTCAAATGTTCAAATTCATTAATTGAGTGAATCTGACCTTCAACAAGTCTTCGTAAAACCTTGACTGTGCCTTTGTTGAATTCATCAGAAGCAACAACCTCAAGCGCATTAATTTTTGACAACAAAACATCAAGTTCTTGTTTCATCTTTTCTGATGGGGAATGTTTCATATTACAACTTCAGTTTAAATTTGTATATGAATTATTGAATTTTACAAAAGATCTTCATCAATTTGTTTTATGGCATCCAAGTATTGCTGACATGTACAGCCAGGAATTAGACATTTTCCCAGCTTTAAGAGAGACTCGCTAGAGTCAGATGATACATGAGCATCATCAGTATGGTGACATCTTTGGCAATTCACGATTAAAAAAATTATTGTCTTTTATTTAAAGAATAAGAACTGCTCTAGCATCAATTTCAGAATTTTTTAGCTTTAACAACACTTCGTTGGCTTGCTCTAAAGGATATGCTTCAGAAACAACTTGCAAATTGTTTTGTTCAGCTATTCTTATTACCTCTTCCATATCTTTTCTAGAACCAATTAGGGTTCCACGTATGGTTTTTTCCTCAAATGATAAGAAGGATGTAATCTTTCCGACTGTTCCAATTACCACCGTTCCTCCCTTTTTGATTGCTTTAATTGCAGTGTCAGTAACTTCGTCTGATGGTGCAAAAACAATAGCAGCATCTAGCATTCCATGTTTGTTTTTTAATTCTTCTAAAAAGGGGTCTTGGTTTGATGTATATTTTATCGTATGAGATGCACCAAGTCTCTTTGCAACATCAAGATGTTTTTGATTTCTTGATATAGCTATGATCTCACAACCCTCCAATTTTGCAAACTCTACTGCCAAATGTCCAACGCCGCCAATTCCAAAAATTCCAATTTTCTTGTGGGTGGCGGGTTCAGCTGCTTTGACAGCTTTGTATGCTGTAATCCCGGCACAAAAAAGAGGAGCTGCGTATTCAGGTTGCATTGTCCCAGGAACTTTGGTTGCAAAATCTTCTGACACATTAATGTATTCAGCATATCCTCCTCTGAGCGATTCTCCAGTCACTTCCATTTTTTCACACAGCTGCTCTTTTCCCTCATCACAATATTGGCATTCAAAGCAAGAGCTCAATAATGGTGAAATACCAGCTCTGTCATCGACATTAAACTTTGTAACTTCTTTTCCAACTTCGATAACCTTTCCTACCACTTCGTGCCCGGGTACCGTAGGGAGTGTTGAAGGAATTCCAATGTCTTGCCAGTCTCCTTCTATTCCATGGAGTTGAGAATGACAAACACCACATGCCTCAATCTTGATTAAAATCTCATTTGGTTTTTGAATTTGATGTTTATCAATCTCAGTTAATTTCAGCGGTTTTTTTTCAATAGGAGCACACCCAGATAAAACCATAGCACGCATTTTTTCAGTCACATCATACTCACAATTTTTTGGATATTTGTACATTTCCACAATTTAATTGAAATAAAATTAAATCAGTTTAATTCTTAGAATCATGATGAAAGAAAAGATAACTCCGGAAGATTTGGAAAGAGTACAGCTTTTACAAATTGTTTCAAAAAGAGGGTTCAAGGATTTATCTTTAGAAAAAATAAAACGTCTTCAATTTTTGGTTGAAAAAAAAGATTATAGTCACAACAAAAAGACTCGCAAATCCAAAATGAAACTGCTTGCACAAATCAACATTGCAATTTATGAGCGCAAAGAAAAAAAGTAATCTGATTAGGTACAAATACTAATTGGATTAAGATTTTCTATGGCTGAAAACAATCTGATTAATGAGATAAGTCCTTATCTGCTTCAGCATGCCCACAATCCTGTTTATTGGTACTCATGGAATGATGAGGCTTTGAAAAAAGCAAAAGAAGAAAATAAACCCATTTTTCTAAGCATTGGTTACAGTTCTTGTCATTGGTGTCATGTTATGGCACATGAATCATTTGAAAATGAGGAGATCGCTAAAATAATGAATGAAAACTTTATCAACATTAAGGTTGACCGTGAAGAACGGCCCGATATTGATGACATTTACCAAAAGGTTTGTCAAATTGCAGCTGGGCAAGGCGGTTGGCCGCTTAGTGTATTCTTAACGCCAGATCAAAAACCATTCTATGTAGGAACATATTTTCCCATTTTAGATTCTTATGGGCGCCCAGGATTCGGCAGCATCCTAAAACAACTCTCACAAGCTTGGAAAGAAAAACCTCAAGACGTCAAAAAATCCGCAGAAAAGTTCTTACAAACTCTACAAAAAACAGAGACTACAAAAATTTCTTCAAAATTGGAAAAATCAATTCTGGATGAGGCTGCGATGAATCTTCTACAGATGGGTGATCAGATTTTTGGGGGATTCGGTACGGCTCCAAAATTTCCAAATTCGGCCAACATTTCATTCATGTTTAGGTATTCAAAACTATCAGGCATATCAAAATTCAACCAGTTTGCACTAAAGACTCTCAAAAAAATGGCAAAAGGCGGAATCCATGATCAAATTGGAGGGGGCTTTCATAGGTACTCTACTGATCAAATGTGGCTTGTTCCTCACTTTGAAAAAATGCTGTATGATAATGCATTGATTCCAATTAATTTTATTGAAGCTTATCAGATTACAAAAGATAATTTCTATCTCGGTGTTCTTAGAAAAACCTTGGATTTTGTTTTAAGAGAGATGACCTCGCCTGATGGAGGATTTTATTCTGCAAAAGATGCCGATTCTGAAGGAGAGGAAGGAAAATTCTATGTATGGAAAAAAAGTGAAATAAAGGAAATTCTTGGAAAGGACTCGGAGGTTTTTTGTCTTTATTATGATGTAACAGATGGTGGCAACTGGGAAGGAAATTCAATACTATGCAACAATATCGGTTTATCAACTCTTGCGTTTAAGCTAGGAATTTCTGAGGACAAAGTCAGAGAAACAATAGAATCATGTTCTAAAAAATTACTAGACATTCGTTCAAAACGAGTGCCTCCTGGCCTTGACGATAAAATTCTAACATCATGGAATGCATTAATGATCTCAGCATTTGCGAAAGGCTTTCGCGTGACAGAAGATGGTCAATATCTTGATGTAGCTGAAAAATGTATTGCATTTATTGAAAACAATTTGGTTAAAGATGGATTTTTGCTTCGAACATACAAAAACCAAGTTGCAAAGATACAAGGATATCTTGAGGATTATGCTTACTTTGCAAGCGCAATTCTTGACGTTTTTGAAATTAATCCAGAATCAAAATACCTTGCACGGGCAAAGGAGCTTGGAAACCATCTAATTGAACACTTTTGGGATTCTGATCACAACAGCTTTTTCATGACTGCAGATAACCATGAAAAGCTAATCATCAGACCAAAAAATAACTACGATTTGTCTCTTCCCTCAGGAAACTCTGTGGCTGCCAGCCTGTTGTTGAGACTATTTCATATAACACAGGAAAAGGAATTTCTTGAAATTTCAACAAAGATAATGGAAAATCAGGCTCAAATGGCAGCTGAGAATCCATTTGGATTTGGTCATTTGCTAAATACAATCTTCATGTATTTACAAAAACCAATAGAAATCACCCTCTTGAACACAAAAAATAAAGAGATTCTAAATTTATTAACTAAGAGATTCTTGCCAGAATCAATTCTTGTGACAGTAAACAATCAAAATCAAACAAACGATCTTTCAAAATATCCATTCTTTGAAGGAAAACAATTCAATATCGAAAAAACCACCGTCTTTATCTGCAAAGACTTTACATGCTCACTTCCATTAGAATCGATCTCAGATATTGAAGCTCAACTTTAGAATAAATTTTTAAGCTGATTACTATATAGTGACTATAGTATACATAAGTCATTCTTTAATACAGTAAATTTTTTACAAAAATTATGGTACAATTGTTTTCTTGGATGAAATCACGCGAAAAAGAAATTCTAGGCATCTTAGATAGTCTTGCAAAAAAAGCAGTTGAGACATCAAAAGAGCTAGTTATCTTATTCTCAGATATTGAGCGTGTAGATGATCATCATAACAACATAAAAAAGCTGGAACGTGAGGCAGATAGTTTGACACGTTCAGTTTTTGCTGAATTGAATAAAACCTTCATCACTCCTCTTGACAGGGAGGACATTCAAAGAATAGCCTCAAAAATTGACGATGTGATTGATTTTATTGAGGGAGTTTCAGGAAGGGCGACGAGATATAAAATCACTTCAACCCCCCCATACATGTTAGACATTTCAAAAGAGCTAGTCAAGGCAGTAGAAGAGGTAGAGTTTATGATTTCCGAGCTAAAAAACCTTAAAAAAAATGCTGATATCATTAACCACTGCAGAACAACAAGTGATATAGAACATACAATCGATGAACTGTACCGGGAAGCATTAGGAAAATTATTTCAAACAAATGATGCCATAAATATAATCAAACTGAAGGACATCTATGAAGCTATAGAAAATGCAGCAGACAGATGTGTTGATGTTGCGGATGTTGTAGAAGATATTGTTCTAAAATACGCCTAGGTTTTTTCAATGTTAGAATTAGCTATTGGAGCAATAATTATAGCACTGGTATTTGATTTTGTTAATGGTTTTAACGACGCTGCAAATTCAGTTGCAACTGTCATTGGAACTAAAGTGCTAAAACCATTACATGCTGTGACCCTTTCAGCTGTCGCAAACTTTGTAGGCCCATTTGTGTTTGGAGTAGCAGTAGCAACAACCATAGCAAAGGGAATTGTGAGTCCAGAAGACATTACTGTTTACATGATCATTGGAGGCTTGGCTGGCGCTATTACTTGGAGCGTCTTTTGTACAATGTTAGGTTTACCGATTTCAAATAGCCATTCTCTCATAGGTGGAATAATGGGAGCAGGAATTGCTGGACTTGGTTTTGAGAAATTAGTTTTTGATGGGTTAGCAAAAGTTTTGATTGGAATTGTAACATCACCTATTATTGGCATGATTATAGGTTTTCTTTTAGCTGGTGCAATTATAATGTTCTTTGCACGACATCGTCCTGCAACCGTAAACAAAACTTTTGGAAGACTGCAACTAATTTCTTCTGCGTGGTTTGCTTTAACGCATGGTGCAAACGATGGTCAAAAAGTAATGGGCATAATAGTTCTTATTTTGTTTGCAGAAGGATTAATCTCTGAAATTGAAATTCCTCTGTGGGTAATCTTTGCAGCAGCAAGTGCCATTGGTCTTGGAACCTTCTTTGGAGGATACAAAGTAATTAGAACACTTGGACTAAGAATAGTCAGATTAAAACCATATCAAGGATTTGCAGCTGAAACTGGAGGTGGAATTATTCTTGCAATTTTTGCCATTCTAGGAATTCCAGCTAGCACAACTCATGCTATTACTGGTTCAATTATGGGGGCAGGAGCTATAAGACGCAAACATGCAGTACGATGGAGGATTGGAAGACAAATTGTATTTGCATGGTTGATAACTATTCCAGGTAGTGCAGGTATTGCATTTGTAAGCACGTACATCATTTATCTATTCGTGTAGAAAAATTCTAAATCTTTGTAAAATTAATTATTAAAATCTCGCCAACTTGAGGTCTACCCATTGCTTCGTATCTATTTTTTGGCATACTAATGATAATTGATGTTTGTTGATAGCTTTTGATCTTTATTGTTGGCTGAGCTTGTAGAATTATATCTAAGAGTGGCATCACTTGCTTCTGTGTTTCAGGATCAAGTTTTTGTGATGCTGCCTCTCTGATCATTTGTTTTTGGGAGATAGGCTCAGTTTGAACATTTTCTAAAAGCGATAATTGAACTATTTGACCACTGTCTACTATTTGTGATACTTTAAACTCGTTAATTTCTGCCATAAGGAAAAATCATATCAATTGCATTTATCTCTAACCATTTACATTTAATACGAACTGTTAAGGAATTTCTTAATTACAAACTATCTGTTCCAAGTAAATCTCTAACAAGAAATTACTAAAAAGAATTAGGCTAACGAATATCAAAACTAAGGTAGGGCCATTACTATATGAAATTGATTTAGTTTGTTACTGATAATTTCTGCGTAAGTGTTTTAATACTTGACGTTAAAGGTTCCATATCGCAAATTCCCAGACCAAAAAATGACTTTAACCATCCTACTGCGATAACCATGTCCCAAGAGTGTCATGAGGGCTGGTCCCAAACCTGGGACCAGTTTCTCAATTAGAATAAGACTATTGAAAATTATTAATCAGTGTTTGATTCATTTTTTTCTTGACTCTCCGAAGTTTCTTCTAAGATAGCTTTTTTGATTAAATGCGCCTTATCTTTAATTATCTTATTAAATTCTTGAATGTCCTCAACATTAACCTCAATCTTCTGATTTTGATACGCTTGCAAAAACTCGGAATAAATACTTCCGACAATGATCCCAAAGGCTGCATCAGCCACAGATTCTACTTCAGGAACGTAATTTTCTGCAATTTGCCTATAAGAAGCCGCCTCGCTAATATAATAATGGATTAAACTGTCAATGAATTTTTTGTTCTCCTGAGAAATTGCCATTGCAGTACCTAATTATGACTGGTTTATTTAAGAATCGAAATTCATCTAAAATTGTTTTGAAGATGCCTATGTTGTATATGACTCATAAATGAGGTTTCCCATTGACCGGCTTGTGTATCTTATCATGAGTAAATAAGAAGATACAGAACCTGCAAGCAATAAAACTGAGCCAAGTGGAAATTCTGGAACTGCGGCATATTCTTCTGATTCGGCAACAAGAGAATAATCAACTACTATCTTGGTTTGTGGTTTATCTAAAACAGAAACCAAAAAGAATGCTTCATCATTTGATCTTAGATAATCAGGCTCTATTAGAGATTTTGAAACAGCAACGACATTTCCTTCTTTATCGTAAAGTGTAGCAACAATAGATACTGTGTTTGCAGTATGGTCCCCTCTGTTGGCTACCATTCCCGTTATTACCAAATTATCAAAATTATCTCGTGAAATCTTAGATGAAGTAATATCGATTGCTTGATTTTTTGGCTCGCTTATCTTGTAGTTAATCTCCAAAGAATAATTATCAACCATCTTTGCTTTTTGACCATGAATGACAAGGTCAAATGGGCTTTTCATTCCCGGCATTATTGTGTTGACCAGTGAATTTGTGTTTCTAGTATCAATAACTTGATTTCCAGAATACAGGATTATGTAGACATAAACCTGGTTCAATGGAACATCCAAATGGTTTTGAATTTCTCCAACAATATGTAGTGTGCCATCACTTGCAAGATATTGCTGATGATTATCAATTGAAATTTCCGCCCACGCATTTGAAAATCCAAAGGCAAGAGGCAGAACAAGCAAAAAATATTCTTTCAACAAATTATTGTGCTCAGTTTAGTTAAAGAAGTTATGGGGTCATACCCAATTGAGCATTTTTGAATTTTGCCAAAGCTGCCAATTCATATTCGAATGATTCTTGAAGAAGTAAATTAGAACGAATCTTGAATGAACTATCTTGAGTTTCTATCCATTTGATATATTCTCCATAACTTTCAAGTTGAGTCTCAGTTGATAATTTGAATAGTTCAACTGAGGCAATGAAGGGTACTGGAGGAGTTAGTTTATCATACCTTGTAATAAGGCCCTCCAATCCTGAAATGTAAATTTGAGAATATTCTAAAAGCTCTTCTTTGCTCAGGTCTCCTTCTGTCCATTGTATTATCTTTGATTCATAATCATCTTGCATTTTTTTTAGGTCATTTTGGATTTGCAGTATTTTATTTCCAAAATTGAAACCCTTGATCTTGATTTGATCTATGTAATAATTATAGGCTATTATCCCCACTATAATGACCAAAGCAATTACAGCTAATACAATATTCTGCTTTTGTTTTTTTTTCAAAATTAATCGTTGATGTTTAAACTTTAAGTTGCTATTATTCTATTCTTTTCTCTTTAGCAGTTTGCATCAAATGTAAATGAAAAAATCCTAATCGATGTAATTTCCATCAGCGTCAGTTTTAAGCTCTATCGTCATAACGGAACAGCTGATAAACGATTCATTTCGAATTTTTCTCACACGACCAATATCAAGATGATAGGGCCAAATCTCTACGATTATTGAACCAACCTTGACATTTTCAGGAGCATCTGTCAACACAATATCTTCTTTTTTTATTCCATATTGTTTTAATTTTTTAATCGAATGCTCTACCAAAGGTTCAGGGTATTTGTGATTAATTGCCCAAACAGTTCCTTCGTATTCAATTTTATCCATTTTTAATCAAAGATTTGCATTGTGTTATAACAATCATTCGGGATTTGCCACATTCAACATCATGATACTAACAACTCTGCAAATTCCTAATTTTTGATGACACGATTTTTTCAAAATCTTTCTGACTGTTTGTATGTAACTCTGATATCACATCATAAGCACCAAAAGTAAGATAAGCGTTTTTTACTTCGGGTATTTGTCTTAGTTCTTCAACAATGTATTCTTCTGCTCCAATATCACAGTTCAACAAAACATAGCCAACATGCATTGTTTTTTCTTCACAATCATTTATTGAAACTTCTCTATAAGTTTTAAAATCAAATAATTTACCATCTACTACGTAATCCGTAATTGCTACTTCTCTTACCCCTAAATCGTTTTTTTTGTACACGCCTTTCTCTTCTTTCATCCCTAGCATCACCTCTACCACTTGAATGACCAATTTGCTTCTGTGGTCCTTTGGAAAACACTCCATATCTTCGAGAGGGTGTTTCTCGTTTTAGGGGATCGGGAATTTTTATCGTAATGTTCATTTCTTTGTTCAAATCAACCATCTCTGTTTTTATTTGTCTCTTGATTATGTTGAAATCGCCTATGGATGAATAAGAAACAAGTGTTATAGCTTTTCCTGTTCCACCTGCTCTGGCAGTTCTTCCAATTCTATGGAAATAAAGCAACTCTTGGTTAGGAACATCATAATTAACCACAAGAGCAACTTGAGGAACATCTATTCCTCTTGAAGCAACGTCCGTAGCTACTAAAATTTCAGCTTTTCCGGTTCTAAACTTTGACATTGACATTTCTCTTTGGTGTTGGGACATATCGCCCTCAATGGCCACAATATTGAATGTTTTATGCAACAACATTCTGGCAACATCTCTAGTCCTGTGTTTTGTTGAACAGAAAACAATTGTTTGGCCTGCTTTGTTTTCATTGATAAAATCAACAAGGAAGGTCATTTTTTCTCGGTCTCGTATAATTAGGAAAGCCTGTTCTATGCCTTCTACACTTAGATCATCAGCATCAAGAAGGAAGTGTTTTGGGTTTCTCAAATAGTCTTCTGATAATCTTAAAATCGCAGATGGCATTGTTGCTGAAAACAGTGACATAACTTTTTTGTCTGGAGTAAGATCTAAAATGAATTGAATATCCTCAATGAAGCCCATATCCAACATAGTGTCAGCTTCATCAAGCACTAGATGTGAAATATCATTAAGTTTGATAGATCCACGTTTAACGTGATCAATTAATCTACCTGGAGTTGCGACAACTATTTCCACACCTTTGGCCAAAGCCGCAAGTTGAGTGCCCATTCCCTGTCCTCCATAAATTGTAGCGGTTCTGATTCCCGTATACTTACCAAACTTTTTGAACTCGCCAGTAATCTGGAGTGCAAGTTCTCGGGTTGGAGCCATGACAAGCCCTTGGATCCCTTTTTTAGGAATAATATGCTGTAACATAGATATTGCAAATGCAGCAGTTTTTCCAGTTCCAGTATGTGCCTGACCAACAACATCTCTACCTGATAGCAAAACCGGAATTGCGGCTTCCTGAATAGGGAATGGTTTTAAAAATCCAATATCCTTTAACCCATTTAAAATGGATTCTTTAATTCCAAATTGATTAAATGTTGTCATTCTTTTTCTTCTCTAAGCAATGACAGAAAAAGCTCATTGCTAAGTCTATCATTATTCCTATTTCCAAAGTCATTTTTACGGCCTAATAAACCATTGTTAATAATTTATGAGCTTTTCAGTTAGGCGATAAAGCCAATGATGGGATCTGAACCCATGACCTTTCGCTTACAAGGCGAATGCTCTAGCCAGGCTGAGCTACATTGGCACGAAATAAAATGAAAGTTTGGGTGGTTTAAAGTGTTAGCTCAACAAATCCATTTCCATATTTTCAATCCCCATCAATTTTTAATAACGTAACCCAAGCAAATCTACAATGAGATATGTCCCACCAAAAAAACTTAAAGTTCTGATGATGGTTTTTTTTGGAACGGGGGTTTTTGGAATAGCAGTTGGGCTAACTCAAGAAATTTTCATGATGACATTTATGGGAGTTATCAACCTCTGTTTAGGCGGTTTTTTTGGCTGGATTTTTCTAAACCAAGAACCACGTTCAAAACATAAACGAAAGAAATAGTGTTATTACAATCAAAATGTTTGTTGCAAAATGCGTTGCATAGGAGTGATTAATTCCTTTTTTATCATAAATGATTTTGAAAAAAAATCCAAGTGGTAACAACATTAGTGCTGTGTGAACCTTTATCCCCATTGCAATATGCATCAAAGCCCAAATCACAACCATCTTTTTTGATTTTCTAAAATACAATTCTTCCACATGGTTTATGTGAATAAACATGTAAATTAGCAAGGGTACAAATGGGACGATTCCCCAAAATCCTTGATCAGCTAATGGACCAAACGCAATATTGTATCCTAGCCAACTCCAATTTAGAATTGGGATGAGATCTACATAGTCATAAACCAAAAAGATGTATGCAATAAGCATGCCAAAAGCTATGGGTGCAAACTTTATTGATCCTATTCCTTTTTTGAGATCGGACAATCTCTTTTTTGTGTCTTTGACTAGTAGAAGCGAGGCAGCTACAATTAAAACATAATACCCAATCACAAAGATGTCAGATTCTAAAAAATCTAAAACCAAATCAAGAAAACATTTACTCTAATCTATAAATACTCTGGTTGGTTTTTCTGGGAATTATCTAGCCATTTGTTATATAACCTATATGAAAAATAATAACATGGAGGAAGGAGAAAAGGCACCAAATTTTGAATTAAATGCTGACGATGGAAGCCTAATTTGCCTAGACTCCTTTAAGGAGAAAAAAAATATCGTTTTGTGTTTTTATCCAAAAAATCATCTCTTTGCATGTCCTTCAAAAAAAGTATTCAAAATGGCAAAAAGTGTAATTTCTGCCCACCAAGAAATTTTGTCAACTGATTCAGTCTTATTTGCAATCTCAATTGACACTGTTGAGGCTCAGAAAAGATTTGTTGATGAATACAATATACCATACCGGCACCTTAGTGATCCCACCAAAGGAACATGTAAAAATTATGCAAGTCTTAACATTGTAGGACTTGCAAAACGTTCAACATGTATAGTTGACAAGAAAGGGATTATTCGAAAAATTTTTCGAAATATTGATGTAGAAAATCATGGCAAAGAGATCTTAGAATTTTTAAAGCAGCTTAATTAGAAATCTGTTGATAATCAAAATATAAATAATTAAACACTTTCAAAAATGAAAGAGTTGCTTGATCTTGTTCCAAAGCTGTTATTTCTGACCAAAGGTAAAGGCGTTCATGAAGATAGGCTAACTAGCTTTGAGTATGCCTTAAGGGATGCAGGAATCGCCAGTACTAATTTAGTCTTAATTTCGAGTATTTTTCCGCCTCGAGCTAAACTTATTTCAAAAAAAGAAGGTCTAAAACTGATAAAGCCTGGTCAGATTTTATTTTCAATTTATTCTAGAAACCAAACAAATGAACCACATAGACTATGTGCATCTTCTGTTGGAATAGCTCAACCAAAAGATCCAAATCGTTACGGTTATCTTTCTGAATATGAATCATTTGGGCAAACAGAAAAACAGGCTGGTGATTATGCAGAGGATGTGGCAGCTCAGATGCTGGCATCTTCGCTGGGAATTCCCTTTGATATAGAAAAAAGCTGGGATGAAAAAAGACAACAATGGAACATTTCTGGAGAAATTTACAAAACTAGAAACATCACTCAAACCGCTATAGGTGACAAGAATGGAAAATGGACATCAGTTTTTGCGGCTGCCGCTTTGTTGGTCTAAACTCACTTTTGGTATCCTTTAAGGTAAAATGCAGTTGCACCACCAGCTACAATCACTATCATAATCAAAATAATAATTGATTCATCAAAATCTGGAATCTCTGATGGAGGAATTTGATTTATTTGTGCCGTGCCAAGAGTAAAAACCAATTCATTTTTTTCTAAATACAATTTGTGACCAAACAGATATTTTCCCTCTATCTTATTTCCCGAGTCTGGATCAAAAACCCATCCATCTTGAGAAAGCTCAACTGGAATTTTATCACCGCCAATTATTTTAGTTTGAAGAACGTTGGCATTAACCTCATTAACAGTAACATTCACAGATGATAAAATTACCACTTGTAAAATTGAATTAAGAGGATAAAAATTGCCTGAAAAATAATCTGATCTTTTTAGAACATCTATCTTCAAAAATTCTAATGGACTTATCACATCAATATTTGCAGAGTTTGGATAAGAGACCGAAAGCTTTAGCTGATAAAGAAATGAATTTTCTTTTGAAATCATTGAAAAGGTAACTGCAGAATTTGGTTCTGAAGACAATTTTTTGGCAGTTTCATAAAATCCGCCAGAATCTCTAATTACTTGGTGAATTAACATTGAAGAAATTTTAGTATACATTGATTCAGTTTCTTCTAATGGCATGGTGTATACTGCTGAAATAGTTCCTATGCCAGAAATCACTCCCGATGTCTCAAGTACTCGATTCACTTCTCCACTTTGATGAACATAAACAGAATGAAATTCTGCACGGGTATCAAAAACTTCATTCAGACTATCAATTAATGAGTCTCCTATCTGCCTTGCACCTTCTTGAATTTCTATAATGCCTTTCTCAGATAGGTCTCTTGAAACATTAATCATAATACAAGATTCATCTTGAACTCCAAGAACACATTGTTTTTCACTAGTCAACACAATTGCAATAATTCTTTCATTTTCTCGAATTTTTTGTTCCAGTTCAGATGGGATTTGTATTTCTTGATTGCTAGTACTTTGGAGGGTTATTGAGGCAGTTACATTATTTGATAATTGTTGGTCGATGAAAACTTGGGCAGTTTCTTGAAAAGTTGCAAGCTGTGGTTGTTGTGCATAAACCTCAAAAAAACTGTAAAACAAAAGACAAAATATTGCAGTTAATAGTATAAGTTTGTACACAAAGTGCTCGTTTTAGTGCGAAACTATTAATGTTACTCGTATAATTTCTCGATTTTAATTATGAATCTATGAAACGGTTCTTCAGCATAATGTTTTTCACAAACAAGTATTGTTTGGTTTTTTTCAGGGGTGCAATCATATGTAATTTTATACTTTGGCATTTGATTACAGCATCTACAATACTTCATCAAGTTAATATCGTAACAAAAAATAAAACATTTTCAAGAATTAAAGAATATTTGAAACTTATTCTCTTATAACCTACGCATTAAAAGAAACAAAACAATTCCCAACAACTACCCATTAATCCAAATATCCAAAATAATAGGAAATCATTCTCAAAATACAGTATAATTTTTGCCAACAGTGAAAATCTTGGAATCTAGAATCAAGATTTAAATTCCATTCATTCTGCACCAAAAGTGACATCGATTCAAACCGATCGGGGAACAATGACTGGCAGTCTGTGCGTTAGGCTGCCAGCCCCACTTTGTTATAAAATTCCATTTCAAATTTGTATTTAATTTAGGGTAGATAGTGTCCTAACTTGGTTTTTTATATAATCAAACCCATCCTGCCAGAATTTTGTTGAACGGATATCAATTTGGTATTCTGATAATAGAGTTTCAGGCTTTATCGAACCTCCAGCACCAAGGATGCTAGCATAAGAAGATACAAAGTCTTTTCCATCATTTTTGTATCTCTGGAATAGCGAAAGTGCTAGCAGATTTCCAAAGGAATAGGCATAGCAGTAAAATGGTGAGTGAAAAAAGTGAGGTATACAGTTCCACTCTATCGAAAAATCATCTGTCAACGAAACCGAATTACCAAATTGTACTTTAAGATTTTGTAAATATGTTTTCGATAACTCATTAACAGTCGTACTGTTAGCAATTTGTTTATGTGCGTCAATTTCAAAAATCGTGAAAAAGGATTGTCGCATAATTGTTGCATAAAGATCATCAATTTTTTCAGTCAGCATTAACCTCTTTTCATCATCAGTGATTTTATCTGACAAATTATCATACAGTAACAATTCTGAAAATGTAGATGCAGTCTCTGCAAGAGGAAGTGATGCGTCCTGAACAAGAATTGATTTATCTGACGCCAACTGACTGTGGATTGCATGTCCTAATTCATGAGCTAGTGTAAACACATCTCTTGATTTACCAGTAAAATTGATTAATACATATGGAGTAATATTTGGTGCCAGAGTGCTACAAAACGCTCCATCTCTTTTTCCAGTTCTGACTTTAGAATCAATGTGATTTTGATCAAATATCTTTTTTGCAAATTCTGATAATTTTGGGCTAAACTTTGAAAGGGATTCTAAAACTAGTTTAACTGATTTGTCATAAGGGTAATTCTTCTCTTTAATTTTAGTAGTGGGAGCATAAAGATCATATCTTCTCAATTTTTTTACTTTAAGCATTTTTGCTTTTTGTAAAAAGAATTTTTGAAAAACTGGGGCGTTTATTTTACATACTTGTAACAATGAATTGATAGTTTTCTCACCAACATCATTTCCAATATTTCGCATGGAAATTGGAGATGGATATCCTCTAATCTCAATTCCCTCATCTTTCCAATTTAAAACGATGTTTTGATAAATTTCTCCAAGAACTCCCTTGTTATTTGAAAATTTTGATAATAGTGCTTTGTAAGCTGCCTCCCTTGTCTTGGAGCTTGTGCTCCTAACAAGTGTAGTCAGTACCTCTCTGGAAAGCTTTTTCTTTTTGCCTTTAACAGTTACCGGATATTCAAATGCATTGGTAATCTTATCATACAATTTTACTAGGGCAGTTACTCCAGTAACATCAAGCGTGTTAATTATTCTCTCTTCTGCTTCTGTTAGTGAGTATTTTGCAACTAGCCTTTTATGTCTCAAGTATCCTGATAGTTCTCCAGAATCTTTTATCAATCGCTGTGCATTTTTTTCATCTATTCCTCTTTTCCACCACAAATCAAAAAAGAGAATCTGGTTTGAAATGCTTGCGCCAAGCATTGTCATGCGAGTCATCAATGATGTCGCTTCATCCGATTGAGTATCCGCAGCATAAGCAAGGGATGAGTAACCCCCTAAAATGCTAATTTTCTCGGTAAGCCCTTCAAGTGAATGTAATATCTTTAGAAAATTCTTTGAGGTAATTTTTGATTCTAGTATTTTTTTGTTTTTTTCAAAATCTTTGGCCTTTGTTTGAACGTATTTGATTTGTTTTTCAAAAACTGGATTTTTTGGATCCTTTACTAATTCTTCAAGATTCCATTCTCCAAGTTTGTATCTCTTCATATTAATTCTCAAGTCATTACAAATTCAATAATATTCTTCGTGGACATGACACCATTTCCACGATTTTGTAGGCAGAGCTAGCATCACTGGATGTTCAGTATCCTCAAAATGTTTTGCTGCGTATCGTCCTACTGATGAATCACAACAACCAACATGACCACAAGTAAGACACATTCGGAGTGCAACCCATGGTAAATGTTCTTTTTCACACTCTTCACAACCTTTTGTGTTTGGTTCAATACTTTCTTTAACTTGGTGAAAATGATTACATAAATCTGACATGTGACAGATGTTATGTTTGCAATTTTAAAATGTTAGCTTTACCAAATTTTGAAAAATTTAGGTTCAAAAAAATTAGGTTGTTCTAATTAGTTTTTACTAATTTTCAATGTATTTAATTAATGTAAATAATATCATATAGTATGAATCTATGGAAAAGATTTTGGAATTGGTATGAGAATAAAATTCTTGGAAGTGTAATAATTATTGCAATCATTCAATTCATACAAATTCCACACATGATTTGGAATGCAGACCTTTATTTAGAACTCGGTTTTGTTGCAAGGATTCATCCGGCTTTAGATTGGCTGTTGTATGGAGTAGATCTGATTGAGATCGTTTCAATAATAAATGTGGGAATGATTATTTTCAGTTTAATAAAGAAAAGAAAAAAAAGTTACGAAAAACCAATACAGGTATTAGGTTTACAACAGAAAAAACCTTAGAAAATTTTTCGAGGTTTTGATAAAGAATAGAAAATTAGTAGGACTGATACATACCTCATTTTGTTTACTGTGTTCAAGTATCCATTTTGGATGATGCCCACAACAAAGAAGTATAAGCAAATCTGCCTATGCCTCTAGAACTATGATTGTATCATATTGAAATCAAAATTGAGTTCCAAATTCTATATGCGTTGAATATACATAAATGAAGATTGCTGCTGTATGTGTGGGTTCTAGTATGTAGCTGGATAGTACTTACTAGTTATTTTTACCAAAACGGGAATAAGTCATTTAGATGTAAATTGGCTACTAAAAAAGTTATTTTCGGAAACTATCCAGTTGACGTTAAAAAATATGAAGAGATTAGAGATGAGCTTTTAAAATTTGGTTTGACATCAAATCAAGTAAAGGTATTTTTTTATCTTGGAAAATTTGGTTCAAAAACGGCAATTGAGATAAGCAGAAATTTAAGAATGCCAAGAACTGAAACGTATCATCTTTTGTCATCACTTCAAAGTAAAGGAATGGTTATGTCAAGTTTTAATCATCCAACTAAGTTTTCTGCAATTCCATTTGACAAAGCAATGGTTGCTCTTCTCAATGCAGAATCAGAACGGCTAAAATCTTTAAAAAATTCAGAAGATATCCTAAAAAAACTATGGGCTAAAATTCCTAACTTTGGATCCAGCCTTAATGAGATAGAAGAAGAGAAATTTCAGATATTAAGAGGTGAAAATCAGGTAAAAAGTAAAATCATGGATATGATTTCTGATGTTGAAAAAAAGTTTTTAATTCTTGGCTGCGAGGATGATTTTTTGAGATTTTATCGTGCAAATTTCCTTGAACTTTTTGAAAACAGCTCGATCAATTTCAAATTCCTTACTTCCACTTCAGAAAATGCATGGTACATTTTTGATGATATTGACAAATCAAAGATAAGACAAGTTGCCAATTCAGTTATAGAAAATCTCTGCTTTCTCATTAAAGATGATAAAGAAATCCTCATTTTTGTAAAAAATTCGAAAATTATCCAAAAAGAGGTAATTGCACTTTGGACAAATTCTAAATCTTTAATTTATTCTAATATTCTTTTGTTCAAGAGTTTGTGGTCTATCCAATCAGAATCCATTATAGAACAAAAGATTTCAAAATAGGTTCAATTCGGACCTAAAATGATGGATGATAGATTCTAACGGATAGTTGGTATTTCTGGCCTATACTGAGTGATGAAAAGAATTTACTGGTGGGTATTGTGTAGAATTTGTTTTGGATTTAAAATCAATCATTGGACTTGGCGTGGCAGGAAATTTCACCGGTCATCTGGAACAAGCAGGTGAAGCAGAAGATTTTGCAAATATTAAAGTTCAAGACGAAAAGGCGCCAAAGGGCTTGTTTCCTTTTTATTCAAATTCCAAAACGGGAAAGTTCATAGAAATTTATCCATTATCATCGAGCAAAATTTCTAGGCCGCCAAAAGGCGAGAGCCTACAAATTGAACCAGAGGTAGCACTAATTTGCGAAATTTCTTATAATAAGGGTCAAGTCATTGATCTCAAACCAAAAAAATTTACGGCATTTAATGATTGCACCATTCGCAAGCCAGGAGCTAAGAAGATAAGTGAAAAGAAGAACTGGGGAAAAAACTCAAAGGGTATTTCCTTGACTCATATAGACATTGATGGATTCTCACGCGGAGGTGTAATGGATACATACCGCCTTGCCTGTTATTTGAAAAGGGATAACGAATTGCATGAATATGGTATAGATAGTCCTCTTATTGGTTATAGCTATTTTTATGAGAAGCTGCTCAACTGGATAGTTTTTAAAATGAATACACAGAACGATGAAGGTCCTTTGGAATCCATTGCAATGCATTTGAAAGAGTCCGGATACCCTGCTAATGCAGTTATAGCGATTGGCTCAACACGCTATACCGAATTCGGCGAAAGTACGTTTCTAGATGTTGGAGATGAGAGTTTCATTATAATTTATGATTCAAAACTCCATACCAGAAGATCCGTTGAGAAACTTATACAAGATTCAAATTACACTGTTAGTGGGCTATCTATTTTACATCAAATAGTTGTTTGAATTTTTGCCAAATACCCCTAGCTAAAGCTCAGTGGACAAGTAATCTTTAATGACTGGAAAACAAACAGCAACCCGTTTCATAAATCTTGGAATCTTTTCAAGAAAAAGAAAAAGAGGTAGTTCTCCATTCAGGAGAATTTAGTTACGTTGCTGGTATTGAATACCATGGCTTGCGTGGCCACATGCCCCATTTCACAATAAGTGAAATTACGGTAAGGTATATCATGACAATTATTGGTTCGATCCAGTTTGCATTTGCAGTTCCAGGTTCGATTCCCATAGCCGGCTCTACTCCATAGAGAAGTAATGCTCCTGCTCCTAGAGGCATTATTGCAACGAAGACAAACATGAGACTCCATGATCTTGCTATTGCGCCTCCCAAGTCACGATATGTGCCGTGTGGTTCTTTCCACTTGTCTTTTCCTAAATACGTCTGCATACCACCGCAGTACCAATACACCATTCCTTGTAACAGCATAGCACCTATAATGTTACCCAGAGTTACTGGAACAAGATTATTGAACCATGCTTCACCCCATGTAACTTCGGCACCAGCCCAAATTCCAGCTGACAGGGCAAAATGATTAACGATGCTGTGTTCAAACCCTGTAGCAAAGAATACTGATACTGGTATTCCGATCAAGACAATCTTGGCGATCACTTCTTGTGTTCTGAAGGCTCCCCATACACCCATGCCAATCATCCAGTTTGCAAAGATTCCACGGTAGAACAGCTGGTCCCATTGAAGACCGACTGACTTTACAGTAGCGATTTTTGCAAGCATGTTCATAAGTGGAGCTCCTACTGCGCCTGCTTGATCTGCGCCAATGACAATCATCCATCCAATGACAAATCCTGATATCCAGTGACCTGCATGTGTTATGCCCCATTGATAAAACACCTCTAGCCACTTTAGTTGACCCGTCATCAGCGATATGCCCGTAGTCATATAGTCCCCAGTTACTAGGTTGGAACCATATATGATGACGAGTACTAATGCGGCGAAGCCGAAGATGCCGAACATGAGGAACTTTCCAAGTCCTGGAGATAGGTCTGTTGCCACAGTTGACATGACCATCCATGCAAAGAAGGCTGCAAATGCAAGATAACACATTGACTGCCAGCCCATTATTATGCCCTGAGCTGGATTACATTTTGCCTTTGCAACTCCTAAGGTACTTAATGTTTTGATTGTATCCCGTATGCCAAGTAATGCTGCATTCATCCGTGGTGGAGGAACATCAGTTGGCGTACTAGGAGGTTCTGTTTGCGTACTCATACTTCACGTAGCTGACTTTTCTTATTATATAACGTTAATTGTATTATTCCGGTTTATATCATCAATTTCAGATCTATGTAACTAGATCTTTTATCTACAGTTAGTTGAGCAAAAAATGACAAAAATTTAGAGTTCGCTTACAATATAAAAGATCTAGCCATCTTATTGACTTTGTAAAGACAACATAAATTCTAATAAAATTCCCCGACATCGGGTAATTTGCATCCAGTCCATGCACATGTGTTAAAAAAACCAATTTAAGGCTGTATAATATCACAAAAATGGTTTGGGGAGTTTATTATTGCTCATACATCTAGCTTTATCATTACTCGTTTTACCAGCAGCTTTTGGGGAAGAGTCTAGTGGTATGATTATCAACGAGCTTGAACTAAATCCGCCTCCAGGGGAAGCTCAATGGATAGAACTGTATAATCCAACCACATCTTCAGCTTCTTTGAACTCTCTTGAATTATTGTCCGTCGATGGTGAAAAAGTCAAAAAAAGATTCAGTCTTTCACCTATCTTCCAGGAAAACATCAAACCCGGGGAATACTATGTAGTACAAATAGGGGAACCGCAAAATAATTTCTTTGACTATAGACTTAATTCATTTGTTTTATCGGATGGACAAACAACTTTAGATTCTGTACGTGGGTTAAGTGATGAACTTGCAAATGAACGGACTTGGCAGCGCTTTCCAGATGGTGGAGATACGGGAGAATTCAAGGATTGGACTTTTAGACCAGCTACAAAGGGGACAGAAAATAGCGACGTAATGACACTTGTTGCCGAGTGTTACCTCAATCCATTCTGCTGGGGGGCACTAGATGTATTTATGCACAGAGCACATATCGTAAAAGTAGAAGATGTTCAGTTTTCGATTGGCACATTTTATGATCCCACTTTACTTAGGGTATACTTAATTCCTGAAGAAAAAAAAATTACAATAAAGAAACCATTAGTAGACTTGGCTCAGGGGGATAGACCTGCATTTATGCACGTAACAATACCTATTGAACTTTTGAGTGGGACCTATTCTGTCAATTCTGAAAAGGGTCCACTGCCTTTTGAACAAATAGATAATGGAACCCACTCTCGGTTGATAATAGGAGGGCTTTCACACGAAAGCTTGATTGAAATAACCGGGACAGTGATTGTTCCTGAATTTTCACTTGGCACGCTAATGCCAATGGTGGCTGCAATTTTTCTAGTCATATTGTTAAAGCAGAGATTTTGGAAATATTGAGGTTCTCATAAGAAAACATGTTTTGGTCAAGCTGTATAACACCTGTAAGAAATTTTCATCTTGTCAAGAAATTTTTATGTCTTGAATTATTCAGCGCATTATTGTTATGTGTTTGATTGTACTGCGATCTAAATATTGATCGGTCGATCTAAATCGATCATGTAGATCTAAATAAAGTAGCAATCCCAAAAAAAGAGTATAATACTACTTGATCGATTACACTATTGAGCAATATGGCAGATTTAGTAGTAACAGATGAAACCATAATGGCCGCAAAACTTGCTATGGAAGCAAAAGGATACAATTACACAGGCGCTGGCGGGAAGAAATCACTGGCAGCAGTCATTAAGAGAAATCCTGTATTCTTAGCTGCAGCAATAAATGGAGTGCAAAGACTTACAACCTCTGATGCGGACGCGATCGCAAATACTCTTGGCCTTTCGGCACAACAAAAGGCAGAGTACAATCGCCACCCAAGGAGAAAATTCTCAGCATTGCCAAATGATCCATTCAATTACAGATTGATAGAGGTCATAGCAAACTATGGGGATCCCGTAAGAGAGATTGTCAATGAATTGTTCAATGACTTCACCCTCCCAGGAAGTGGAGATTCAGGACGTGGTGGAGACGGAATAATGAGTGCAATTGACTTTAGTTACCACGTCTTTAGACGTACAGAAGGTAACCAAATACCTGAAACAATATTACAAGAAGCAGATCCAAAGATGAACAACAGATGCACCATATTAATGGACGGCAAGTGGCTAAACTTCAAAGCATTCTAGCAAAAAAGTAAAGCGGTTATAACCAAACTTTCCCTTTTTTTATTTTCAACAATCGGTAAGAAGGTGTCCGATAAATTTCAAACCAATTGTTAAATCGAGATCCCCAAAAGGATTTTTACATTTGCAACGAACCTACATTCCTTTTACTTGGTTTGCTTTGGGATTTTTTGTCACACGATATTTTATTGTTTTAAGATTGCATTTCATTCTTTGGGCAGATAAACCATTCCAGTTTCAATCTTCCACCGCTTTCCACTTTTTGCAACAAAAATAATACATTGTTCCTCTTGGTTCTTTACCCTCTTCAAAATATGATCCTACTCCTTGTAATCTCATTGGCTTACCGCATTCATCACAAATTGTTTCCTTTTCTTTGATTTCTTCTATTGTTTTCAAGTTGCATCTTCCCTTGCATGAGAACTCGTTACTTCATTGGCTGCACTCCATACCATAGAACAATACCTGCATTTTTCTACATGCTTGGCTAAAAAGACCCCCTCTTGAAATCGAACGTCTTGTGGACTCAATCCTATTCTATGAGCCAAGTCCTCAACTCTTGCTCTCTTTTCTTCATCCATTTCAACTCCTTCTGCTATTTTTTCTAAAAGTGGATCATTTCTGAAAACATCTTCTTCATCAAAATTTTCCGAATGCAACAAGATAGAAAAAAGCTCCATGAATAAAACATTGGTAATAAAAGGAATTAGACAAACTAAGCTCTAACAAAACATATTTTCGACTACCTAGTCAAACGCAGTTTTTCAATCGTAAAAGCGATTAAAATTGCTTATCTACAGGCGTAAGTTTTCATCTTTCAAACCTGAATGGTCAAAAGTGGGATGCCATTCTCAATTAAATGTCGATCAGTCAACCGATTGCACTAAAGGATCAATCCTCAAGTGAATAGATCTTTTTTGCTAGGAGTGAAGTCTTTCATAATTTTGTATGGTGGAAAATCTACCTCATTTTACATGTTAAATCATAACTTAAGAATCGAAATAAACAAGGGTCTAATTATTTTTTTATTTGTTTAACACATTATTTAATTCTAAAATGCTAGACTTTTTCTTTAATTCCTTGATAACTATAATATTGTCATCTATCATTGAATGTGTATTTAGCCTAAATTTCATTAGCACATTTAAAAATTCAACTCGTTCTTCAGGATTCAGAGTTTCATTGGCCTCATTTATGAGACCATCCAGATTTGAAAGTAACATCCTCAGAACTAACAAAGACTTCTTGAATATTTTGATCTGTCGCTTTGGTGACGTATCTTGTTGTGAGGAAGTATTGTAATTATAGTCACCAATAACTTGCTCTAACTCTATTTCCTTCTTCGAAGCTTTAGTGATCTCTCTAATGTTCTTAACGGACAAGTTTTCATCAATGATTGCATCTTTAAGCAATTGTTGGTACCCCTCATCCAGATTAACCAGTTCCATTGCATGAGAAACGCCAAGATTTTTTTGAGATATTTCATATAGGATCTCTTTTGGAAGTCTAAGTAACTGAATTCTGGCAGAGATGTTTTGCTCGCTTTTGGAAATGACTTTTGCTAGATGAGAAACTCCTCCCCAACCATAGTCCACGATGTATTTCTTGAAAGCCTCTGCCTCTTCTATAGGATCAAGACTTTTTCTTTGTATATTTTCAACAAGCTGGATTTCAAACGCTGCCTTGTCAGACAGTATCCTAACAATACAGGGAATTTTTTTCCACCTTAAGAGTTTACATGCATTATATCTTCGGTGACCTGAAACTATTTCAAAACCTACTTCTGCTGGTCTGACCGTTATGGGTTGAATAAGGCCATGCTCCCGTATGCTTGCAGCTAATTCCCTTTTTGCATCAACTTGAACAATTAGAGAATTTCCTGTCCTGACTGTTAGCACTGCAGGTTTTATGCTGCGAATTTCAATGAGGTCTTGAATAGATTGGTCAGTAATAAGGATCATTGGTACCCCTCGGTGATGTACTCCACGTCTTTACTCATGTTAATTCCAAAAGGTAGTGATATTAATAAACTTAAATTTATTGTTGAGGTCTCCCGATATTTTCCCAACATTATAGATATGCAGGTGTTGTGAAACACAGAAATGAAATGATGTTTTTTCCAATAAAATAAATTTCATTTAAAATTATAAATCACTAAAACTACGAAAATCCTTCAACAATCAAAGATTCATGCGAAAAGGTCTTTTTTGGCCAATCTTAATTCCAGTTTTTTGGTTTTTTTAAAAAACTAAATTACACAATATTTTAGTAATAGAAATTATATTTTTTAAGACTCAGTTCTGAAATGCCTAAAAATCCAATTCCATGTTTATTTTCATGTGCAAGTTTTTCATATTATTTTTCTTTGATGAAAATTTGGCATTGCTTTTGAATATTCGTTTCTACTACGGTAAAAAAACAGAACCTTAAAAGTTAAATCGAAGCCAAAAATATTCTAAGGGTGGAATCAAAGAAATGAAAGACAAGAGTGGAGATGTAAAAAAAAAGAAACCAGCTTCTAGGAGGTTTTGGATTGTTTATGGGATAGTAGCTATCGGTGGGGCCGCTATACTATACTTATTGGGCTGGGTTATTTGATGGCCAAAAATCGAGTCCATGTATAAGACCTGATTTTGTACATGAGATGTAGATCTTATATACCGACAGCAAGATTATCTTTTTGATTGGATTACCAAAAATATGAAAAAATGCCTCTTGAAAGGGAGGTATTGTGGCAAGGTCCAGTAAAAATAGACCAAAGTTTCGTTAAACATCTTTCAGACTCAGACCATCATGAAGATTTTCAAATATACACAATAAGAGATTCTAAATATCATAAGGAGGATAATGGACAATATGACAACACCGAATTGGTGGGAGATTTTCCTAACACGGTAACAGTAATTGTAAAAGGTAAAGAAATTTTGGATTATATGCAGTGTTCCGCATTTAAGGACTATGAATATGTGGAGAGGACTAAGGGATTCTTCTTCAAGGCCGGTGTAAAAAAAAGGATAGTGGTTAAAGGCTTTGTCCTTGAACCTCTTTCAGATACTAAAGTAGTGGATCATGCATGCTTAGCCTCAATTCAATTCGATAATCAAGAAACTGGCAACGAAATACAATGGAATTTCGTTCATACGGGACTAACCGATAAATTTGTTTCAGAAAGTGATTTTTTTACTTTGGGGGGATCATTTACTCTAGAAAAGTTGGGATTGGCAGGGTTCGCCTCAGGCTCTCATGGTTCAACTATCACCTTCGCTACCGACCCCAAACACTCCGCAACAATTGCTTTCGTTGCTTCAGACTCTAAGCCTTTCACAGTACTCCTTTATTCCAAATACGGAACGAGGAGGCTTACATACACCAATGCTGGGTTGAAGACAGAGGAGTGGAAACCAGAAGAACTCACAGACCCAGCTCCAAAGTCAGGGCAGTCAGAAGCCTCCAACGATGCGTTAAAGATTCTTAATACTCGACTCGCTAGAGGAGAATTAACGATATACGAGTATGAGGAGCTTCGAAAGGCAATAGAAGGTGAAAATCGCCATTCTTATACTGACTATTGGGCATAATCAAAACCGAATCATTTCAAATCTTTTGATATGAAATTGTCATGACTGATATTCTCAATCTGGCAAGTTGTCACAAGGGATGATGTATAACAACTCATCAATCAGGATGGAAATTAATTGGAACCACAAAAAACATTTTTGCAAAAACCAACAGATTGCAATTGATTATCCGTCTTCATTTGGGTATTGTATTATTATATTATATTTTGAACGCGTCCTATTTTTCCATTGTCCAATTCAACTTTAATTCCATGAGGATGAAAATTACTCGAAGTAAGAATTCTCTTAACTATGCCTTCAATCAAATTTTCGGTACGTTGATCTTGTTTTTGTACTATCTGTACCTTCACTCCAATTTTTATTTTATCCCTTGAAGGTACAGCACACACTGATTTTTGGTACTGATGATGGATTCTAAATCTTTGTTTTGATAAAATTGCGGAGTTTTGAGAGTTACTCTAAACAATTTCTAATTTTGTTTGTGATTTTGGAAACATTCTTTGCAATAAACAGGTCTGTCGTCTTTTGGCTTGAATGGTATTTGACATTCATTTCCACAGTCACCACAGGTTACGGTAAACATTTCTCTTGGTATGTCGCCTCTTGAACCTCTACTAAACCTGGAACCTCTGTCATTTCTACCATAACTCGATACTCTACCATAACTCGATCCTCTGCTAAATCTAGAGCCACCACTACGTTCTTGTGGTTTGTGATTTTGGAAACATTCTTTGCAATAAACAGGTCTGTCGTCTTTTGGCTTGAATGGTATTTGACATTCATTTCCACAGTCACCACAGGTTACGGTAAACATTTCACTTGGTCTGTCGTCTCTTGAACCTCTACTAAACCTGGAACCTCTGTCATTTCTACCATAACTCGATACTCTACCATAACTCGATCCTCTGCTAAATCTAGAGCCACCACTACGTTCTTGTGGTTTGTGATTTTGGAAACATTCTTTGCAATAAACAGGTCTGTCGTCTTTTGGCTTGAATGGTATTTGACATTCATTTCCACAGTCACCACAGGTTGCGGTAAACATTTCTCTTGGTCTGTTAAATGACACGTTCTTCCAAAACTTTGTGAAATCGTGTTATAATTAAACTATTACAAAATTGTTAGAGAAATCCAACTATAATTGAGAGAAAAATTATTTCTTTTTTCATTTTCTTTGCCTCTTAGTTAAATTACTCATAAATTCTTCTAAAATTTTGTACTCAAAAAAATATGAAAATAGACCGGATGGGATTTGAACCCATGACCATTGCGGGATTTAAAATCCATACGCAGTGTGAGTGCGTCATCCTAAACCACTAGACAACCGGTCCACTGGTTTTAGAAATTAAGAACTTTTTTGTCTTTAGATTATGGAAAAGAATTTATTTCTTGACGCCCAGAGTTCTATTTTTTAGTCTGAGATACTTATTATGGCATTTTCTGCATCTAGTAGCATCGATTGAATTTCTTGCACCACAGTTAAAGCATATTTTTATGTGAAGACGAGCTTTTTGTGCTATCTGTTTCTTCACTGGGTCTGTTATTGGCATCTTATTTCAAACTAAAGATACTCTCTTTTAATTTAATCGCCAGATTGTTCCAGCTTACCTGCTAAGAGTATAGGAACCTCAATTGGGCGTTTTGCAACAGGAATATTTGCCTTGTTAAACATTGAAACTTTTGATTCTGCAGAACCGTAATTTCCATAAACAATTGCACCTGCATGGCCCATTCTTTTTTCTTTAGGAGCTGTTCTCCCTGCAATGTAGGCTACAATTGGTTTTTTGAAGTCAATTTCTATAAGGTGTTGAGCAAGAATTTCTTCTGCATCTCCTCCAATTTCTCCAACAATTACTATACCTTGCAAATCAGGAATTTCTTTGACCATATTGAATGCATCAATTAGTCTTGTACCGTTGATAGGATCTCCACCAATTCCAATGGTGATGCTTTGACCAAAACCTGCCTCGGAAAGACAGTCTGAAATCTCATAAAGCAAAGTTCCACTTTTTGATAAAACCACAATGTTGCCAGCTTTGAAGGGACTAGCAGGCATAATTCCTATCTTAATTAATTCTGGGATCAGCACGCCAGGCGTATTTGGACCTATCATTATGGAGTCATTTTTCTTTGCAAACTCGACAATTTGCATTGTATCACGAACTGGAACATTTTCTGGAATTGCAACAAGAAGTTTGATTCCTGCTTCCAGTGCTTCTTTTGCGGCATTTAGAAAGAATTTTGCAGGAACAAAAATTATAGAAATTTTTGCGCCAGTAGCGTCAACCGCTTCTTTTACATGTTCATAAATGGGGACATTACCAAATTTTTGACCGCCTTTTCCTGGAACAACTCCAGCTGCAACATTTGTTCCATAATCAATCATGTTTTTGGTATGTAACGATCCAAATTTGCCAGTTATTCCCTGAACGATTATGGGTTTTTTCTTGTAATCCGAGTCTCCTGGGTTGCCCCTTAATAATTCAAAAATGTCTATCATTTTTTAACTCTCAAAACCGCAGCATTGATTGCTTCTTCAACAGAATCAAACATCTTTGTTTTAGTGTCTTTTAGCATTTCTTTTGATTTTTCGGATTCTGCACCCTTTAATCTTGCAAAAACTGGTAGGTCAATCAAGTTTTCTTCATATGCTTTGATGAAAGATGATGCGACTGTTGTGGTTTTTACTATACCTCCATACAGATTTACTAGAATTGCTTTTACTTTACTCATTTTACTAATTAGGGCTAATGCTTCGTAAACTGACTCGGTTGTTGCACTGCCACCAACATCCAAAAAACATGCGGGCTTTCCACCATTGTCAGATAGCATATCAAGAGTTGACATTACAAGACCTGCACCATTTCCAATCACTGCAATATTCCCTTCTAATTCCACAAGAGAAAAGCCACTTTTTTCTGCCTTCTTTTCAATCTCTGATTTTTCTTGATACTTTTCTAATTCATTATGTCTAAAAATCGCGTTATCATCAATCACGACTTTACCATCAAGCGCAATCAAAGAATCATCCTCTAATTGTACAAGAGGATTAATTTCTGCTAGTTCAACTTCTTTTTCTATTATGAGTTTTGATAATTTTTGGAGAATTTCAACAAGATCGTTTGCGGTTTTTCCTTCAAGATCCATCTCATTTGCAACTTGCCTGGCTACACCCTCTTCCACCTTTCCCAATCCAATCTCCCGAATAATTTGATTTTTGACTGATTCAATTTCAACTCCCCCATCAGCAGAAGCAATAATGGTATAGCATCTTTTACTTCGATTCAGAAATATGGATAAGTATAGTTCATCTTTTATCTCTACCATTTTTTCCAGTAAGACTGCCCGAGCTTTTTCTCCTTTGATAGCCATCTCTAAAATTTGAGGATATTTGAGCTCAAATTCATCCTCGTTGTGACATTTTTGAATTCCTCCAGCTTTTCCTCTTCCTCCAACCGGGACCTGAATTTTTATTACAAGAGGAAATCCCAATTTTTCAGCATCTTTTCGACCTTTTTCAATGTCTTTTGATGATATTCCTGGCGGAACTCGAATTCCAAATTCTTTGAATAACTCTTTAGCTTGATACTCTAGTAAGCGCATCCAAAAATTCTGGATTGTGATACTTATAATCTGTAGGGTACTTATTTGAGATGGTCCTCAAGTAGAGAAACAACCTGTAAGAATTGATCTCTGCTTTTTCTCATCAAACGTCCAGGATATTCTTCTAATGTAAACACAAATTGTTGATTGAAATTTGGGACTAAAGGACCGCCCGAGGTCACTAACTGTTCTATCACATAATTCGAGGCAAGCGTACAAACAATTTCTTCATAGGAATTTTCTTCTTCTTCAATAGTTTGTCTATAAAGAACAATTGGGGAATTTGTTTTGGCAACAATTAATGAACCCTGTCTAAGCAAATCTGTAAGGTGTTTGATTTGCCAAGCATCCAGGCTGATTTGTTTTACCATGATAGTTATTGGCAGATTTTCTATTTATTATGCCAGATCAGCTAAAAGCTAACCACTTGGTGCATGCTAGTTACTACAAAATTGCAAGCGTGATGCTGTCCTTTGTCGAAGAGTAACGTGGGACACTAACATTTGCTGCGAAATTGTGGTGCATAAAATTTTTCCTAATGTTCTAACTTGTTCGTTCATATTATGTGATAGGCACATAGAACTTTAAGCAGGGTAGAAATCCGAGGCTAGAAACAGTTCCAAAGTGAATTTTCAATAAATCATTCAACTGAAATTCTAATTTTCTGACCATCAATCTCATCTTCTTTGTATTCCTTACATGATTGTGTAAAATTTACCTCTTTTACTCGTACCAAAAACGCAAGATCTTTTGTTTTTTCTTTTACCATCTGTAATAATTCCTCATCCAAATCTAAAATCGAGGCAACGCTGAGTATTTTAGTTGGGGTGTAGCCTCGCTCTTTTCGTAGCATTTGGAGTCGTCTTGCAAGATCCTTTACTAGACCTTTAGCCACAATTTCTCGATTTCTAGTGGTTGAAATAAATACAATTAATTCATCACGTTGAGAGACTGCAAATCCCTCCTGTGCATTATAATCAATAACAAAGTCATCCACACCCAGGAGAATTTGTTCGCCCTCAATTTCAAATGTAAACTTTGCGTCTTTTCTCAGACCATCCATTATTTCAGCTGGGTCAGTATCAGAAAATCTCTGAACCAATTTTTCCATATTTTGTTTTGCTTTTGGGCCAATTCTTTTCCTTTCAAGTTCAATGTGTGGAACTGCGGGAAGTCCTAATTGCTTTAGTTGTAAAATTTGTTCTAACCCTTCTTTTTTTTCTAATTCCACAATGTTGTATTTTTCAACATTTAACTGAGAGATCAAAAGGTTTGAAAGTGATTCTAACTTTTCTTTTTTACCTTTACCAACACAAATTATTGCTTCATTCAAAGGCCATCTTCGTTTGAGTTTTCCTTTCATTCGGGCTGCAGCTGAAATTGATGTGACTTCTTTTAGTAAATCAAATGACTCTTCTAACTTTTCATCTTCTAAAGATTCTTGAGCTATTGGCCACCGCTCCAGCAAAATACTCTTTTTCTGTTTAGCTAGTCCCAAATACAGATATTCGCTGGTGTACGGACAAAGTGGATGAATCAAAACATCAAGTGTAATTAATGTCTTAAACAAAATAGTATAGATTGTAAATCTCCGGTTCTTTTTTTCTGGGTCATCCTCCCAAAGCTCACCTCTTGTAATTGGAATGTAGACCTGGCTAAGTAAATTTATAATAAAATCTTCAATCGCTTTTGCTGCTTCATGAAATCTACAGCTATCATAGTAACTTGTTGTGTTTTTAATTAATTTTTGAAGCTTTGATAATAACCAATTGTCTGCTGATGAAAAAAGATTTTTTTCTTTTACCCACTGTGTGGTTAAGCTAGAATCAAATTTATCATATTCACTATTTTGTTTAAAATAAAGGTGTATGTGGTACAGTGTACTAACAACTTGGTATGGCCTTGCCATTAATTCATCTGTACTAAAATTGAGTTGCTCAATAGGACTAGATTTCCACATATAATAGAATCGAATAAGATCAATTGGAAATTTTTTTAGAAGATCCTCTGCATAAATTACATTTCCTAAACTTTTACTCATCTTGTTTCCATTTTTGTCAAGCACATGTCCATGAAACAAAAATGCTTTGTATGGAGAGATTGCTGCATTATTTAGAATTACATTTTCAATAAGAAGAGTGTACGCCCATCCTCTTGTTTGATCAATTCCTTCAGTGAAAAATGGAGCAGGTATGCTATTGGCATATTCCTCATCAGTTAAGGAAGAATAAGGTGCTGAACCACTATTATGCCATGTATCTAAAACATATTTCTCTCGTGTTGTGTTAGTACTCCCGCATTTTTGACATTTGATTTTGATATTATCTATCCAAGGGGTATGCAATTCAAAATCTGGCCCATCAGGAAGATCAGAGGATGCATCAACAATCTCTTTTCTGGAAAAGAACCAATTCTTTTTTTCACAATCATTACATAACCAGATTGGTAGTGGGCAGCCCCAAAACCTTTCACGAGATATACACCAAGGATGTTTTTCCTTAATTATTCCCAAAAATCGGTTCCTAGGTTGTTCATAAAAATACTCTACATTTTCTGCCGCTTGTATTGCTTTGTCTCCAAGTTTCTTAATCGTGTAAAACCAGCCTTTTCTTGCAAGCCAAACAAGTGAATGGTGTGAACGCCAGCAAAAAGGATATTTGTGTCTAATTTTGCCTATTCTAACAAGAGCATTTTTATTTTTAATGTCTGTTACAATTTTTTCATCAGCATCTCTGACAAAAAGGCCTGCATATTTTCCAGCTTTTTCAGTGAATTTTACTTCATCATCAATTGGATTGAAAATTTCAACTTTTCTTTTTTTTGCAATTTTAATATCTTCTTCACCATTTGCAGGTGAAAGATGAACAAGGCCACTCCCGGCAGTAACATCGACAAATTCTTCAGCAACTGTAATATGATAATTTTCATTCATCGAAAATTTCTTAAGTTCTGGAATCTCTTCTAAGAGAGGATGGATGTATTTTTTTCCTTCAAATTCTGAACCGTGTACAGTTTTTTCAATAGAATATTTTTCAACTTTTACTTCTTTCAAAAATTCTTCTAGCCTTGTTTTTCCTAAAACCCAAGTCTCATTTTCTACTTTAACATAATGGTAATCCTCTTCAGGATTTATACCAACCATTGCATCAGTCACCAAGGTAAATGGCATTGTTGTCCATACAATGAGATACGCATTTTCGTCTCTAAGCTTCGCTTTGTAATATAGAGATGGGTCATTTACCTCCTCATATCCTTGGTTAACTTCAGAGTGACTTAGAGATGTTTGGCAACCAGGGCAATATGCAATGACAGTATAATCATTTTCTAAAATCCCACTTTGATTTGCTTTTTTTAGAAATTGCCACTCTCTTTCAATAAATTCATCTTTGTAAGTCCAGTAAGCCTTTTCATGATTAAAAGATATGCCAAGAAGTTTGTCAGCTTCAACCCACTTTGAATTATATTTTTGAACCAAACGTTTGCACTCAGCAACAAGCTTTTCAATCCCAATTTTTTCTAAAATTTCGTTTTTGCCTCCAGTAATTCCAAGCTCCTTTTCTGCCTGAAGCTCAACTGGGAGTCCTTGAGCATCCCAGCCCCCATTGAAAACCACCTTGTAACCTTGCAGTGTTTTGTATCTGTACCACAGGTCCTTAATGACACGTCCTCTGAGATGTCCTATGTGAGGAACTCCGTTCATCGTGGGAGGGCCATCAATAAACATGATTTTTTGATCTTTTTCTTTAGATTCAAAAATCATTTTTTCTAAATCAAATTTTTCTAAATAATCTCTGATTTGCACTTCAATCTTCTTTGCGTCAAACTCTTTTGCTTGTTCCATCAGTTGTTGAGCAGTTTAATGATTTTATAAATCTCATTAACATCTACTCATCAAAATTTTTGATTCTTACAATCTGGGATTATATAGTAGATTCCAAAAGTTTGTTTATTGGTTAATGTTCTTGTTGTGGGCTCTGGGGGAAGAGAACATGCCCTAAGTTGGAAATTATCACAAAGTTCTCACGTTGACAAGGTTTACACCGCTCCAGGAAATGGAGGAACAGAAAATAACATTCCAATTTCAGTTGATAAAATTGATGAACTAGCAGCTTTTGCATTAGAAAATAATTGTTTTACAGTTGTAGGTCCTGAAGCCCCTCTAGCATTAGGAATTGTTGATAAATTCAATGAAAAAAATCTTCAGATTTTTGGTCCAACAAAAAACGCAGCTCAACTAGAATCAAGTAAAATTTGGGCAAAACAATTCATGAAACGCAATGAAATTCCAACAGCAGAGTTTGAGGTATTTGATGACCCAAAACAAGCCTACGAATATGTAAAGTCAATTTCTCATCCAGTAGTAATTAAAGCAGATGGGCTTACAGCAGGAAAAGGTGTAATAATATGTGATAGCACTCAAGAGGCACTTGTAGCAATTGACATAATTTTAGTAAAGAAAACCTTTGGTGATGCTGGCAACAAAATTATCATTGAAGAACGGATTGATGGAATTGAAGCATCTTACATTGCATTATGTGATGTAAACATTACAATCCCTATGGCTTCAAGTCAGGATCATAAAAGAATTTACGACAATGACAGGGGCCCAAACACAGGTGGAATGGGAGCATATTCTCCAACACCCATCATTAATGATTCCATGGCAGAAAAAATCCAAAAAAGAATAATAGAAAAAACTAGCTCATCAATGAAAAATGAAGGAATTCCCTTCATAGGCTTCCTATACGCTGGCATCATGATAAAGAATGGTGAACCATGTGTATTGGAATTTAATGTTAGAATGGGAGATCCTGAATGTCAACCAATTACTATGAGAATGGATTTTGATTTGTATGATTATTTGTTTGGAGCAGTTGAGGGAAGATTATCATCGTTACCTCCAATTTCATGGAAAAAACAAACGGCAGTTTGTGTTGTTTTAGCCTCTAAAGGGTATCCCAAGTCCTATCTAAAAAATGAAGAAATCAAGGGATTAGACCAAAAAGATGAAGCGACCTTTGTTTTTCATGCAGGAACGAAGAAAAAAAATAATTCTATTTTTACAAATGGTGGAAGGGTTTTAGGAGTTACATCACTTGGTAATACACTAGAATCTGCAATATCTAATGCCTACTCAGCAACAGAAAAAATCTCATGGCCAAACAAATATTGTAGGACCGATATTGGTAAAAAAGGATTGGTTTACCGATGACATTTTTTATCTTTCATTAATAATCAGAATCAGATATAACAAAAGAAAGTGTTCTTAAGTTTTTCTTTTATTAATATTTATGATAACTATGAATTAGAGAAATTAAAAAATTCATCTTCTGTCACAACCCAATCAATTCTTACATCATTTTCTGAACTGGGAATTGATTTTACAATTTGTTTTGCATATGTCAACGCAATTGTTGTAACATCTATTTTTGCAAGAAATCTGTCGTAATATCCAAATCCATATCCTAATCGAAAACCATTGCGTGAAATTCCAATTGCGGGGATTAAAACAACATCAAGTTTTTCTGAAGGTGGACAATTATCTCGGGGTTCCATAATATCGAAATTTCCTTTTTCTAAACTATTCAAACCTTTAATTTTTCTAAACATCAAATCTTTTCCAACAACTTTTGGCAAAAGAATTTCTTTATCCTCACTTAGTGCCTCCTGCATAATATCTTGTGTTAACACCTCACTCCCAACAGGATAGTAGCATCCTATGCTTTTTGCAATGCTAAATTCTGTAATTTTTTTTAGGTTTCGATGTATCTGTTTGCTTGCAATTTTCATCAAGTCAAAAGAGATAGAATCTCGCTTTTCAAGCAAAACTTTGCGAAGCGAAGACTTTTCACTATTTTCCATAGCCTTTGATTAATGATGCAGCTGTGACAGTGTTTTTTAATAACATTGCAACAGTCATAGGCCCAACACCGCCTGGAACAGGAGTGACAAATGATGCCTTTTCAATAATTTGATCAAAATCTGCATCTCCCCTAAGTTTTCCATCATGATGTGTGATTGCTATATCAATTACAACTGCACCATCTTTTATCATATCTGGCGTCAAGGTAAACTTTGTTCTATCTCCAACAGCAGTAATTACAATGTCAGCAGCTTTACAAAATTCTTTGAGACTCTTTGTCTTTGAATGACATGTAGTAACAGTTGCATTTCTAGCTAAAAGAAGATGATAAAGTGGCTTTCCAATTAAGTTACTTCTGTTAATCATTACAACGTGTTTTCCTTCCAAATCGATTTTATGATAATCAAACATTTCCATAACTCCAGAAGGAGTACATGAAACAAGAGCTGCCTTTTTCATAGCAAGTAAACCAGCATTGTGAGGAGTCAGACCATCTACATCCTTGATAGGTGAAATTCGTGAAATTGCTTCAAACTCATCTATTTGATCTGGTAAGGGAAGCTGAATCAAAATTCCGTGAACAGAATCATCATTGTTAAGAGAATCAATTAGCTCATTCATATCTTTTTGAGAAAAACTTGATGGAAATTTGTGATCTCTAGTTATGATTCCAACTTCTTCGCATGCTGTGTGTTTGTTTCTGACGTAAGTTGCAGATGCCGAATTGTCTCCAACAAGAACCGTTGCTAAACATGGATTGATTCCTTGTGATTTTAGCTCATTAACTGTATTTTTGACACGGTCTTTTACTGATTGGGCAATTATTTTTCCGTCGATTTTTGTGCCTGTCAACTATGCATTTGAGAAATAGTAGATATTTAATTCTTGGAATCTTAGTTAATCTTTTAAGACAAATCTTGTGGTAGACATCTGTGAAGCTTGATTTTGACACAAAAGAGTATGTTGATAAAATTAGAAAAAATGACTATTACTTTCACACTTTTATAAATAAACAAACCCTAGCTGCAGGCGTATTAGTTTTACAACCTGGGGAGAAAGATACGCAAACACCTCATGATTTTGACGAGGTATATTATGTTATCAGGGGAAACGGTTTTCTAAAAATTAACAAAAAAGATTATCCAGTTTCTGAAGGAAAGGTATTTTTTGTTCAAAAAGATATCGAACACTGTTTTTTGGGAAATACAAGAGAACTTGTTGTGTTGTATTTTTTTGGGGGGCAGGATGTTTAAGAAATTTTTGTTTTTCTTCCAGAAATTTTGATTTTTCCTTTTGCAAATAATCTTACTGCTTCAGGATAAATTCTGTGTTCTTGTTTTAGAATTCTTTTTGCAAGTGTTTCCGCAGTATCATTATCGTTTACTTTTACAACTGCCTGTATGATTATTGGACCTGTATCAACTCTCTCATCTGCTAAATGTACTGTACATCCTGAATACTTTACACCATAATCTACTGCTTGCTTTTGAACTTCAAGACCCGAAAAAGCTGGAAGAAGTGCAGGATGGATATTCATTATACGATTTTTGTATTTTCTAATAAACTGAGGACTAATTATTCTCATAAATCCTGCTAAACAGACAAATCCATTGGTTGGCGTAACTCCATATCGTTTAAGAACTGTGATTATTTTTTTGTCATAATCCCATCTATCGCCTTTGAATCCTTTGCTTATGACGATCTCTGTTTTCACACCTAGTTTTTCTGCTATCTTCAAACCTTTAGCATCCGGCTTGTTTGAAATCACCACCGCAGGATTTATTGGCATCTTTTTCTTTTTTATTGATTTTAAAATGGCCTCCATATTGCTTCCACGACCAGAAATTAAAATCGCAAGGTTTAGCAAGTAGTCAAAACTAGATCAAACCAGCAATAAAATTCTGTTGTTAGAAAATAAAATCATAGTTTAATTAACAGTTTTAATGAAAATTCAATGTAATTAAGAAATGTGCTATTAGCTTATTTTTAGTTATAAACTGCATATTTTACATAATCCTAATGAAAAGAATAAGATGCTAAAACTTACTCTTCTTTTTATGTTAACAATTGATGCAAATTGATCACTTTTTTTTACTTTGGAAATAAAATGGCGATTTTTCGACAAAGCACACATGGCAAAAAAGATATGGATGTTTGCAGTAAGCATATTTACAGTAAGTATACTTGCTTTACTAGTAGCAGGTTATGCTGTTATTTCGGGCAATAATATACAAACTCCCACAGTTGAAATCAACAATAACTCTAATGAGTTAAAGGCAATGCAGGCAACGATTGATCAGCTCACAGCCAAAATTGAAACACTAGAAGCTGATACGATAAATGAGCTTGAAGCAATAAAGACAGAGTTTGTACAAGCTGTAGAAACTGCAAATTCCGAAATAGCCCTATTTGGAATTAGCTTAGACCAGTCAGTCTATTCTATTGGCGATTCAATCAAAGTCACAGCTGATAATATGGGAGCCCAAATCCCAGTCCAAATTGAATTGCTAAGCTATACTGGTGAGGTAATTGCGAGTAGCATTCCATATTCTGATGCAATGGGAAAGCTAGTTCATTCAATAAAGTTGCCAAGCTTTATTCAAGAAGGAACCTATGAGATTCAAGCCACATCCAATGATAGAACCGTTGTTAAATCTATAACAGTATCAGATTCCGATTTACAAACTTTAGAAGAATCAAGTACTATACCAGCTGGTTTAACGATTAATCTAGATAAAGAAACCTACAAACCGGGTGAAATCATTAGGGTTTCTGGAAATGGACAAGCAAGTCAATCAGTTTCTTTGCAGGTAACAGAACCTGATGGTGACTTTACATCTGCTCATTCTAGTTCTTCAAGTGATGGAAGTATTACAATGATCTATATCTTGCCACCGGATGCTGACAAGGGAGATTGGAAGATGGCCATCAAATTAAATGATAAAGAAGAAACTCTAACCTTCCAAGTCACATAAATTATATTAAAATAGAAAAAGACACACTCCTCGAATACCTTTAGCCATTGTTCACTTTATCCAAGAATAAAATACTGTTAAAGTCATTGATCTCTAGTTTACATTAATCAAACCAGCAATTTATATCAAATCTTAGTTTCTTCTTTTCAGTTTGTCAAAAAAAATTCGAATGACCCGAAATGGCATATTATGCGAAATAAATGAAATGAAAACACGCCTTGATCCAAAGCGGGTTGAGGCAGAAGGTGTTAACTTTGTCTCACACGCGCATTCTGATCACCTGCCAAAATCAAACGGCGGGACAATACTTTCTTCTCATGAAACCAGTGAAATAGCAAATATTCGAGGATTCAACATGAACAAATTTGTTGACTCTATGGAAAACTTTTCACTAATTAACAGTGGCCATATTCTTGGAGCAAGGGGTATTTTGTTTGATGATATATTCTATACTGGCGACATTTGTACACGAAATAGGGGATTTCTAAATGGTGCCAAAATTCCAAAATGTAAAACTCTAATCACTGAATGTACATTTGGACTATCCGAGTTTGTATTTCCACAATTATCAGAGATTAAAAAAAAAGTGAATGAAATTATTTCAGATCTTTTTTCAAAAGGAAAACCAGTAATTTTATTAGGATATCAGCTCGGAAAAGCACAGACATTAAGTCAAATTTTCGGCCATTGGCAACCCTTGTACTATCATGATTCTGTAAAAAAAATGAATGATTTACATAGAAAGTTAGGCGTTTCGCTTAAAGAGGAAATGGGACATTCTGAAGCAGAATCACTAGGTTTTCTTGATAAAAAACCATGGGTAATGATTGCACCAATGATGCGTAGTGAGAATTTTTTCATAAAACATATGAAATCAAAATACAACGTAGTAACAATAGGATTTAGTGGATGGGCAAAATCTCCAAGATTCCAATTTAGGGGATATGATTACTCAATTCCACTAAGTGATCATTGTGATTTTAACGAACTTTCAAATATGGTGATTGAATCTGGTGCTGAAAAGGTTTACACAGTACACGGATTTGTTGAAGAATTTGCTTCTCATTTAGTAAAAATGGGAATTGATGCACAGCCATTGCGTCAAGACTCACTAGATGACTTTTTATAATAATTTTAATAGTTTCAAATCGTCAAAAATTTTGAACAGTTGCAATCTAAAATTAAACAAGTATCAGAATTCCTAATATGATCATCTAATGAATGTCTGCAATTGGTATTTTTACATAATCGTCTTTGCTGTTCCCTTTTAATAACTATTTGAGCAATCGCATTTGCTTTTTCTCGAGAATATTTTTTTTTATCAATATAATAATGAACAACTCTGTTGTATAATAAATCTGGATTGAATTTTTTTTCTATCAGTTTACCTGTCACCTTGGGATGGAATCCAATGAAGGGTGATTGTAGAACGAATTTTTGGAATCTTCCTAACCTTGTTTGTGATAATATCATCTAAAACATTCTTTGATTCTGCTTCAATTTTACAAAATATATCATAAATTCCATAAGTACCTCTTACTTCTTTAATCTGCGATACATTTGAGAGATCTTGGATTATTTCAACTTCTGCACCTAAATCACAATGAATTAAAACATAAGCGAGTTCCATTTTTCTACCTCATTCCACTATAGGTGTACCATCAATATCAAATACACTCTGATCCTAAAAATTCTTTTGTTGAAATGTGTAAAAATAGGCAAACCTTTGAAATTTTTATCCACAAACAAATGTTATACACCCATTAAAACAAAACACTTTTTTTATTTTTTATTAAATTTTCTAAGATTTCTATTATATGCTATTCCAAATCTATGTGCCTCATCTCGGGCATACTGTAAAATTTGTAGTGAAGATTCGTTTTTTGAAATCAGAATTGGTTTTTTCTTATTGGGCATAAACACTTCTTCATTTTCTTTAGCTAATGAAATACAAGGGACCTTAACATCTACAGTATTTAGTGAATTCAGCGCAGCATGAAGTTGGCCCTTTCCTCCATCAATCAAAATCAGATTTGGCAACTGCAAATTTTCTTTTTTTAACTTAATGTATCTTCTTTTGATTACCTCTCCAATCATCGCAAAATCGTCTCTCCCTTTGATTGTTTTAATTTTGAATTTTCTGTAGTCTGACTTGTTTGGTTTTCCATCCACAAACTGTGACATGGAAGCAACAGCATATTCGTCTCCATGATTTGAAATGTCAAAACATTCAATGATTCGGGGTAATTCGGGCAATGTCAATTTCTCCTGCAAATCAACCAATCCAGGCTCAGCTCTCTTGTTTAGAATGATGCTAAGGTTTTTGAGGATGAGTTTCAATATTTCCTTTCGTTTTCCACGTTTAGGTTGTATTATCTGAACCTGAAAATTGGCTTTTTCTGATAATAATGACTCTAAAAATTTTTTCTGTTGTGGTATTTCACTGACAACAATGAATCTTGGAATAGAATGTGTGGTATAGTATTGGAAAAGAAAATTTGAAAATGTGTTATCGGCAACTATATCAAAAGAAAAATTGCCGCTGTCTCGAATAACCCCATGAGTTTGTCTAAAAGTCATCACGATAGCAGTTTGATTTTTAATTTTAATACCGAAAAATTCTTCATCCGAACTTTGTATATATTCCATTTTCTGTTTTGTCTTCAAACTACCTAATCTTTGTAAAGTGTCACGAATCTCCTTTGCACGTTCATAATCAAGAGATTCTGATGCTATTTTCATTTCATTTTCTAGTTTTTTGGAAAAAATTCCCATCTGATCTTTTCCTTTAAGAACTTCTTCAAGATCTGAAACATGTTTTTCATATTGGACTTGCGCATTAGTAAATTCACATGGAGCTTCACAATTTCCTAAATGATACTCCAAACAAACTTTTTTTGGCAACTTTTTGCAAATTCGTATCTTGAAGGTTTTACGCAGAGAGCCAATTGTGAGTAGTTTAGAACTTCCATGCGTAAAGGGACCAAATATTTTTCCTTTACCTAAAAATTGTCCACTCCGCGTTCTTCTAGTTACCAGTAATCTGGGATATTTTTCATCTGTTAATCTAAGATAGGTATACCGTTGTTGGTCTTTTAGTTCTATATTGTAAATTGGGCGATATTTCTTTATCATATTTGATTCTAACAAAAATGCTTCACTTTCATTATCGGTTATAACGAATTCAATATCAGAAATCTTCTCAACAAGCTTCTGTGTTTTATAATTTTGATTTTTCAAAAAATATGATTTGGTTCTCTTTTGCAGATTTTTTGCCTTACCAATATAGATCACATTCCCGCTGGAATCTTTCATAAAATAGACGCCGGATTGAGAAGGGATATTTATTGTAGAAATATCGAAGCTCATTTTTTCATGAATTTTTTGAGGTATTTTCCAGTATAGCTGCCAGGAGCTTTTGAGATCATCTCAGGTTTGCCTGTGGCAACAACTTGGCCTCCTTCATCTCCGCCTTCAGGCCCAAGGTCTATAACCCAATCAGAATTTTTTATTACGTCCATATTATGTTCTATTACAATTACAGTATTTCCAAGATTGACAAGTCTGTTTAAAACATCTAATAATTTTTGAACGTCGGCAAAATGCAAACCAGTGGTTGGTTCATCAAGAATGTAGATAGTTTTTCCTGTTCCTTTTTTTGATAACTCTGCAGCTAATTTGACTCTTTGAGCTTCTCCGCCAGAAAGAGTTGTCGAAGATTGTCCCAACTTAATGTAACCTAACCCAACATCATTGATTGTTTGTAGTTTTCGTTTAATTGGCGGAATATTTTCAAAAAATTTTAATGCCTCATAAACTGTCATGTTCAAAATATCTGCAATGTTTTTACCTTTGTATAGCACCGAGAGAGTTTCTGAATTGTATCTTTTTCCCTTACATTCATCACATTTTACATAGACATCAGAAAGAAATTGCATCTCAATTTGTTTAACACCATCCCCATCACATGAAAAACATCTACCGTCTACCACATTAAAAGAAAATTGTCCAAGAGCATATCCTCTCTCTTTTGACATTTCAGTATTTGCATATAATTCACGAATTGGGGTAAAGACACTGATGTATGTTGCGGGATTTGAGCGAGGGGTTCTACCAATAGGAGATTGATCAATGGCAATAACTTTATCTACATTTTCAATCCCTACAATTTCTTTATGTTTTCCAGAACGCTTGTTAGTTTTGTAAAAATGTGTTTCTAATGCTTTCAGTAATATTTCGTTAATTAGAGATGATTTACCAGAACCCGAGACTCCAGTAACTGTAATAAAAAACCCTAATGGAAATTCAACATCAATATTTTTGAGATTATTTTCAGCTGCGCCTCTAATAATTAATTTTCCTTGCGGTTTTCTTATTTTATTTTCTAATTTTATTAGAGATTTGTCTTTTAGGTAAGTGCCTGTAAGAGATTGATGACCATTTAAAATTTGGTCTACCGTTCCTTCAAAAACCACATTTCCCCCATGGATTCCTGCACCAGGACCTAGATCAATCAACCAGTCCGAATTTCGAATAATTTCCTCGTCATGTTCTACTATAATTACAGTATTTCCAAGATCTCGGAGCTTTGTTAGCGTTTTTATGAGTCGCAGGTTATCTCGTTGGTGTAATCCAATAGTTGGTTCGTCTAAAACATACAAAACGCCAGTCAGATTAGAACCAATTTGAGTGGCAAGTCGAATTCTTTGAGATTCACCACCAGACAATGTTAAACTTAATCGGTTTAGTGTAAGATAGTTTAATCCAACATTCTTCAAAAATTCTAATCTTTCTTTAATTTCTTTAAGAACATCACGAGCAATGTATTGTTCAGTTTCAGAAAGCTTAAGATTGGAAAAAAAGTCAAAGCAGTGATCAATTGATAAATCACAAACATCCATGATTCCTTTTTCGTTAATTTTGACCGCGAGTGACTCTTGTTTTAATTTTTTACCATTGCATACATTACAAGGAGTATCTCGCATAAACTGTTTTAACCATTCACGTTTAGCCTCCGAGTCTGTTTCCATAAAACCACGTTGAAGATTTACTATTACTCCCTCAAAAGAATCAGTATGCTGCCATGAGGAATCCCCAGCTTTCGATCTGTATCTAAAATCAATTAATTCATCTGTTCCATATAAAATAATTTTCAAATGTTTTGATTTAATTTTATTTATAGGTGTCATTAAATCAAATCCAAATTTTTTACCAACAGAACGTAAAGCCTGTCGTCTAAATGAAGAAAATCTTCCACTCCATGGAACTATTGCCCCATCAAGAATTGATTTGTTATGATCTGGTATTACTAAATCAGGATCAAATTCTATCTTAACCCCTAATCCATTACAAGTTTTACACATTCCAAAAGGAGAGTTAAACGAAAATGTTCTTGGTTCTAGCTCTCCGATAGTCACGCCACAAAATGGACAAGCATTATTCTGAGAAAATACTTTGTCTTGTTTTTCAGAAGAAATCATTACACTTCCCTTTGCGGATTTTAATGCAGTTTGAATTGCCTCAAACAATCTAGATTTCTCTGATTTTTCGGCTGTAATTCTATCTACAATAATCTCAATATTATGCCATTTTTGCTTGTTGAGGAGAGGGATTTCCTCATCAAGTGGAATAATATCGCCATCTAGTCTAATTCTAGCATATCCGTCCTTTTTGATTTGTTCAAAAAGCTTCTCATAGGTTCCCTTTTTTCTTTGAATGACAGGAGCTAAAACCAGGATTTTTTGGCCAGCAAAATCTTTCAGGACTGAATCACGTATTGTTTCAACTGACTGACTAGAAATCTTTCTTGCACAATTTGTACAGTGCGGAATTCCTATTCTTGCAAAAAGCAATCTAAGGTAATCATAAATTTCTGTTGTTGTTCCAACAGTTGAGCGAGGATTTTTGCTTGTAGTCTTTTGCTGAATAGAAATTGCAGGGGACAAACCTTCAATTGAATCAACATCTGGTTTGTCCATCATCTCAAGAAATTGTCGTGCATAAGCTGAAAGTGATTCTACATAACGTCTTTGCCCTTCTGCATAAATTGTATCAAACGCCAAAGTTGACTTGCCTGAACCTGATAAACCACTAATTACAACCAGTTTATTTTTTGGAATATCGATATCTATATTTTTGAGGTTATGATGACGGGCACCACGGATTTTTAATTTATTTTCTTTCATCATTTTTACTTATCTCCCTCTCAATTCTTTTTATTCTGTTACGGCATTCAATAGCTCGCTCAAAATCTAGATCTTCAGCATATTTTTTCATCTGAGCTTCAAGCTCAATTATGTCAGTAGTCAAATCATGAGTCGACTTGTGTTTTAAATCATCTAGATTTGTTGCTTGTTCTGGAATTGACTTTATGATTGTTTTTGGCGTAATGTCATACATTTTATTATATTGAAACTGTTTTTTCCTTCGCCTTTCGGTTTCATTCATTGCAGATTTCATTGATCTTGTCATTGAATCTGAATACATGATTACAGAACCATTTTCATTTCGAGCAGCACGGCCAAATGTTTGGATTAAACTGGTGTTATTTCTCAAAAAGCCCTCTTTATCGGCATCTAAAATAGCAACTAGAGACACTTCTGGAATATCCAGGCCTTCTCTTAAGAGATTAATTCCTACAAGAACATCAAATTCTCCTAGTCTTAGCTGTCTGATCAACTCGGTTCTCTGCAGGCCCTCAATTTCTGAATGCATGTATCGAACTCTGATTTGCTTTTTTGAAAGATATTCGGCAAGATCCTCCGCCATTCTTTTTGTAAGGGTGGTTACCAAAACACGTTCATTTCTCTTAGCCCTTTTCTCAATTTCAGAAATCAAATTATCCATTTGATTTTTAGTTGATCTAACTTCTATCTCAGGTTCTAAAAGACCGGTAGGTCTGACTAGCTGTTCTACAATCTGATATGATTTTTCTTTCTCATATTCGCTCGGAGTGGCAGAAACAAACACTGTGTTTTTGATGTATTTTTCAAATTCTTCAAATTTTAGTGGTCTATTATCATATGCACTTGGTAATCTAAAGCCATAGGTGACTAGCTGCTTTTTCCTTGAGAAATCACCTTTGTACATTCCATGAAGCTGAGGAAGAGTGACATGTGATTCATCAATTACCAACAAGAAATCTTTATCAAAAAAATCTAAAAGGCAAAATGCTTTTTGGCCAGGTTTCCTTCCATCAAAATGTCTGGAATAATTTTCAATTCCAGAACAGTAACCCAATTCTTCAATCATTTCAAGATCATATTTTGTCCTCATCTCAAGTCGTTGTTTTTCAAGCTCTTTAAGTTCCGGCAATCTTTGCTTTAGTTCTAATTTTATAGATTCTACCGCACGCTTTCTAACATCGCTGGCAACAAGCCAGTGTTTCGCAGGAAAAATTTTGATTTGAGAAATTTTTTTCTTTTCATTTAAAGAAACATGATCAAGCTGTGTAATCTTTTCTATTTCATCTCCAAACATTGAGATGCGAATTAAATCTTCTGAATAAGCAGGAATGATGTCTATTACATCACCTTTAACTCTAAAATTACCCGGAGCTAATTCTAAATCATTTCTTTCATATCTTGCATCAATCAATTGTTTAATGAGAGAGTGACGACTAATCTCCATTCCATTTCTAAGTGTAACTGCTAAATCATCCCAATCTACGGGATTGCCAAGTGAGTAAATACAAGAAACAGTAGCAACTATAATTGTCGGTTCACCTGAAAGTAGCATTGCAGTTGCTTCTAGTCTCATTTTTTCGATTTTCTCGTTGATTTGAGTGTTTTTTTCAATGTAGGTGTCAGTTTGTGGAATGTAGCTCTCAGGCTGATAATAGTCATAATATGAAACAAAATAACCCACATTGTTATAAGGAAAAAACTGTTTTAATTCAGAATAAAGCTGTGCTGCTAGAGTCTTGTTATGAGAAATTACCAGAGTATTCTTCCCTGTTCTTGCGATGACATTTGCAACAGTGAATGTTTTACCACTACCAGTAACCCCTAACAAAGTTTGAATTTTTCCTTTTTTCACTTTCTCTACCAACTTGTTAATAGCTTCAGGCTGATCTCCCGTTGGCCCAAAATCAGATTTTAACTGAAATCCATGTATCTGCTGCACAATCACAATCACCTAAAACTGAACTTATAGCTAACGATTGTTGATTAAATACAAGAGGTAAACACTAAATCCCTACCAGTGATAATGCAACGGTAGTAAATCCATGAATGAATGGCTTTATGTGATGATAGTAGGTCTTGGACTTGACATATTAGGAGTGTGGATGCTTGTAAGCCCATTATTAAAGGTGGATTTAAGAAATAAAAAAACACTAGAAAAACAAACCAAGGATACTATGGAAGAATATGCTAGAGTAAAAGATCAAAAACCTAACACGCCTCAATCTGAAATTGCGATGTGGCCTGACCTTTCTAGACTTTGGGTTATAGTATTACAATTACATCAAAGACTTCTTAACGAAAAAATTTTACATAGAAAAAGAGCAATTATCGCTTTAATTATAATATCAGTTGGTTTTGGTTTGCAAATATTAGCCAATATCTTACAATCATACTCATTCTAAATAAAAAAGACGTGCAAGAATGACTATTCAATAGTATTTTAAAGCAATGACGATATTACAAGCACTGTACTACCATAGTGGTTCATTGACCATTCTTAGTCCATCTTTTGTTAACTCAAAGCCCATAATTTTCAAAGTGTCTATGGCAGAAGTATTTCGTTCATAAATTTTTTTTGCAAGGTCAGCTCTTTCGCCTTTCCGAAGATTTTGACCAATTTTGTATTTTCCACGAATTGAATCAGGCGTAACCTTGATGATGGCAACCTCATCAATAACATCCATCTCCGGTGTGAGGGGTTCATAGCCTCCTTCTGGTTGATATTTTTTCATTAAACCGTTTAGGGCTAACGCTTTTTCATTTTTTTCTTCAATTATAGATGCAGATCCCTTGATTACCACGCTGATGTACAAGGTATCAGCAAGTGAAGCATCCTTTGGATCCTCAAAATATGAAGGTAAAAACTCTAATTCCCTATCAACCTCAAAACCAACTTTATCATTACGCTTAATGTTGTCTAATTTTTCGCCTCTAGTGTGAGTGTGCAAGTAGATTGCATCATTTAGAAACACAAAATTCATGGGAATGATTTGCGGATACCCTGTTTCATCTATTGAAGCAATCCTGCCAACATGCTCAGCATCTAAAAACTCCTTGATTTTGTCCTTAGATTTTATTTCTAGCCTTCCTAAAAGTCGCATTAGTGTAATTTTCCTATTGTAAATTAAAACTTGACTAATGAATTCTGTGTTTTTCTCTATTTTTCTAGTCCAGCAAAAAATGTTTTGCTGTCTTCAGCTTTTTCTTTTAGATAAGGCATTACATCACTTGCAAACTTGTCAATGCTTCCAAAATAGTTTCTTCCCCAGAATCGGATTACGAAGTGATTAACACCTGCTTTCATGAACTTTTCAAAAATAGGAATAACATCATCTGGGGTGCCAACTGCTGTGGAAGAACGTGCAACATTATCTGGAATATTTATCGCAGCTTCACGCATTTTCACAATCCATTCCTGATTTGACATTGAGTATTCTGTAAAGTATTTTTTAAAATCAAATCCTTCGATTTCTTTTAATTTATGGACTCGCAAAATTTCTGGCTTGAATAAACTAACTTTAACCGCTTCTTTCATTCTAGCCCAAGATTCCTCTGCATCCTCTGAAAAATACACATCAATGTCTAACGCAAACTGAAAATCAACATTCTCACGATTATTTTTTTTCATGGAATCCACGATGATGTTTGCATGATCTTCAAAAAGTTCTGGGGTGTAACCGATTGGAAGCCAACCATCCCCATATTTTCCAACGATCTTCAAGGTTCGTTGTCCTCCTGCAGCCAAATAGATTGGGGGATGTGGTTTTCTTATTGGAGGGGCTTGCAAACAAGCTTGTTCTAATTTGTAATACTTGCCTTCATAATCAGCTTTATTCTCAGGAGATGAAGTAAACAATTTTTTAATAACTTGAATTTGCTCTTCCCACTTTGAGACAGGTTTTTCAAATGGAATACAAAATTCCTTGAGATTTTGTGCCTCTCCTGCTCCGAGTCCCAATATACCTCTACCTTTTGAAATTCTATCAAGAGTTATTGTGGCTAATGCAATATTGGATGGATGACGTCTTATAGCGTCTGTAACACATGTTCCTAATTCACAGTTATTAGTGGCATTTGCAATTGCTGACAACATTACCCAAGGATCTAGAACTATTGCCTTAGACCACTGTGGAACATTTGTGTGGTCCATATACCATATTGAATCGTATCCGGTTCTATCCGCTAGTATACATGCTGTTAAAATTTGGTCTTCTGAATATCCAGCACGTGCAACATTAAGACCATTTTGAATTCCAAACTTTAGTTTTACCAATCTTGAACCTTGTAACAATACGATGAATTTTTGCAATAAATAAGTTTAGTTGAGTTAATGGATTCACAAAATTTCTGTAAAATATAAAAAATGTAAAAAAACGGTATAATTTTTTACAGATTACGTGCTTTAATGTCGTTTAAACATTTCATAATATCTTCCTTTGAAACAGGAATTGGATTTGGGTCTAAGTGTCCTCTGTCAGTCATAATTGTATCGGCTGCTTCAGATACATTTGCTTTTAGATCAAGTTTATCAAATCCCAACTTTTCAATAACATCTTTGAATTTTTCATAGAAGATGGATTTGTTGAACTTGTGCGCAACAGTAGTACATGAAGAAAGAGAATATCCATGCGGTACACCTTCATTTGAAAACGCATACGAAAGCGCATGACCAAGGGTTGTGGAACAGTTTCCAAAACCCATTCCAGATAACATTGAGCCATATGGATAATTTTCGGGTTTATCATTCATTATTGCATCATATAGCACGTCAAAGGCTTGTTTACAAAGCGCTCTTGTTAGATCATTACCTAGCTTACTGTCATATCCTTCTGTTGCTTGAGCACATGCATCACAAACAGAGTTTTTAATTATTTGTTCTGGCGTTCCATCCATAAAGTAAGAATCTACTACTGCCATGTCTGCAAGAAATTTGTCTTCACGTAACAGTTTCTTCTTGCCTTCAAACTTTAGAACACAATATGTTGTCATTTCAGCACCGGTTCCATAGGTTGTTGGGATCAAAATTTTCTTTTTTCCTAACTCAGGTGCAGCATATTTTACAACATCCATTGAACTCCCTCCACCCAGACCAATCAAAACTGATGGATTTTTGTCCTTGTATTCAGACATAACAGCTTTTACATCATCTATAGAAGGTTCAGGAGTAACCTTGTCAAACAACATGTAATCCTGAATTCCCATTTTATCCAACCACTTTCCAGATAATTTCGGCGTAGCAGTTGTAACAACTAGGGCATTTTTAGGATACTCTGTTTCTCCAAGAGCATTTTCGCCAAATTTGATAGTTGATGGAATTCTTACTGTATACATGAAAAAATCAAACTTTCTGATTATTATTATATCTTACAAATTTTGCATTGGAGATGAAACATGATTATTCAAAACTATAAAGAATTAGCAACAAATTTTCGAAAAAAACGCGCTCTAGATATTTTGGAAGAAGGTCTTCAAGCAGCACAACCTGAAAAATTTTTAAAAAAAATTGTAAAACCAAACAAAATCATTATTGGTAAAAAATCATTAAAATTATCAAAATTTAAAAATGTGTACCTTGTTTCATTTGGAAAAGCTGCTGATTCCATGACAGCTACCATAAATTCACTTCTTAGAATAAAGAGAGGGATAATTGTCATTCCACATGGTATTAAATCACAAATAAAACACAAGAAATTTCAAATTTTCAATGCAGGTCATCCAATACCAAATAAGGCTAGCCTAAAAGCTGCAAAAACTATTATGCAATTTTTACATAAACGAAAGAAAGGTGAATTTGTAATCTTTCTTGTATCAGGAGGCGGTTCATCATTATTATCGTTACCATCGAAGATAACCCTTAATGAAAAAACACAGGTAACCAAACAGCTTTTAAAATCTGGGGCCACAATTCATGAATTTAACTGCGTTAGAAAACATTTGTCACTCATCAAAGGCGGAATGATGATTGCAAACCTAGCGTGTGATTGTATTGCACTTATAATGTCAGATGTTGGGAACAATGATTTATCATCCATTTCCTCAGGATGTACTTATTACGATAAGACTACTTTCAAGGATGCTCAAAAAGTAATTAAAAAATATAATTTGAAAAAGAAAGTTCCAAAAAATGTTATAAAACGACTACATGAAGGTTCAGTAGGAATGATTAATGAAACACCTAAAAAATCAAGAATAAAAAATCAAATTATTGCCACAAACAAGGATTGTCTTAAAGAAATGGTAAAAAAAGCAAAACAACTGGGGTACAATCCTAAAATCGTAAACATCTCTGGAGATGTGAATGCTGCTGCAAAAAAACTAGTAAAACTAATTCCAAAGGAAAAAAATTCGTGTATAATTTTTGGCGGTGAAACAACGGTTCGAGTAACTGGAAAAGGTAAAGGGGGAAGAAATCAAGAGTTGGTCTTGAGAATTTTTAAAAATATTCAAAAAACCAAACAGTATTTGGTAATTTCTACACTGGGTACTGATGGAATAGATGGCAACACCAAACATGCTGGTGCAATAATAGAAAATTTTTCTCTCTCTAACAATAAAATTAACAATTATTTGAAACAAAATGATTCAAACTCGTTTTTTAAAAAATATGGAGGTTTAATAAAAACAGGTCCTACTCATACCAACCTCATGGATATAGGAATAATTCTAAATTGAATTTTCAAATATGTTCCAATTTGTAATTATAATAATTTAGTGGCAAGATTTTCTTTGCAATCAATAAGATTGTAATTCACATTTAATTTTCGTTGTACAATAAATTTTTTTATAAAATCTGTTCTAGTAGCAATAAATCGATCAGAACTACCAGAATTGTTAACCAGATTCTCATACATTGATTTTGAATCAACCATAACTTTTATCGTGTCATTATTTTTTATAGTAAATGTGCCAATCCCCCAAAATAATCCAACATGAAGAGCGATGTGTTTTGATTGTTCTGTGTCAATTTTATCCAAGTAAATGTCAGCGTGCTCTCTAATTTGTTCCACTTGAGAATCATTGGTTTGAATCACCCAAGAAATTCGCTTGGCATTCCCATCAGAATAAAAAACATGTTCCAATAGTCAACCAAAAAGGGCTTATTTGTCTATATAATTTGAATCCTTCACTTATGATCAAATTTAGAAAGTACTGCATGATGCATGAGTCACATACCTTTTTTAAAAGAATGGTTGATGATCTTGTCGTAATCTCACAACATGATCCTGAGCTTGCAGATGGAATTAAATGGCTTGATGGCCAAGCTCAAAAAAAGGGAATCTCCTTTTATGACATGGTTTTCGAAGTTTTGTATAGACACGACATTAACTCCAAAGCAAAAGAATGGCTAAAATCGATAAATTAATCTGTCATTTGTTTAGGTTCTGAGTTCAAGTGGTTTATACTCACATCCTTGAGGACCACAATATTTACCAACGTAAGCTGCCTTTGGTCTATAAAGTGCAGGTTTTGGCGCAGCTTCTGCAAACTTTTCTTCTATGATATGTGCTGTCCACCCAACAACTCTAGAAATTGCAAATATCGGAGTATTCAAATCCATTGGAATTTTTAACATGTAGTAAACCGATGCACTATACAAGTCAACATTAGGATAAATATCAATACCTTTTCTTTTTTTCATTTCTTCAATTGTAACATGTTCAACTTTTTCTGTAATGTTAAACCAAGACTCGCCAGTTTTTTCTGCTAGTTTTTTAGATAACTCCTTTAGAATCTGTGCTCTAGGATCATATGTGGTGTAAACTGCATGACCCATTCCCATTATCCTACCGCCTTCACTCAATTGTTTATTAATCCATGGTTCAACATTTTCAATTGTTTTAATATCCAACAACATTTTCATCACTTCATAATTTGCTCCGCCGTGAAGCTCACCACTTAGTGCTCCTATCGCAGCACTACCAGCTGAGAACATGTGCGCTCTTGTTGATGCAACCTGTCTTGCAGCAAAGGTTGATGCATTAAATGAATGATCAGCATGTAAAATCAAACATATATCAAATATTCTTTCAATTTCTGGATCTGGCGTTTTACCAGTCAACATATAGAGAAAATTTGCGGCGTGACTCAAATCTGGATTTGGATTCACTAATTCTTTGTTGTTTCGAATTCTTTCCCAGCTTGCCACAATTGTTGGAATTTTGGCAATAAGGTTTATGGCCCTATCATAACTGGCTTCTTTATCTCTAAATTCCTCATCATAATAGCCGGCAAGTGCAGCCACAAAGGCCTGTAACATATCCATTGGGTCGGCATCCTTTCTCCAATTTCCCATATTTTCTTGAATTCGTCTTGGAATGGTTCTTACAGATATCAATTTTTGTTTAAAATCATCTAATTGTTTTGAATATGGTAGTTCATCATGTAGAAGAAGATAAGCTGTTTCTTCAAAAGTAGATTTTTTTGTGAGGTCCAATATATCATAACCCCGATAGATTAGCTTACCCTTTACACCATCAATGTAGGAAATCTTGGTATCTGCTACCTCAATATTCCTCAGGCCTATGTTTTTTGTTTCCATATCACGGAATAGTCAAAATTTGCTATTAATCTTAGCTGTTTGAATTAAAAAAAGAAATTTGAAATTTAGCATTATGTCTAATCTATCAACTATATTCCCTTTAAGCTAATTTTTAATTTAAAATCAAATGTTACTTGCTGAACGAAAATTCATGAAAGAAGTGGATGATATGATTCTAAATAGTTCTGAATCTCAATTAAAGAAATTTCAAGAGTTGGACCTAAGGACCCAATTGGAGGGTTCAAACTTTTATGATATATTTTCAAAATATGATAAAAAATCAGTCTTAAATGTTCCTGCGATTAAAAAGAAAAATAGAAAATAGTATTTTTTGATTTAAATGTGGTCGATAAATGATTCGACCATATGGTTTCTAAAAAGATTACAAAAAAAACCGCAATAAAGGCAAAGCCACAAAAAACCAAAATTGTGTGTCTCTCTCACAAAGAAGACGCGGATGGCATAAGCTCTGCTGCTTTAATTCATCAGGTATTTGGAAGTGATACCATACTTGTAGATTATCCGGGACAAATGAAAGCATTAGAACAAATAGCAAATGATGAAAAACTCAAAACACTATTCATTTGTGATTTAGGCTTAAGTAAAAAAAATCAAGATGGGTTTGTCAAAATTCTTAGTGAGCTTGTAAAGAGGAGAGTTTCGATTACATACATAGATCATCATGATATTGATTCCAAAATTTTCAAACAATTAATAAAAATTGGTGTTAAAATGATTCACGACACAAATGAGTGTACCAGTGTTCTTACATACAATAAATTTAAAACAAAATTACAAGAAAATGCTGCATTTATTGCAGTATGTGCAGCAATTACTGACTATATGGAAGATCAACCAATTAGCTCAAAACTTTTGCAAATTTTTGATAGACAATTTGCATTAATTAATGCAACCGTTCTCACATACAACATAGTAGGACATCAAAAGGATGTTGATTATCTTCTCTATTTAGTAGAAGAACTTTCTGAATCAAAATATATGCATGAAATTCCCAACACCTTTGAATTTGCACAAATTCAGGTAGGAAAATTAGCAAAAATAATTGTAAAAGTGAAGAAAGAAATGAAACTTATGAAAAATCTTGGCTACATGGAACTTTCCGATTCAGGAGCAAGTGGAGCTGTTAATTTTGTCCTTGGATTTTCAGGCAAAGATGTTGGGGTAGCTTACAAAGAACGAATTGAACATGGAATATATGCTGTATCTGTTAGAGGTTCAAAAAACTGTAAACCTCATCTAGGGAAAATCGTCAACACCCTAGCAACTGATCTAGGTGGCTCTGGCGGAGGACACGCTAAAGCTTGTGGAGCTGTAATTCCAAAACCCAAAATTAAGACATTTCTCAAAGAATTTAATAAAAAACTGAATTAAAAAATAGAACATTATTGCAGAGATCTTGGAATTTTTTTCACTAGATGATAAATCGAAACTCTTCCAGGTCCAGCAACTATAATGGTTAATTCTCCAGCAAGGATCATCATATTCCATACCCACACCATGATGAAATTATTCTATCTCAACTATCGCATCGATTTCCGTCATAGAGTTTAATGGCAAACTGGAAACTCCGATAGCCACTCTTGCATGTTGGGCTTTTTCTCCAAAAATTTCAAAGAACAATTCCGAAGCTGCATTGATAACCTTTGGTTGTTGAGTAAACTCAGTTCCAGAATTCACAAAACCCGATATTTTGATGATTTTAGAAATTCTATCCAATGTTTTAAGTTCTCTTTTTAATTGAGCCAAAATATTAATGGCACAAAGTTTTGCAGATTTTCTTCCTTCTTCTAAATTTTCATCATTTACTCTGCCTTGATAGATTATCTTTCCTCTCTGCATTGGAATCTGACCAGAAACGTAAGCTATGTTATCAGATATGACAACCGGCAGATAAGCGCCAGAGGGTTTTGGTGGAACATGAAGTGAAATCCCTAACGAATCAATTTTTTCATCTATCATGAAAATGGTATCTGATTAGACCAATTTTTAGTTTTTATGAAGCGATTTTAATGTGTACTTTCTCTCCACTCTGAGAGTGGTTTTGGTAAACCAATCTAGGTGTGTATCCATGTTTTTGAAGATATGCCATCACTATGGCTGCCCAAGGAAGCGAATGACCGCTGTTCATTTTTGATTCAATTGTAATGTTTTTTGTTCCTTTCTCAAAATCAGCTCTACCACAACATATTGTTTGCAAGGAACAATCAACAATGTCTATAATTTCTTGAAGAGATTTTGATTTTAGATTTATTCCATTTTTTTCTAGAAACGCTAACATGTCTATTTCATGAATTTTTGAAACAAGGGTTGTAGTAAGGACATGCCCTAGTGCACTCTCATTAATTATTCGTATAATGCGATATACTTCTTGAGCATCAGCCTTTGTCATGTTGTTTAAGCTATCGATCTTCAAAGCATTCTTCCATACATATGAAAAAACTTTCATTTGATTTGCACTCAAAATTTCAGTTGATGAAAAAGTAGCTCCTTTACCATCATTGCCATCTATCAGCATTAATTCTGTTTGATCAAAAACAAAGCAATTCTGTATGATATCAGAAATTCTAATTTTTGCACCGTCTGGGATACTCTTTATTGATTCAGAGCCAATTGAAGATGGCGCGATGATGATTTTTAGTTCTAGATCTCGCCTTAACACTGATAGAAGCTGTTCTTTACATTCTGTAAGAAGGACTAAGCACCCTGGATCAACTATAACATGAATAGATGATTTGGAACTCTCAATCATTATTTTGAGTCGATTTAAAACAGCATTAGCACTAAGATTGAAATATCTTTTTTCTTCTGCACCCCTTGATTTTTTACTTTCTTCACTTACTTTTTTTAGATTTGAAACAAGTGTATTCATAGCATTTACTTTATTGATTTGACCTTGAACAATGTCATCAAATGCATCTTCTGGTGCGATTGCAGTACACAAAATTGGTTTACTTGTTGAAATTATTGCTAACTTTTTCTTTTCAAGCTTTAATAAAATTGGATAAACCTTTGTTCTTGGCAAGTCCGAATAATATGCTAATTCGCTTGCGGAAATAGTTCCTTTTGATATCAAGGCCACATAAGCCTGCGCTTCGTATTTACTTAGACCAAATTCCTCAAGGCTAACAGTTAAAGCATTTTCATTTACCATGGTTTAACATAATTTCTTGCTTAGGTAAAATCTAGAGCTAAATTCCTTTGTACAAGTACTCAAAAAAATTAGAAATTGTACCTGCAGTATGATATTACTGTGGTTAAAAACAAGCACAACATGGGGCCAAGAACACTAATACATTATTTGACTAGGCTAGATGGAGCAAAATTGATAGTGGACTCTAAATAAACAAGCAGAGTCCTAATGTATATTTTCACAAATCACGAAATACTTGACTATTTTAAAGCCGCAAGGAAATATCAAAAAGGATTTAAAAAAGATCAGAAAAATCTATTCCTTGGTAGATAAACGGTTAAAATCTACTGAAAAATCCAATCAGATGGTAGAAAATTTAACCACTGACGAATTACTTGATTTGAATGAAATACTACGACTTGCCGATTTAATTTTGACTAAACATGAAGTTAAAAAAGAATTTCACAGCTTATTGAAAGAATTTGTTGAAATAATAAACAAGTCTGCCTACTCTGTTGAGGCATTGGATGATGAAATCAATGAATTAATATATTCAGCAGAAGGCACAATGTCACGCCTCAAAGACCTACAGGGTGAAGTTTCAGATGAGTTTGATTTTGAAGCAGAAAAAACTCATGCCAATCATGAACAAATTATTCCCAAAAATTGTTCAAATAATTTAACCAAAGATTCTACTGGTGTTTACACCCAAGAATACCAACAAAATTCTACACTTGAGACTGGACAGGTAATTTAAATGAGTTTAGCCCCACAGGAATTAGAAAAAAGCGCCAGCAAATATGCTTCTGATGCAATAAAGTGTGATTCGCAAGGAGCAAGAGGCATGGCTATAACAAATTATCAAAAGGCAATTGATATCCTTGTAAGAATAATGCGATTATATCCAAGTAGTAAGCTAAATCCAATCTATAAGGAAAGAACCTTATCATACCACAATAGAATAAAGGCACTTCAACAAACACATGGTGTTGAGCCAGCAATTGATCCCAAAGCCTCGCCAGAAGAACAAAAAACCAATCTGAAGAAACAGCAAGGGGAAAATGATTTTGAAGATCTTATTTTAAAAGAAAAACCAAACGTAAGCTGGGTAGAGGTTGTTGGACTAGATGATGCAAAAAATGCATTACGTGAATCAATAGTCTATCCAACAAAAAGAGCAGATTTATTTCCCTTAGGTTGGCCAAAGGGAATACTTCTTTATGGTCCGCCTGGTTGTGGTAAGACTATTCTTGCAGCTGCTACTGCAAGTGAGATTGATGGATATTTCATTAATGTTGATGCAGCTTCTATGATGAGTAAATGGCTTGGCGAAGCTGAGAAAAATGTCGCAAAGCTGTTTGCAATGGCAAGAACTTACACAGAAAAGGAAGGAAAACCAGTAATATTGTTTATCGATGAAGTTGATTCTCTTTTAGGTACAAGAAATAATGAGGTAGGCGGTGAAATAAGAACCAAAAATCAATTCCTTTCAGAAATGGATGGAATTGAGGGTAAAGGAAAGAATTTGAAGTTATATGTTTTTGGGGCTACAAACAAACCATGGAGTCTTGACTGGCCGTTTTTAAGAAGATTCCAAAAAAGAATCTATGTTTCTCTCCCAACCCAATTAGCTAGAGAAAAATTATTTGATCTTTACACTACCCCACTGAAAAAAGATATCAGATTAAAGTCAACAGAACTTGCAAAGCTATTTGATGGTTACAGTGCAAGCGATATCAGAGATATTTGTCAAGCAGCACAACTCAAAAAAGTACATGAGCTGTTCAATTCTGACAATTACAAAGAACCTGTGGAGGGCGATCAATCGCTTCAACCAACCAATCTAACAATGGTGGATTTTAGAGCCATAATGACTAGGAGAAAACCAAGCGTCTCTGCAGAAATGATTCATGCTTACCATAAGTGGAATGAAGAATTCAAAGCTCTGTAAAAAAAATTAAAAAAAGCAGAGCATGCACAAAAAACAATCAAAGAAGCAATAGTTTTCTTTTTAGATATTACATGAACACTTCAAGTGTGATCATATTTTATAAAACTTAAATCAGTAATAAAAAACACTTGTCGAGGGTTACAATAACTACAAAAAAATGAGATGACGAAAAATACCTTAGAGCTATACGATGTAATATCTTAAAGCACCTGAGTAATCATTGATTCGTTTCCAATGATTGCACCATTTAATGTCACAATTTTTGCTGAGGAATTTTCTTTAATTTTTTTAATTATTGGAGAAATAGATTTTTTGTATTGCCTTTTCCGAGTTACGTAAAAGTATTTGTTAAAAGAAGGAACTACTGTGATCTCAATTTCACCAGATCTTGAAGAAAAAATTTTTTGTTTTTCTGTTTTAATTGATATCCATACTCTTTGTCCGTTTAACACAGAACCCTCATAAAAAAAAACTGGATGAACATGGCCCATGATTATTTTTTCTACATGCGCAAAATTGTCTGATGGCATAGTGTGTCCATGAGTCAGTAACGTATTTTCTATCACCAATCCTGTAGAGCTAACAAGAGTAACTCCTTCTGGAACCAATCTTTGGATGTTTGAATCATGATTACCAGGGATCAAAACAATTTCTACTTTTTTGCTTACCTTTTCAAAAAATAAAGGAACTTCGTCCATTTCATTTTTTGAAATTGATTTAATACTTGATTTTACATCTCCCAAAAGAATCAACGAGTCGGGTTTTGTAACATCGATGATTTTACAAACCTCAGAAATTGTCTCATTTATTGTAGTGTTCTTTCCAACGAAAATGTCCTTGGAAGAAAGATTGGCTTCAAATCCAATATGCAAATCTGTAACAATAAGATTTCTTGACTTGCCCTCCAAAATTAAGGCAGGTTTTGATGGAACTAATCTTGTTTCTACCATCAAAAATATACAAAACGTTTGAAATTAAATCCTTATGAACAAGGATTCAAACAAAGTAGAATCAACTGTTTCTGAAAAACGTGTAAAACTACATGTCTTTGAACCAAGTAACAAGAAAATTTGGACAGTGGTGGGAAAGGGTGAAGAGTATTGGCTTTTTCCTGAAATGGAGTTTTGTTCATGTCCTGGCTTCTACTATGGTAAATTAAATGCAAAAAAAGAATGCTATCATTTAGAGTCTGTAAAACTAGCTCAAAGTGAGAATAAAATTGAGATCATAAAATTCTCTGATGATGAATATGGGGATTTTTTATCAAGCTTGATATCTGACTTGTTATGAGATGAATCATCGAGTGTGACGGAATCAAAATACAATTCTCAAATCGAAAAGCTGTCGTCCTTAATGAGTGAAGACAAATTATCACCAGATGAACAAGACCCAAATAAACTAAAAAAATATCATGACTTTGCAAAAACAAATTTCAAAATAAGTGATGAAGCAGCTTTGCAGCTAGTGTACGAGGCCTTGGTTTATTTTAAACTTCAAAACGTCGATGCGGGCGACCCTTTACAAGAAACAGACAAATTTGGAGTAGGATTTAGTTAATTGTTTATTCTAGCGGGATAGTAAACAGGTCCTCTTTTGAAACTCCTTTCCATAATCCAGTCATGTCTTCAGATTTAACTTCTTCTACTTTAGTAATTTTTTGAATTTTGATATGGTCTGGATTTGGTGGCATCCACACCATTGCCATATAATCGTCAACTAAACCAACTTTGTCTGGCATCGCAGTAATTATCTTTTCTTTTGAAAAACCTTTTGTTAACAAAGCCTTGATATATTTTTCTTGCTGGTCCATTCGCCCATGGATAAAAAGATAAACATCTTTTTCAGAATCAATTTCTGTCACAGGTTTTCTAACACATCAAACTAAATCAATCTTTCCTGAACACATTTTATTCCTAAAAAGGGTTAAATTAGTACGTAAAACATTAAGATTGTGAAAATCGTAACGGTTGGCAGTAAGGCATTTGTTACTAGCTTTCAATTGGCGGGGGTTTCCGGTGTCATTTCTGAGACTCCTGAAAAAGCTCTACAAGAAATTAAAAAATTAGCTGATGATTCAAACGTTGGCCTAGTTTTAGTTAGTGATGATATCTCAGAGCCCATTAATGATCAATTAACAACCTTGCGTTCCGAAAAAGAGACGCTTGTATTTTCATTACCTTCTGTTGGAAGCAAAAAAGTTGATGTTGATTATAGGCTCATGTTAAAAAAAATCCTTGGCGTATAGCCGAAGAATTTTTCGAAAATTCTTTAATATACATAATAAGATTGATTGGGACATGAAAGCAGCTTTTGTAAAAAATAATTCAATAATTTCAGTTGATGATGTTGAAAAACCATCATTGGGCCCTGGCGATATCCTCGTAAAGATGGAATCTTGTGGAATATGTGGCTCTGATTTGGAAAAAGTTTTTGGTAAATATGGTCAACCATCTTTGAAGCTTGGTCACGAACCTGCAGGCATAATTTCTGAGGTTGGTTCAAAAGTATCCAATTTCAAAAAAGGCGATAGAGTATTTGCTCACCATCATGTTCCTTGCTATTCGTGTCATTTTTGTAACCATGGAAATGAAACAATGTGCCCAAAATATTATGAGATGAATTTATCCCCATGTGGTTTAGCTGAAGAGTTTCTTGTTCCTGACTGGAATGTAAATCATGGAGGTGTGCTCAAAATTCCAGATACTATGAGTTTTGATGAGGCAGCAATGATTGAGCCACTTGCATGTTGTGTAAGATCTTGGAATAATTTTTCTTACAATAGAGGAGATTCGGTTGCAATTTTCGGTGTAGGTCCAACTGGTATGATGCATGTGATGATTGCAAAAGAAAAAAGATTTGAAAAGATTTTTTGCCTCGAGATAAATGATTTTCGTTTAGATTTTGCAAAAAAATTTCAGATCACTCAAGCAATTAATTCAAAGGATTCCTCAAGAAAAGAAAAAATTCTTAATGAAACTGAAAATAGAGGGGTTGACGTTGTAATAGTAGCTACCAGCAACCTAAGTGCTTTGAAGGATGCATTTGATCTTGTAAGAAAAGGCGGGAGTGTAATGATGTTTGGTGTTCCTACTAAAGGTGACACAATGAATATTGATATGAGTGAAGTTTACTCAAAAGAGATCACACTAACGACGAGTTATGCCGCGTCTGATCACGACACAAAAGAAGCGTTGCAGTTAATAGAATCTTCAAGAATTAATGTGAAAAATCTAATCACTCATAGATACTCTATAGCCGATAGTCAGAAGGCATTTGATCATGCTCACAATGGTTCAGACACTATGAAGATAATCATCACTAAATAAGAAAGGCTTAAGAAAGGTTATCACCTTTTCTTCAAAATCAAAGAAAATGGACTGGGGATTAAAAAATAGAATTTCAAGAATAATCAAACCAGAAGACAACAGGGCAGTAATGCTGGCAGTTGATCACGGTTATTTTTTAGGACCTACTGAAAGATTAGAAATTCCAAGAAAAACTATTCGACCCTTGTTAAAGTATTGCGATTCAATCATGCTTACCAGAGGTGTTTTAAGAACATCTGTTGATGCAAGTTTTCCGGTACCTATAGTCCTCAGAGTTTCTGGTGGAAGTAGTATTATTGGTGCAGATTTATCCAATGAAAAAATTGTCACAAGTGTAAGGGATGCCATAAGGCTAAATGTTAGTGCTCTTGCAATGTCCATTTTCATTGGAGCAAAATATGAACACAATTCACTTGTCAATCTAGGTAATTTAGTAAATGAAGCTGAAGAATATGGCATTCCGGTTCTTGCAGTTACAGCTGTTGGAAAAGAACTTGAAAAAAGGGACGCAAGATATCTTTCACTATCGTGTAGAATTGCAGCAGAATTTGGAGCACATATTATCAAGACGTATTATTGTGAAGATTTTGAAAAGGTGGTGTCCTCTTGTCCTGTACCAGTCATAATTGCTGGAGGTCCTAAACTTAAAGAAAGAGAGGCATTAGAATTAACATTTAATGCAATAAATGCTGGAGCAGTAGGAGTTGATATGGGCAGAAATATCTGGCAATCTGATAATCCTGTTCCAATGATAAAAGCAGTACGATCAATTGTGCACGAACATGCCAATGTTCAGCAAGCTTATGATCTGTTTAAAAAACTTGTAAAAGAGCCACAAAAACCCCTTGCAATCTCTCAAAAACAAAACAATAAACAAAAACCAACAAAACAAAAAAAGTAGAATCTTTAAAACTTTTCCAAAAATTTCGATTTAATACTAATTTACATACTGAATTTTGTGAGGCTTTTTCAAAAACTTTGAAATATGATGGTTTTATTTACCACAATTGGCATGACACAGCCTATATGCTTATGTTCTAATTTTTCTAAAAATTGGCATGACTGATCCAACTGAAATCAATTCTGTGTATTGGAATGAAGAAAAAAAATCATGGGAACACAAGATGGTTCAAGTTGAAGAATATCATGGGTTTGTAGAATGTCAA
>JADFLH010000014.1 GCA_022564515.1 Nitrososphaerota archaeon
GAGTAAAATGATGAACCAACGCACTTAATTCACATTCCTCAGCAAGTTTCGAAAGAATCTTTATCGCATCTAAATTATGTGTTGAAACAAAAAGTTGTGAATTATTTTCTTTTATGTAGTTCACTACTGTCTTACATAGATAATACAATGATTTGTAATGTTGATGTAACTCAATTTCATCAATTAAAACAATTTTTGGTTTTTCGACAAACATTTTCAAAAGGATGTTTATGCAAGTTCTTGAACCATCCCCTAGATTATCAAATGAAATACTTCGTGATTCTTTACCATCTTCAAAGAAAATTGACCAGCCTCCAAACTCGTGAGGTGAATGTCTTAATTTTGTTAATTTCTTTTCATAGGTTTCACTTAGAATTTTCAAAAATTTATCTTCTTGCTGCAAAATATTTTGAAGCTTATCAAGCATATTAGAAGCTTCATCACTTCGGGTAAGGAAGTTGTAATGATTTAGCAAAATTGATGAGTTCATAGTTTTAAGAAAATTCTTTGTGATTTCATCTATCGAATTTTCAATACGTCCAATTTGTGTGGCCCCTCCATCTATTTTGGCTAAATATTGAAAGAGATTTGTCACTTATGTTCAACACAGAAGTTGGTCCGAGAGTATTAGTTCCATATTTTGAGATTAGTTTGTTAATGGTAGTACTTTCTTTGGCCTCATTAACAGCATTTTCAATTTCAAGTAAAAATTCTTTATAGTCATCAACATCAAATTTAAAATTGTTAATGGCAAGAGGATCAAGATTTGTAAGTTCATTTTTTATTAAAATAGTAGATGAAATTTTTTCTTTCCAAAATTTCCATAATTCTTTTTGATATTTTTCTAAAAAATTCTTGTTCTCTACAAAGTCTTGCGTTTCAATAATTTCAAGTAATTGTGATGATAATTCTCCTTCAATTGTCAACATTATAACTGATGAAATGTTTTCGTGTTGAATTAGAACAATTTTGATCTTTTCACAAAATGCTAGTTCAGATGGAATTGTTGTTAATGTAAACTCATTACGTTTTCCTTTGGCTATCGGTATGTTCTTCCAAGTTTCTTTCTCTGGAATAAATTTCCCGTCAAGTCTAGAGAGTTCCTCATCAAATCTTTCTTTATTATTTGATTGTAAAAAATCAAGCAGGTAAATAGAGCATTTTGTTAACTTCATTCTTTTTCCAAGTCTTGGAGCAAATATCTATTATACGTTTTTTTCGAAAAATTTCAAAATTTAAGATCTGATTTATCTAAGTATGAACATAATTTAGTATGGTCATTCCAACCAAAACACCTTGTTCAAAATGTAAACGAGGTACATTTCTGACACATCCATACGGTAAACCTATAAGAAATTGCTCTGGTTGTAGGAAATTTGAAGAAAACTGTAACTGTAGTATAGAATAACATCATTAGAAAACTATATTACGCTTGTATAAAATTTAATTTGAATTTGGCCTTTCCTCTAAAATGAGAACAAAACTAGTAATTCTTCCATCTCTTAGAACTTCTAAAACAATTTCATCTCCTACTGATTTTTCTCTTTGAAGATGGATCAATATATCATCAATTTGTCTAACTTCTTTTCCATCTACAGACAAAATAATGTCACCCCCTAATGGGTAATTGATTCCTTCAATTTCTTTAACATCTATAGAACCATGTAGGCCAGCTTTTGATGCTGGACTATTATCAACAACGACTACAATTAGAAAACCTCTTGCATCTACAAGTCCAAGAATTTTGGCAAGATCCGGATCAATATTTCTTCCAGAAATTCCTAACCATGGATGATTAAATTTTCCATCCTGAATAAGTGTTGGAACGATTTTAGAAACAGTTCTTGATGGAATTGCAAATCCAACACCTGCAAATTCACCAGTTCTAGATTGGATAGCTGTGTTGATTCCAATCACCTCCCCTCTCATATTTAGTAAAGGCCCTCCTGAATTTCCAGGATTAATTGCAGCATCGGTTTGAATTACATCGGGAATTGAAAAACCACTATCCTGTACTGGCAAAAGTCTTCCTAATTGACTAACAATTCCGGCTGTCATGGAACCCGACAGGCCGAAGGGATTTCCTATGGCCGCAATTTGTTCACCAACTCGAAGTTTTGATGAATTTCCAATCGGAAGAGGCCGCAATAAGGTTTCATCTACGTCTACCTTGATAACAGAAATATCTGTGAATGGATCTTTTCCAACTAATTTGGCATTGTAAGATCTACCATCTAAAAAAGTAACCACAATTTTTTCTGCACCCTCTATAACATGTGTATTAGTGATAATGTGACCGTTATTATCAAAAACAAAACCAGAACCGACACTGCTTGTATCAAGAACTTGAATTATTCTTTGAACAGTGACTCTTACTACTCCTGCTTCTGACCGTTCGAAAATCTCCATCAAAGAAAGATTCTTTCTTTCAAAAATCGGCGTGGTTTCTCCAACGATGTTGACACTGTGACCATTAGTTGTAATTAGTCCATTTGGCGGAACATCGGGGCGTTGGATGGCAGTTGGTGGCATCAAAACAAAAGCAAATAATAATACAACCACTGTGGCGCCTAATAAACTACCAACAATTACACCTGATTTATCCATGAGATTTATCCTTGTAATATTTTATCTAAAAGGGTTACGATACTTGGATGGAATTTTGTATATATTCTTTCATGGAATAATTCCTTCCTTTCCATGTAATTGCATTATCGCTCTTAGCACTTAATATTCCATTTAAAAATCCAAATGCGACAATAAAACCCCCAGCTGGACATAAGAGGGCATTAGAAAAATTAAGATGCAATATTCTGACCTCAACAATTGCAGCAAGGTAAATTAAGATACTTGCTGATAGCGCTCCTATAAGTAACAATAAAAAAGAATTTGTCATTTGGAAAAAAAATATTGAATATAGCATGATTGGAAATGGCATAAAGAGCAAAAACAAAACAGCAAAAAATATTCCAACGGCAATTCTATTATTTTGTAAGTACATTGGAACCATCAATCTTTTGAGGCCTTGCCACAAGCTCGAAAAATCTCGTGCCCACACTGCATCGATCAAATGATCCCCTCTAACCATTCTTAATTTGTAACCTCTTTCTTTTACCTTCTTGCCTAAAGCTCCATCTTCAACAATTTCATGCTTGACCCCATCATGCCGTCCAATAGATTCATACACATCTCTTCTAATGATGTAAAAACTCCCGAAAAAGTAAGCTGTTTTTTTATTAGGATTATTTACATTAAGTGCAGAAAACCTAGTGTGGAGAAAAGTTGAAAGCATCGGTAAAGTGATTTTAGTCCAAATATCCAAACACACCATCTTTGGTGAAACAGTCAGTGCATCAAGATTTTGAGAAAAAAGGTGAGATACGGCCAAAGAAATTGCATTTCGTGAATGACGGGTATCTGAATCTGTAAACAATAATAGTTCACCTGTAGCTTTTCTGTAACCTTCCATACATGCCCAATTTTTTCCCATCCAATCATCTGGTTTTGGCTTTGCATTAACGAATATTATCCTAGAATTTTTTTTAGCATACTCGTTAATTATTTTACCAGTATTGTCCTCAGAGGAGTCATCAATAGCAACTATTTCGTAATTTTCATAATCTTGGTCCAAAAGTGAATTAAGACATTGTTTTATGAAATTTTCTTCATTTCTTGCAGGTAAAATTACAGAAACCTTTGGATTGTTGTGTTGAATTGGATTGAATCTATCTAGATGGGGAGATTTTCTGAAAGATATGATCATTGAGCGAATTAAAATTATCCAAGTTCCAGATATGCCAATTAAAATTGCTACTAATGCATAATTAAAAATCTCTAGAGCAATTTCCATGATAACTATCTCTCTGCTTCTTGTTTAATGCTTTGAAGGGCTTGCTCTGTACCACTTTGGATGTGTTTTTTAACCATTCCAGTGAACATGCTCATCATTCCTGAAAGTTTGATATTCCAGATTGTTTCAAGTTGAACCATATCGCTTTTTTCGTTAAGATTTATCGTTTTTGTACCTTTGATAATTCCTTTTCTAAACACCGCCTCAATTTTTTCTTTGGGATGAAGCATAACTTTTTGCAGGCATTTTTGGTTTCTAAATACTATCGTTATTTCTCTATTTACAATATTCTCATCCTTGGATATGTTTCTGACCTCCTTTGTTCCTTTCCAAAATTTTGGCTCATTATCTAAATCAGAAATAATATTCCATACTTTTTCTATGGATGCATTGATATCCACAGATACTTGAATTATGACCATATTATGTGGCAAGTTTTTCTCGCATTAAATATATTAGATTTGGATTTTGATGAATTCTGAGTAAAGGTGTTTTAATGTCAACCATATCATACGATGATTTTGCAAAGATGGATCTACGTGTAGGAAAAATTGTTTCAGCAGAAAAAATTTCTGGCAAAACCAGAATCGTGAAGGGTATAATTGATTTAGGCATTGAGAAAAGGGATATCATTATTGGGGGAGCAGAATTTTATCACCCAGAAGATCTAATAGGAAAAGTCGTTATAGCCTTGGTAAATCTTGAACCCAAAAAATTAGCTGGGATTGAATCACAAGCAATGCTTTTAGCAGCAGATGTAGACGGAAAACCTTTTTGGCTTACCGTAATTGAAAAAGTTCCATTGGTAGTAAAATAAGATAATTTAACATGACTATTTTTACTAAATAAACATGGTATTTTTTACAGGAATTTTATTGTATCACATCTTAATGAAATAAGAACAATGAGTTTTTTCGGTGATATTTGTGATGAAATGTCACCGAATTTTTTTATCAAAATTTATTTGGATTATTATTAATGCTTGATCTAGACAGCTGTTTTATTTTTTGATTCATTTCTTTTATATATGATATATGAAGGCAGAAAAATTCATTGATTAATAGGAAATTACACTCAACTAAGATAATCTATTTTACCAAAAAATAAGATAAAATAAAAGTTTGATTTTGATCTACGAAATTAATCATAGATCATTAATTTTTTTTCTTCCAATAAACAATGTAGGTTGTTAACAGATCTGTAAACGTCTTCTTCTTTTTTAGCTCCAGTACATACCAATTTTCCTGATGAAAATAAAAGTATCACTGTTTTTGGATCTAACATTCTATGAATTAAACCTGGAAATTGTTCTGGTTCATACATACTTCTAGGTAATGTTCTTGCAGCTTGCTCTAAGTGAATTTTTCCTTGCAAGTTTATAGAAGCTACAATGTTTTGAATTATCACGGTTGCATCTTTCTTTACCTTGATCCCACCTTTTCTCAACTTTTGCACTACTGTTTTTACTGCCTTTCTTGCCAACTCTTCTGATTTTGAACCTGTGCAAACCATTTTTCCAGAAGTAAAAATTAGTGTTGCAGTTTTTGGGCTTTTCAACCTGAACACTAATCCTGGGAATTGATCAGGGTGGTATTCTACATCCGGAAAAGTTCTTGTAATTTCATTTAGATCCATTTTTTGGTCTACAGATGCAGACGCAACTACATTTTCTATACTAACAATCGGTTTGGTTTGAGGCATTTTACAAAACTTCCCTAGTCTAACTGTAATAAAAGCACTGCCAATTTTACACGCACTGTAGTATTTTTTGTTATTTTTTCACAGGATAACCACTTTTAACCAAATTTCAATTATGGTTTTGTTTTAATGAATAATTTAATTTACCTGTGCGAAACTGTGATTTTTACAAATTTTGATTTTGGTGAATTTTTGGAAACTAAGTAGTAATGGTGACATCGGTATCAGTAGGAATAAACGTGTGTTCTGCTTGTGCTACTGGTTGCGCCCTTGCTTCAAGTAACACAGGGTAAGCCTTTACAACCTTCTTCTTAATTAAAAATTCCAGTAACTCTCTTGCTTTTCTCTCCTCCCATTTTTTCAGAAACCATCTTAAGGTAAATGGCAATTGGTTGAAATTCTCCCATATGAAATCTAACATTTCATCAGATTCTGAATTTTTTGTTTTTTTTCTTGAAACAAGAGAAAAAATGTTCTTTATCTTCCCTTCTCTAACAATTCCTAAACCTTTTTCCAAAGTCACAAATGGCTCGCAAGCATATGCAGTATTTCCAGAAAGAGAAAATGATCCAATTGACCATATATTTGGAATTGATTTCCCCGCATGAATAGTATATTGATCAAGAGAATGGCCGCTAAGATTCACAATAGGTTTGAAACCCAATTGTCTGATAGTTTTTTCAATAATTCTTCCAATATCGCTTGCTTTAACTCCAATTTTTATCATTGACATGGCATTTTGAAGTGCATCTTCTGCAGCATTTACTAAACTGTCATACCGTGGATCATAACAAACTGTTACAGCAGTATCTGCGATATAACCATTAATTTGTACCCCAAGATCAATTTTTACTAAATCTGTTTCTAAAATTGTTTTTTGATCGTCAGGTTCTGCAGTATAATGTGCGGCAACTTCATTCAAACTTGTATTGACTGGGAATGCACACTTGGCACCTCGTTTGATAATTTCACTTTCAATTTCTTCACAAATTTCAAAAACTGTTTTCCCAACCCAATTTTTTTTTCGTACATTCTCTCTAACTTCAGCAGCTATTTTACCTGCGTTAATGTAATCTTCAACTTGCAATAACCCAATGCACTAAGTTCGTTATTTAAAATCATCATTTGTCTAGCTTAAATTGGGGTTAAGATTTTGCTGATTCGTTGGGATTGTGGTCTAGCTTGGTATGATTCTGGTTTTGGGTACCAGAGGTCGTAGGTTCAAATCCTGCCAATCCCACTTATTTTTTATTTTTTATGACAGGAAATATTATTATCTGATAATTTGATATTACATTTGCCAGGCGATGAAGAAGAGTTAGAGTAATGAATTGAAATGAAGTATACCCATGGCTCTGAGCTTTGGCATATCTTTTTATCAAATTTTTTTTTATTATTAATAAATGAGTTTTGAAAAACGTGATCTAATACTTGTTGCAGGAGTTTGTCTTCTTATGTTAGGATTAATTCCTTTTATGAAAACAATTTACGCTGTTATCATTGCAGCAGCAATTTTTTTTGGAATAAAGGTATTTGTACGAAGTCGACAAAAATATTTGAAAAGTAAAATAGGGGAGGGGTTTTGTGCTAATTGCGGCGAAAAAATAATTTTTAAAAAATGCCCAAATTGTGACAAACCCGAAAAAATTTAGGATAATTTCTACGCAGGGCTTAATTACGTAAAAAAAGAAATTTACGAGTGATTAACTCAAGATATACGACTTTAACAATTTGCTCAACTTTTCCTCAATCCCAATCTAAAATTCCTGCTTTAACTAAACTGGGTAGAAACGTGAGGATATGAAATCTGAGATACTATTAGCAATTTTTGCATTTCTTCTATTGGGAACTATTCCTTTCTCAGCAATAGGCCAATCAGGCTCTATTGCAGACCATGTTGTAATTAATGAAGTTGATACCAATCCTCCTGGCTCTGATTATGAGAAAATATCAGAATGGGTAGAGCTATACAATCCTACAGATGAAGAAATACACGTTGGTGGTTGGAAGATAGCTTCAACAACGGTTTTGAAGAAAACTCTTATCATACCAGAGGGCACAACAATTAAACCACAACAATTTTTGAAATTTCAATACCAAAGTGTTTGGTTTACTGATGTTGGTGAACGTGTAGAATTACGTGATGATGCTGGAATTGTAATTGATGCAACACCAAATATTACTGATTTAAATAATGATTTCCTTTCATGGCAACGAGTATACGATGGTTTTGATACTAATTCATTTGATGATTGGAAATTTGAGACATCCACCGCAGGATCTACTAATGGAAAATTAGTTATTGAAGAAGAAGAAGAAAGAGTTTCAGTAACTGTTATTGTAGACAAGCCAAATTATCTTTTTGATGAAACTGCAACAATTAGTGGAACGGTGTCAAAACAAATTTTCGTCGAAATTCCATTTTTCTACCAAGAAACAGTTGATGTAGTTGTATCTGGACCAAATTATTACAAAAAACTTACACTGTATCCTAACTTGAATCTCGAATTCGAAACTTCGTTAAAATTACAAAAATTACTTGGAATCAATGAGGGAGTTTATAATGTAAGGGTAGATTATGCAGGAACAACTACTGAAACGCAATTTTCCGTTGGAGAAGAAATAATTAAAATTGAACAAAAAGAAGCAGATATACTCAAAATCACAACAGATAAGGAATTTTATATTCCTGGTGAAACTGCCACAATTTTTGGAGAAACTTCTAAAATAATAGAGTTTGAAGGACTAACATTTAAAGTGATTAATCCTAATGGAATTAAAATCTATCAAGGAACTTTATTTCCAAATATTGGCAGCGTTAATTTTGCTGTAAGAGGTGGGGAGCTAAACGCAAATCCAGATGCACAGTTTTCCACCAATATATTTTTGAATACTATTTCCCCCAGTTTTGGAACCCATACAATAATCGCTCAATATGGAGCACAAACAGCAACTGGAACTTTCGTTCTTAATGAAGATGTTAAAGAGGAAAAGCCGATTTCGTTAAGAACTGATAAACCAGCATATGGGTTAGGAGAAACAGTTGTAATCTCTGGTAGATTAAACAATTTGTTCATTGATTCTATGGACCTTGAAATTCTTCAGGTTGGTACTGATCTCTCAACGGATCCACTAGGTAGAGGTTCTTTGGACCAAAACACGATTGGAGTTCTAAAGATATTGGATGTAGTAAGATTAGAAGGAGATAGTTCATTTAGTTACGAATTTACTATTCCCAATGGACCTGATAGATTTGGTGATTACAGAGTAACTGTTTCCAAAGAAGTTGGTTCAGAAACAATCTTCTTCAAGGTGGTAGAAAACCCAGAAGAGTTTGTCGATATTTCAGTTCCGTTTTCCATCTTCACTAATAAATTAATTTACGACATAGGTGAAAGAATGGTTATTTTTGGAAAGGTTGCCAACCTCCAATCGAGATCCAGCTTTGAAACTCTTGTTGTTTCTATCTTTATAACCGATGAAGATGACAATCCTCTAACAATCCTTGCATTGTTAGAAGGTTCAAAGGCACAGAGTAGAATAACTGACAATGCTGTTGCTTGCTATACCCTGACAGGAATTCCTGATATTGCAGGAAACTTTAGGGTTGAGCAATCTATATCCCCTTCATTGTACAAGCAAGGAACCTACCATCTTAAAGCAATCTATTCTGACGCAAAACAAGGCATATGGGCTACAGAAGTTTCGGGCTGTCCTAATTTTGATCAAGTTAGATCTGATGTTAAGGCAACTACATCTTTTTCAGTGATAGACCCTCTAAAGATTGAGGGACAATTTCTTGTTCAATTAAACAAGGAAGTTTTTGGTTTAGGCGAGACGGTTTTACTTGATGGAATAATTCCAAATATTTCCCAAGGGAGTGGAATATCGATCACATTGATAAAGCCAGATGGGGATACGGACAAATTTGGCACTTTGGCAGATAATTCAAAATTCTCTTGGAGCTGGGAAACACCACGTGCTGAAAAAGTAAGTGCGGTTACAAATGAAAGAGTTGTTACTTCAAGCAACTATGGAATTTATCAAATAGCAATAGGAACAGATTCTATTAGTACAAACATTTTCTTTAAAGTTTCACCAAATCCCGAAGAGGATACACTTGAAATTGCTCCCTTGCAAGTTACAACTGATAAGGCAATTTACAACGCAGGCGAAACTCTAACTGTTCTGGGAACCGCGATGAAAAGACCTCAGGGAATGGAAGGACTGGTAGTACAAGATAGGGCACAAATCATTGTTAGTTCCACAGGCTTTCCAATCAAACAAATCTATGAGGCCTTTGTCTATTTGGATAATGGAGGCAATTTCAAAAGTACCTTTGACCTACCTGTAACAATTTTCAAGGATGGCAACTACAAAGCAACTGCAATTTATCAAAAATTGAGGGCTGAATCTTTGTTTGCAATAAATAATGAGTTTGTCTTTGGTGGCGATATGCCTCTAATCCTATTATTGGATACTGACAAAGATGAATACCAATTAGGTGAAACAGTTCAAATTTCTGGCAGACCGAGTAAGATAGTATATCTAGAAAATATACATATCAATGTTGTTCATGAGGATGAATTGCAATTAACATGTGGATCCTTCATTTGCGGACGACCTGGCACATCCTTATCAGTAACTCCATCGCCTTCAGGAACATTTTCCAATGAATACACAATTCCCATTTCAAGTGATGCCATTGGAAAGTATGAAGTAATTGCAGATACTGAATTTGGATTATATTCTACTTCATTTTCTGTAATTTCCAAACCTGTTCAAGTGGGAAAAAGAATGACTGAGAAATTTAATAGAATTTCTGATTCTTTTGTACCAATTTCTGTAGCTGAAAAAACTTTTGATGATAAGGTATTGCTTCCAAGAGTACTTCAAGGCTCACTTATCACTTCAACACGTGGTGAAGAGGCCAATGTAAATATCAAAATCACCACACAGGATGGCATTTGCATTATTGGCCAAGAAGCTGAATGTCTTATCAAGGATTTAACTCGTAGTCCTGGAACAATTTATCAAGTTGTTGAGATAGATGGCTTTAACTACAAAATTCGCTACAGCGGACCCAATGCTAAGTTAGAAAAATTCACAATCTTGCCAGAATCATCAATTGTACCCTTGCCTGATTCTACATGGAATCTAGAAGTAATCAAAGATGAACAACCTTCTAGATTATACTATAGGATAACATACATCACTTCAGAGTAAACTCAAATAACTATAACTTGTAAAAAATACTGCAGTTGAGAATTCAAGTTTTAATGTTCAAGCAGGATGAACCAAAAAAGTGTACCGCTGCAAAACTAGTAAAGTTCGGCCTAGCAAAAGATGTTAATAAAACAACGAATAAAACCTTAATTCTAGATCCTTTTGCAGAAAAAACTCTCTTAAATAAAGACAAAAAACTGATTAGTTCAATAACTGGGATAGATTGTTCTTGGAATCTTGCAGGTCAAACATTTACAAAAAAGTTTATTGGACTTAAAAGAAAACTCCCTCCTCTGTTTGCTGGAAATCCTGTAAATTATTCCAAGTTAAACAAACTGACAACAGTTGAAGCCGTTTCTGCGGCACTTTACATTTTGGGGCATCGGGACCATTCATTAAAGATGCTTGAGAAATTTAAGTGGGGTCATACATTTTTTGATTTGAATAAGCAACTATTAGATGAGTATTCAAAAATAGAGTCAGAAAATGAAGTTGATCAAATTTTGCATGATTATGGTATTTCAATAAAATAAAAAATGCTTACAGTAAAATTGAAATTTAACTAAATGTATTCTAAACAAGGTGCGAGCTGGAGCACGAAAGGCTGCTACGGCAGAGGAAACTCCTCCCTCCATACAGGAAATGTGATTCAGAGATGAATAATCAGAGATGGTTGGCAACAGTTCAGAAATTAATCCAATCTGGAGCACAATGATGGCAAAACCTGAGATTCCCAGTGAAGGAATGAAAAATCTGACCCACATGGAGCAAGGCCAAATAGAGCCCTAGGATCCTGTACTTGGCTCAGGTAGGCTGCAAAGCGAAATATCGTGAAAACAGAAGGAGGGTTACTACCAGCACGCACTATTCTGGCTTCCAACCCTTTGGAAGGGCACCTTTTGTACTTTTAGCTTCAGTTTTGGTTTCAGAAGGCTTTTGCTCATCATAGACACTTCGAGATTTTTGATAATCACTATCATCAATTAACTGTGATTCTCCTCTAACTGTTTGATAACCTCCAGCACCAACACTAGTCTGATAAACTCTCAATCTTGATGGGTCAATTCCCGTCTGTCCTTTACCTTCATCTTGTTTCAGCTTCCTCTTGCTAATAATGAAAAGTGCTCCTCCTCCAACTGCAGCCATTCCAGCCATTCCATAAATGATTGAAACGGGAAATTCTCCAGTAGAAGTTGTTGCATATCCCGCTGGTGCCCTTGGAGTGACACCAAAAATTTCTAGCCCTCCTAAATTATCAATATTAGCAAATCCAATCAGTGACACACTGGCAATATCGGCAGATTGAATCGATCTTACAGTATAGAGTTTATCAACTGTAAATTGCGCTTCTTGAATTTTTTCAACCTGCCTTCCTTCTCTAATACTACTTTCTCCCATCGTATATGCTGAGACAACAAAACCCAAAATTTCTTCAGCAAGGCCAAAGGTGGCTGCATCAACATTAATACCAGTTGGATCAAACAAAAAGTGCCAATTTGAAAGAGGTTGGTTCTTGACACCTTCTGAATTAATGAGACTTTGAGAAAATAATTCATCAGCTTCTGATCCAACAATTTTAGAATATACATTGAGGTCATTTTCTTTGATTGCAGAGATTGGTATATTGATTTCAACACCATCAATGACAACAGGGCCATCTACAGATATTCCACGCCAGCCTGCATCTACAAGTGCAGGGGTCTGATCTTGTCTTTCACGAATTAAATAATCCGACAACTCTGCATCTAGAATCAATTTGTAATCAATAGTGGCGCTTAATTCTCTGCCAGTCAACTTTGCAGAATAGTCTACATTCAAATCAGAAAGTCTAGCCCCGCTACCATCTCTAGCTATTTTTTGATTAATTCTATTCATCAAGTCTACAACACCGGGACTTGATATGTCGGCAGAAACCTGACTAAGCCAAGTTTTGTTTCTCAGCTCATCTGCAATTTGTCCGCCCTTCTCATATTCTATGAAAATCGTTCTTTGAAACCTGATTTCTATGGGGGAAGAATTTGCATCAGGGTTTATGTTCACACTAAGTTGAACTGCCAACGCGGGATAACTAGTCCCAAAAATGATTAATCCAGTAATTAATACGATAATTACTGAAGTTTTTCGCACAAAAATTAACTTATTCGTGATTGTATTAAACCTATCCTATAAAAACTTAACAATATTTTCTAACTTTTGAAAAAGTAATATTTAGTGACAGTCTGTCAATTGTTAGTTTTAGGAGCTGAATAAATTGATAACAATTCTTGCAGGAGGAACCGGATCTGTTAAACTAGTCCGAGGCTTTGCCTCTCAGGTAAATGATCTAAGAGTGATAAGCAATGTTGGTGACAATTACTGGCTTTATGGAATGTATGTATGTCCTGACATAGATACCATAATTTACGGCCTTGCGGATATACTAGACTATGAGAGAGGTTGGGGTATAAAGAATGACACATTCAATTTTCTGAGACAAATGGAAGTTTTTGGTGAGGAAACTTGGTTTAGAATTGGAGACAGAGACGCAGCTACTCATCTAATACGAACGAACATGTTGAAGAACGGAATGAATCTAAGCGACATTACAAAATGGATGTGTGAAAAATTTGCAGTTGCAATAAAAATAATTCCTGTAACTGACAATAGTGTGGAAACTAGAATCACCACCAACAAAGGTGAACTTCATCTTCAGGAACACTGGGTAAAGTATAGGGGCAAGGACAAGGTTGAGGGAATTCAATATATTGGAGCAGAAAAAGCAAGGCCTAATCCAGAAGCTGTAAACTCAATTCATGATTCAAAACTGGTAATTTTGGCACCAGGTAACCCATTAACAAGTATTGGACCCATGTTACGAATCAAAGGAATTCGAAAAGAATTATCAAAATCAAAGAAAAAAGTTGTTGCAGTAAGTCCATTGATTGGCGATAAAGCAATTAGCGGCCCTGCAACACAGTACATGGAAGCTGCAGGTATTGATGTTAGTGCATATGGATTGGCACAAATGTATTCTGATGTCTGTTCAAATATTGTCATAGATACAAAAGATAAAGCACTTGCAAAAAAAATCCAGAATTTGGATGTGACGGTATATGAAACAAAAATTATCATGAAAAATAAACAAGACGAAGATGCATTAGCATCTTTTATTTTAAAGCAAGTTCACGTCTAATTTGAAAACCTCTGCCATTATTCCTGTGAAAACCTTTTCAAATGCAAAAATGCGATTAGATCTTAATGAAGAAAAGAAAATTGATATTTGTAAATTAATGTTGGAGGAAGTTTTACAGATACTTTCAACTTCAAACCACATTGATAAAATTGTTATAGTCTCAAAAGACGAATCAGCTTTTCAAATTTCAAAAAAATTCAATCCAATTCAAATTACTGACAATGAAACAGGCGTTAATAATGCAGTTGCATTAGCGGACACTTTCCTTGGGGAAAATGGTTTTGATACGTCAATAGTAATTCCACAAGATATTCCATTCATTAAAACTCAGGATATCGATTTTCTAATGAAGTTTCAACGTCCTACCAAATTTGCGTTAATTGTACCATCAAGACAGTTTGATGGAACAAATGCTTTAGTTCGTATGCCAGTAGATCTTATGAAGACACACTATGATGAGGACAGTTACAAAATTCATTTGACCACAGGAAAATCTCAGACGGCAAATACATCGTTGGTATTTGTTAAAAGAATAATGATGGACGTTGATAACATGGATGATCTGATGTTTTGTATTGCACAAAGTGAGAAAAAAGATTTTTGCCAAAAAATTCTAGATTTAATTGGAACTTGAATTAATAGTGGGCTCGCAACTTGATAGAACCTAATGGTGCTAAACTTATATATGATGGATTAGTAACGGTTAAATACGACCAATTATGGCTTGGTCGAGTTGCTGTAAGATGGTAAAAAAAATTATTCCAAAGGAAAAATGTCCTCGATGTGGAAAGGGCATAGTTGTCACAGATGCAAATACTGGAGAAAACTTTTGCGGTAAATGTGGTTTTGTTCTTACTGAAAAAGTAGCTGATTCAGGACCAGAATGGAGATCATTTTCAAAGGAAGAACATGAAAGTCGAAGTCGTGCGGGTGTACCAACCTCCTTAGCTATGCATGACATGGGTCTTGCAACAATAATAGGTCCAGCTGATAGAGACGCAACTGGCAAACCATTATCAGCATCAATGAGAAGTACTATTGAAAGACTAAGAACGTGGGATAATAGAAGCCAAGTACATGAACCCGTTGACAGAAACTTCAGACAGGCTTTTAGCGAACTTGACAGACTGAAGGATAAACTTGTAGTTGGTGATGCGGTGATTGAAAAAGCCGCCTACATATATAGAAAAGCCCTTGAAAAAGGCCTGGTCAGGGGTCGTTCCATTTCTGCTCTAATTGCATCAGCTCTTTATGCAGCATGCCGTGACACTGAAACTCCAAGGAATCTAAAAGATATTGGCCATGCAAGTAATATCAAAAGAAAAGACATTGCAAGATGTTATCGTCTGCTTTTAAGAGAATTAAATCTGAAGATGCCAGTGGTGAATCCTGTTAACTGTGTATCCAGAATTGCAAGTCTAGCTAATCTTTCCGAAAAAACTAAACGAGAGGCAACTAGAATTCTACGAGCAGCTGAGGAGGTAAAAATTTCTGCTGGAAAAGATCCAATGGGTTTAGCAGCTGCCGCACTTTATGTGGCATGTGTTTCAAATGGTGAAAATAAAACCCAACGAGATGTTGCTGAGGCAGCTGGTGTGACCGAGGTTACTATTCGTAACCGATATAAGGGTCTCAAAATCGCTTTAAATCTTTAATCTGACTTTTTTGTAAAAGCACTAAAGCAAATTTAGTTTCTTAACCGACTATTTAGAAAGGTAATAGAGATAATGGAATTTTTATTTGACAAATAGATCCAGCTGAGTAATAAAATCAGGGCCCGGCTACGCCTACGCCATCCTCAAGTTCTATGGAAAAGTGCTTCCCCTCATCCATCATTGTTGCTTCTTTTTCTAATTTCCAATCTTTACCTTCTAATTTTTTAACAGAAACTTCTTTTACACAAGCTGCATCGCCAGAGGGACGAATCATTAATGCTAATCCAGATTTACAAACAACATCTTCAGCAGTTATACCGTCTTCCATTTGTTGTCTAGGAGATATTATCATATGATGATCAGCAAGAGAAATTGGGACGAGTCCAATTGAAAGAATTAGAGGAATTAATACAAAAGTTGTAAAGTTATGTACCATGAAAATTGTCTTTTTTTTACATATTTAATCATATTCGGTAGACAGAATGACCAAGCAGTCGATTAAATTCAAAGTGATTTTTAGCTGAAAATAGTTGTTAAATCTTTAATCTAATTTTTTTGTAAAAGCACTAAAGCAAATTTAGTTTACAATTACAATAATTGATGTAGGATTTGATTCATTTAAAGGATATACCACTCTTCCACTTTTTGCATCAGCTGAAGTGCAGTAAACAGTGGCTACTGTAGCTTCTTTAACGGTTAACGTTTTGGCAACTCCTCCTTTGTTTGTTTGTAAGACTTCTATTCCACTAGCATCTGTGAAAATCATACAAGTTGCTTCCACTGGCTTGTTTGAATCATTTTTTACATGAATTGTAATTCGTTTAATCAAAGAAGCCTCTGATTCTTGTACCTCAAATAAGAGAGCAAACAAACCTGCTGCCAGAATAACTGACATTAAGATGCCAGAAACTTTTCGACTTTTCATATAAATATACTATAATGATTAAAAATAAAATTCACTGAGTGTATTGACATATTACAGACAACTAGATTTCATAACTAGCTAGTTTTTTTTGTAACATCATTTTGTTACAATTGAACCATGTTTTATTCACATCAAATAGAGATTAATCCTATATTCAAGAGACAAAATTGTAGCTTAATCGTAAATTATGGGTTCTGGGTAATCATAGTAAGATTACCCAAGTTCTACAGAATTACCGAATTGTAGATTAAATTCAAAGTGATTTTTAGCTGAAAATAGTTGTTAAATCTTTAATTTTTCTTCCTTTTTGCAATAATGATTTGAAATCATTATTGCAATAGATATGATGCCTAATACCATAAACAAAATCTGAAAAGTCATTAATAGTGGATGTGAAAATGCCTCTTGAATTGGAACCATGTTAATATCGGCAATCAAATAGACATATGAAAAAATAAAATAATTTGTAGCCCAGTGAATTAAGATTGCTGGAACTAATCCGCTCCTAAAATATACCCAACCAATAATCATCCCTCCAGCCATTGCTTGTGCAAATTTCCCACTACTCCAAGGCTCACCAAACATAATGTGAGCAAATCCAAAAAACACGGCAACACCAACAATCAAACTTATGGCCTTCCATGATTCTTCTATGTTCAAGTTTTCACTAGGGTTCCATAACGATTTAAAAAAATTTCTAAAACAAATTCTTTCAGAATAAATTGCATAAAGTGGAATGCCAATTAATAAAACCCTAAACCCAATTTCTTCTGAAAGCGAGGCAACGCTTACACTGAAAAATTGAATTAAATTATTTTCAATAGTTGGGGCCTTGATACTTATGCCAACTCCTTCTTGAACATAAATGATAATTCCCGAAATTAGAATCAGTATACTAAACCACTTTATCGTTGTGATCAAATAGTTAGTTTCAATGACTGATTTTCCTTCCGCCATTGTTAAAAATAGAGTTTTAAGAAAATCTTTTTTTGGACCCAGTATTGAAATTGAAAATAAAATTACAAAAATGGCCCAAATTACAATAAATGCATCCCCAAGCTCAATGTCGAATGGTATTTCATACCCAAAATAATCATTAAAAAATTCCAAACCATTTAATGGATACTCAAAATTTATTTCTTGACCAATATCAGAATTGAAAACAATAAAGACTCCAATAGGAAAGGAAAACACCATCATGCCAAAGATGATTGAAATTAATGCAGAATATGGGATTCCTAATCCTTGTAGAACTTTGTTTGATTTTTCCAAGTTCTTTCTAGTGTAATTCAATACTTGATTCAGAAAACCCCAATTTAACTAATGATTCTTTTATGGTTTCTCTATGGTCGCCTTGAAGAAATATGTATCCATCTTTTGCTGTACCACCACACGCATATTTGTTTTTTAATTCCTTTGCGACCCCTTGCAGATTGTTTAATTTTGGGTCTAAACCTTCAATCATAGTTCCTTTTTTCCTGAATCGCCTAGTTTCTATTCTGATAATAATCTTGGTACTATCTTTAGCAAGGTCACCACATGCGCATAAATCTTCAGGAAGGCCACATGTGTTACAAATTACTACCATTCGTTCTTAGTCATTTCTATATACACACTATTAAGCTTTGTCTGTAAGAGTATGCATAATCAAATTCTAAAATGGTTTTTTTAAAAGAAGTTTGGTTGAAAGAGTGATGTCAAAGGATCTTACCAAAAAAGCAGTAGAAATGCTGTTGAAAGGTGCTACATTGCTTAGTGAACCATGTCCGTACTGTAAGGGAGTAAGGGTAATGATTGATGGTAATGCATTATGTGTGAGCTGTGGTAAAGAACCAAAAAAAGATCAAAAAATTGAATTTGTTGAGGATGAAGAGACCAGAAAATCGAAACCATCAATAATCGAAATTTTAGATAAAAAACTTGAGACTCTTTCTAAAGAGTTAGAGGGGGAATCCGACCACGAAAAACAGCAAAAAATCCTAAAATCCATAAACTCCCTCATTGAGACCATATCAAAATTAAAAAACCTACAATAAAGTTTTTATGTTGATCTTTTTGCTTTGAAAAATAACCATGAGTAGCAAAAATAAAGGCGCACCGCTGCCGGCATCAAGCGCAGGGCTGTTGCGATTCTTTGAGGATGAAACAAAAGGTTTCAAAATCGATCCAAGAATCGTGGTAACTATCCCAATTAGTCTAATCATAATTTCATGGCTAATGGATATTATTCTAATTCCGTAAAGAAACTATGACACCTTCTTCTGATTATGTATCACGCATACATAAAAGATATTCACTTACATTAATCAACCCCTCATCATTTTACCACTCGTTAATAGCTTCTGTCATTATTGTTTTATTACTTGTAATCACAACAAACTTTCAATACCTTCAAGACTATAACATCTTATTCGGTCTTTTTGGCGTAATTGCAGTATTACTATCAACACAATACATAGATTCTCGTTTAATCAAACACCAAGAATATTCAAAGGCAATTCACATGTCACTTTTTGGTAATGCGATATGGCTACTAGTAATACTCGTTGGATTACTATCAGTAACGATTTTCTCTAAACCCGAGACATCATTATTTTATATAACCGAAGGAATGTTCCTTTTTGCTAGCTTTAGGATAGGGCTTCTTACAACAACACTTGGCACAAGTCTAAGAAAAGCTTGGTTAATTTGCTTCATTCAACCATTGGCAATGTTTTTGGTATTGATTCCTCAAAATATGTGGGTGTCTACTCTAGCCGATCCAGAAACATTAGTCTATGGTTTTACCTTTTTAATTATCGCATCAGCATGGTCTGTTTTAACTGACAAGGCCGGTAGACCAGGTGTAAAAAGCACACACAAAGTTATACAAGCCTATCTTGCGTCTATTGGGGGAAAGAATTTATCTGAAGTAGAAACAATGATTGCGGAAAGCTCAAAACCATCCAATGTTTCTACTTCACAGATTAGATTCAGCTCGTATGATAAAGAAACTGACTTTAGATTAATTTTGCCAGATATACACCCAGGTCCATATCATCCTGTGGGCGGTAGTAACATCCCATATCTAATCTACAAAAAAATGAATTCGTCAGCAATGGTGTTGCATAGTGTTTCAGATCATTCTCTTAACTTGCCTTCACAACAAGAAGTTGATAATTATCTGATGAGTTTAGTCGATAGTACTGTTTTTCAAGAAGGGTTGAGCTGTACTGAGCCGGTTGTGGTTCAGATAAACAAGGCAAGAGTAACGGGAATGCTATTTGGTAAAATTTCACTTTTGTTTTTATCATTATCCCCACATGGTATGGAAGATCTCCCAAGTTACATCAAAAAGGAAATTGAACAATTTTCAAAAAATCGAAAGTTTGAGAGAGTAATGGTCGTTGATTGCCACAATGCGATGGGAAGAGAGATTTCCAAAATTGATTCAGAAGATATGATAAAAGCCGCAAAATCATGTCTTGATTCTTTAATTGCAAAGAAACACTATCAATTTGTATTTGGTTATGCCAACTCTGATGAAATGAATTTGAGCACTCCAGATCTAGGATTAGGCGGATTAGGTGTTTTATGTTTGAAAATTAATGAGAAAAAATATTTTCTTGCTTGGGCAGATGCAAACAACTTGGAAAATGGTGTGAGAGAACATGTGGTAAATCATTTCTCCAAAAATGGATACACTCTATTAGAAATTTGTACTTCTGACACTCATTACACACAAACAAAGGTCAGAACACGAATGGGTTATTATCAATTCGGCGTTCTTACAAAGATACAAAAGATTGCTGATTGGTATTTGAAATTAGCAAAAATAGCAGAAAAGAACATGACTCCTGCAAAATTTGAAATTTTAGAAAAAGAATCCAATGTAAGAATTATGGGCCCAACAATTATACAAAATTATTCTACTGCACTTGACAAGTCAATGAAAATCTCAAAAGGGTTTATGATTGGAAGCTTTATTTTATTTATAATTAGTATGATTTGATTGTTTTAAGTTCATCAAGATTTCCATAAAATTCATCCACAAATGAAGAAAATTTTTGGATTGGGACTATTGGTACTTTTTTTATAAAATCCACCTTTTCTTGATATAAGGTCACAATTGTTGGAATTGCGATGCTGTCCTTTGTATGAGAGATATACCGTTTTGTTCGTTCAATCTGCTTGTCAACTGCTGTTTGAAGTGACGAAATACTTGTTCTTTTCCAATGTTTACAATCAATCACTATAGATACCCCCATCTTTGTGCCTACCACATCTATTTCCCTTCTGGGATTTTTTAAAATCAAATTTCTTATTGTCTCAAAGCCCTTAGATTCTAACATGCCTGAAACAAGGCTTTCAAAATCCTTCCAATTTATTTGAGCGGAAACCTCATCAATGGCAGCTCCTCTTTGCAAAACTAAAAGTGCTGACTTGAGTTTATCGCTTGAATTAAAATTAAATGAGTTTCTTTTCTTTATCCCAATTCCATTTTTAATTAATTCATCAAGAATTTTTTCTGCAGTTGATAGATCAGTCTCAGCTACGTGGGCATAATCTTTAATTGAAATTCTGCCTGGAATTATACCGTTTAGCCCTTGGATGAAAGGTTTAAAGAACAATACAAGAATTTTATTTTTATTTTTATTTTAATGTTAATCAAAGATGAAATTCTCGCTAATTGATGACCTTTAATTATATCTGTATGAAACAAATTTCATGAAACTATTGCTAGTCTGTCTACTAGCAATCATATTAGGAATTTCTAGTATCGATTCAGCTTTTGCAGACAAGGGTTCATTTGTTAATGAAATTAAATTCATTCAATATCTTGATGAGAATACTGCTTTAGAAGAAGTAAGAAACGGTAATTTGGATATGTATTATTATAGAATTTCTTCAGATAGGATTAAAACTTCTTTATCAAGAGAAGGACTTCAAGTTTTCGAGTCAACTGGCGGTTCATATAGTATACTTGTAAATCCTGCAGAATCAGAAAAATTTAATCCCTTTTCGATCAAACAAGTACGTTTTGCGCTAAACTATCTCTTTGATAGAAAATTTATTGTAAATGAATTAATGGGCGGGTATGGTGCAGAAATGATTTCATATTATGGCCCACATGATCCTGAATACATGTCCATACTGAATCAATTGGAATCATTTCATTTTAGATATAATCCAACACTAGCTGATTCCATGATTTCAGAAGCACTTGTTGATTATGGAGCTGTAAAAAGGAATGGTATTTGGACAGCTGATGATGAACCTATTGAACTAACAATTCTCATACGAAGCGATGATCCTGTGAGAAAATCAATCGGTGAAATTCTTTCATCGGAACTCCAAAAAATTGGATTCAAGATAAACAAAGACTATGGAGATTTAAACAAAGCATTTGTTGTTGTTTATGGTTCTGACCCAGCTGACCTCAAATGGAGTCTTTACACTGAGGGTTGGGCACAGTCTGCGTTTGTACGATATGATTCTATTGGCCTCAGCCAGATGTATGCTCCTTGGTTTTCAAGCATGCCTGGATTTAACGATCCTACCTATTGGAATTACAAAAATGATTTTCTTGATTTGCTTACTCAAAAAATCTATACTGGTGATTTTACTTCTGCTGAAGAAAGAATTGGTCTCATCCAACAAGCCATTGTTGAGGGATTAAATGAATCGGTGAGGATTTTTCTTGCCAGTAAAATAGATCAATATGTTGTAAATGAAAAAGTTGAAGGTGTGATCAATGACTTTGGAGCAGGAGTTCCTACCAGATTTACTCCAATAAATTCAAGGAGTGATGACGACACTCTTGTAATTGGAGTCAAACAAATCTATCAAGGGGCTTGGAATCCCATTATGGGATTAAGTGATAGTTATAGCAGACATATATGGGGAGTTATTTCTGATCCAGGTGTTTTCAAACATCCATACAATGGATTAACGATTCCAATCAGGACTACATGGAATGTAGAAACAGAAGGACCAGAAGGCAGAATTAATTTGCCAGATGATGTCATTATCTGGGATCCTTCTCAACAAAAATGGAAAAATGTTCAAGAAGGAACTCAATCTATTAGCAAAGTAACGTTTGATCTTTCCTTTAGCAACTGGCATCACGGGGAAAAAATGGACATGAATGATATCCTTTATTCTCTTTATTTCACATATGAATGGGGTACAGTTTCTGGAGAAGATGATAAGACGTTTGATACAGAGTATACTCCAAGAGCTAGCCAAGTGGTAAATACACTAATTGGTGTAAAACCAATTGATGATGATATCATAGAGGTCTATGTAGATTATTGGCATTTTGATGAATCTGAAATAGCCGATTGGGCTTCTGTGTGGAGTGTAATGCCATGGGAATTAATTTCTGCAATGGAACAAGCAGTTATTGATGGAAAAGTTTCATTTTCACGCTCAGGAGCAACAAGCAAGAATGTTAACTGGCTCTCTTTAATAGTTCCAAACGATGCAAAAATCATCCAAGAATATCTTTTAGAATTTCAAAATTCAGATTATGTTCCATTTGCTCTAAAAACTTTTGAAACAGATTCAAATTATTATGATTCCAGATACGAGGCTGCGATAAATTGGATTAAAGAAAACAATCATGCAATAATTAGTAATGGCCCTTTTATACTCGATGGATATTCCCCAGAATCTCGTACTATCACCATCAAGGCGTTTTCAGATCCGACCTATCCAATTGACATGGGAACTTGGTCAGAATTTGAGAGTGTCAGATTTCCTCAAATTATTGATATAGGGTTGCCTGAGATCGTTATAAAAGGTAAAAAACTAACGATTCAGCTCACAACCAAAGATTCTTCAAATATACAATACTTTCTTATAAATTCTGAAGGAAAGTTGGTGGGCACAGGAATTGAACAAGTAAAAGATGATCAAATCATTTTTTCTTTACCTGAAGAGCAAACAGATCAATTATTGATTGGTGCCAACGATCTTAAAATATTTGCAATGTCAGATTCTGTTTTAAAGCCTGACATTTTTAGTACAAGCATTCTGGTAGTTGATAATCCATATCAAGCTTTACCAGAACCAAAACTTTCTGAATCGGATCAACGTACAGTGTCCGATAACAATTATGGATATCTCGCAATAATGGTCGGTGCCATCATACTTGGAATAATTTTGTATGTTAAAGCTAAAAAAAATTCAAGAAGAAAGGCAAAGTCTATTTTGTTCCTATAATAAACAAAGTCCCAAATTCTCTTTTCCATTTTTTTCTATTTTTAGGATCTTTAATTTGCCTAGTTTTTGTTTTAAAACCATGAGCTTTGAATAATTCTCTCCATTCTGTTTTTGATTTCAAATGCATCGGAATTTTCATTTGAATAGACCATCTTGCAGTTGCTTTATTTTCTTTGTAAAAATCAGTTCCACAAAAAAATTGTCCCCCGGATTTTAAGAGTTTGTATACTTTTGATAGTGCCAGATCTAATGATTCTAAGTAATAGATTGACTCCATTGAAAAAATAAAATCAAATTTTCCTTTATAATTCCATGATTGAATGTCTGCTTGAAAATATTGTTCTTTGGGAAATTTTTTCTTTGAACGAGAGTTTTTTATCATGTTTTTACTTTTGTCTATCCCAACAGCTTTTTTACATGATTTCTTTTCAGCAATTTTTCTAACGACCCAACCATTTCCACATCCAATATCAAGAAACGAGAAAGATTTTTCAAATGAAATTGATTTTAAAAATTTTAGAACTGTTTTTGCATGTTCTTTTTCCATTAATTCGTCTTTTCCAATTAATGCCCATTTGTCAAATGTTTCCTTAACTTTATCCATGGCAAATTTTTCACTTTTTTCAATTTTAGATCTTTTCACTGAGCTTTGATATGAACAACTTGTACGTTTTATTTATATTCAAATTTTGAAACGCCTTATTGAAAAGAATTGCCCAATGAATTATGCAGAATTTGTGGCGGAGTGTTGGTAAATTGTTCTCAATGTGCTGAATGTAAGGAAGTAATTAGCATGATTTGTCAAAAGTGTGGTAGAAGGACAGGGGAACAGTTCCATGATTATTGTATGTATAATGTAAATTGTATTCAGATGACCACGGACCAAAAAATCAAGGTTATGACAGCTTGAATGTAATATCTGCCTGATTTCTTGATAATCTGATTCGTATTTTTGTATCTTCTGGATGATTACTGCCAAATCCTTAAGTACAATTCTAAGAATTTTTTGATCCCTGTGAAAAAACCATTCATTGTCGCATTATTTTCCCTAATCCTATTGATGCCTGCTCTTGGTAATGCACAAAACTCGGATAGAATTTCACTTTTGGATAATTTTGGCTCTTTTGACAAGGGAGAAAGTCTTTTTATCTTTGGAAGTCTTGCAATGGTGCTTCCTGACGCATTCTTAATTTTGCAAATCATTAATCCCAACGGAGATCTTTGTCAGATTCAACAATTAACCCCCTTACCCAACGGCTTGTTTGTTACAGAATCAATACCTCTAAAAGGCAAGGTTTGTGGCAAAAGCGGTGAATATGAAATAAAAATCTTTTATGGTGATTATTTTAAACAATCATCTTTTACAGTTTCTTCCTCAATTTACCAAGAACCTGATGGTTCAAAATATTTTGATTTGGCTACTAATTTAGTTTCTGAAAAAATCAATTCAGTTCAAGAAAAAACAAATGCAAGCTTGGAAGAATTTACGGCTAAATTAGAAACTTTGAATTCTACTCCTTCCACTAACACCATAAATGAATTGGAAGAACTTTATGTTGACTTGTGGAGTTCGTTTTTTGTTGAAGAGGATCTTTTTGAACTTGATCCAGCATTTAGGCCACCTATTACATCTTTCTTAGACTCTACTTCTGAATTGATTGAAAACGGAAAAATCTCTTTTGATGTTGCAAAGGCTATTGATGAGGAAATATTTTCATCTGTTTTCTATTATGAAATTGGTAACACCAATACTGCTATCCATAAATTAAACGACGTTTTTGTGTCTATAAAGAATGTTAATCCCATTAAAATTGAAACAAAACACACTCTTACATTTCAAGAATTAGAAGACCTTCTTCTAAATTTGATGACAAAGAATTTTTCTCTAATGAATAGAAACGTCAAAGAAGAAATTGCTTTTATCTTTGCCCGTGGGACTGGTCCAATTTACTCTGCTGAATTAAATGAGCTAGTAGATCTTCTTTCTAAATCAAGATATCTTGATGTCATTACAAGAAAACAAAGCCCGCTTTTCAAACTTGTTCAAATAGAGTGGGAATCGACCAAATCCTCTCTGACAAAAAAAGACTCGATTGAAGAATTAGTGGAACCAATAGACAAGGTTTCAAAACTTCATCAGGCAGCCTTGCTTCTCAGGGAACTTGAAAATGTTGACCGATTCATTACATCTGATAAGAAAAGTAACTCTGAGCTTGCAAATCTCATTATGCCTGAATGGAAAAATCTGGCCTCTAGTTTAGAACAGGCAACATCTGTAGACAATATTTTGGATTCTGAGATAGAAATCAAAAACATGAAAAATGTAATTGATGCTTCGTCAAGAATATCTAAAGCAGTTGAAATTTCTCAAAAAAGTAATATTGGTTCTTACTTGATTGATGGATGGGAATCACTTCTAGTCAAAGTAGAAAACGCAAACTCTGTAAATGAAATCTTGGAAATCGTTTCGGAATTTGATAAATCCATTAACGAAATGAGAGAAAAACGAAGCCCAATATCGATTTTAAAATTTGAATATGAAACAATGAAACATAAAGCCGAAATTCAAGCTGATCAAAAAAATCTATTTCTCATAAACAATGCTTTGAAAATTCTAGATACTGCTAAAAAAATGGCAGATGGCAATCCTACTGTTAGTAGAATTGATAGAATTGAAGTATTGTTAACTTGGGCTAGTGAAATAGCTCCTGAAATTAAACAAGATTTGAATTCATATTCAAAAGATGCATTCAAAGTTAGGGCTAGTGACATTTTACAACGAGCTAAATCAATTGAAAACTTGGCTGATCTAAGCTTACGTAAGAACAGATTCCTACCCGGATATATTGACTATATTGATTCAATGAAAGAAAGAATTAACGTTGCAAGAGATCTCGTAATAAGAAATGATCTTGATTCTGCAGACAATATGGTACGTGATTTATTTTCAGAATGGCGTCAAGTCTCAAATGCATATGTAGATGATCCATTTGGTTCTGATGTTGGTTATAATGCAGATGAACTTAAAAGAATTGAATATCGAAAACAACTTGATTATCTTTCTGAAACTGTTTCCAATTTCTATAATGCTGATTTTGCTCAATATTCCGATGAATTTGTAAAGATGACTAATGATGCATATGAGCTAATTGATTATAGTAACTTTATAGATGCAGAATCAAAGCTCAGCGAAATTCGCCAATATCTGAGTGAATATCTTCCACTGAATAATGCCAATATTTTCTATGATATCAGATATGACCAGGAAAAAGACATTTGGATAATTGACGGTGCTGTAAACAAACCTGATGGTTTAAGGAAAAAAGACAGGAGGCAAAATTTGTATTTGACAATTAATGATGGAGCGGGCGAAATTCACAGCACACTAAAATTTACAGATAACAGAGATGGTGAATTTTTTACACAGTGGCAAGCACCAACTAAACCTGGATTGTATGTCGTAACTTTGCAATTTATGAATTATAAAGCCTCCCAAATTGTTAACATTGAAGAGAAAATTGAAAGGAGCTATTCTGATATAGAACTTGATAGTGTGGAACTCGCAAGAGAATTTGAGGAGCTTGAAGTATTCATTGAAAAATTTGGCGGCGAAAAATACAAAGGCAATTCAAAATTTGAATCCATTATTAACGAAATTAAAATTGGCCTAGCTGATAGAGATTCTGAAACTGTCAAGAAAAACCTTCAAGAACTTAGGAAATTCATTGAACGACATCTGCCAATAAGATCAAAATATGCTGTCATTAAAGCCGAATACTCTGATGACAAGTTGATAATTTCAGGCCAAGTGTACAAACAACTTTCCTTCAGAGAAGACCTGTTTGTAGATATTTTTGACCAAAAAGGAAATCACATAGAAGAAATTGCCTTTGATGATCAGGGCGGGCGCTTTAATGAGGTTTTGTCCATTCCCCTTACTCGTGGGACCTATGTTGCACAGTTAGAATTCCATGATCTTATTGTTACTGATTTTTTTACAGTACTTTAGGCATTCCTTTTTGATACGCTAAATTTACTTTTTTAGAATTGGTTTGCCTTTAGCATCGTCTTCACGTTCTTCATCAAATGGATCTTGGTGAGAAGCATCTTTGTGCATATAGCTATGAATCTCTCCCTCCTTTTTTCTACAGAATTTTTTATGAACCGCTTCTTCAATTTTCAAGGTATCTTCATTTTCGTGAAACAGTCGTTTTCCACAATCTTTACAAATAATTTCAGGCATGGGCCTTGTCTGCCTTCAAATATATTTAGATGTTAACATTTGATACGAACTGTAAGAGTTTTAATGAAATAATAATCAAATATTGAAAATTACGATCATGCTTAAATAAAAATCTCCGATCTAATGTATCTTGGGCATGAGACTAAAACAATTATCCTTCAAGAATTATCTGGTACCTTTCTCTTTCATTCTTCTAATTCTATCAATTGGAATTATACCGACTTTATCATTTGGTGGCCTCATAGATTTTCCATTAAAACAGATGAAAGCTGGTGTAGCACCAGAAGATGTGGTATGTAGATTTGGACTAACTATGATGATTCGTGATACAGGAGCAGCAGCATGCGTTTTTCCAACATCAGAGGACAGATTAGTTGATGTTGGATGGACAGTGATTGCTGAAGGTCTTCCAATGATTAAAGAAATGGTGGAAGAAAAAACAATAGAAATTGATGGACTTACTATTTCCTACAAAGAAGGAGGCTCACCAGATTCCCCAACTATACTTTTGCTGCATGGTTTTCCTACATCATCATACATGTTTCGAAATCTAATTCCAGCTCTTGAAAACGAGTTTCACCTAATTGCGCCAGACTATATAGGTTATGGAAAAAGCTCCATGCCTTCAGTTGATGAATTTGAATATACATTTGATAATCAAGCAGATATTGTAGACAAGCTCACTGAGAAACTAGGTCTTTCAGAGTACAGCATATATGTTATGGATTATGGTGCACCAGTTGGATTTCGACTTTTCGACAAACACCCTGAAAGAATTCAAGCAATTATAGTACAAAACGGTAATGCCTATGAAGAAGGACTAGAAGAATTCTGGGATGATTGGAAAGTATGGTGGAATGATAAAACAGATGAAAACGAGAAAAAACTGCACTACCTTGTGGCTCCAGACACAACAAAATGGCAGTACACTTTTGGAATGAGTAATCCAAATTCAATTGATCCATCCACTTGGATTACTGATCAAGCAGGATTAGACAGACCTGGTAACGTAGCAATTCAGCTTGCAATGGCCTATGACTACAGAACTAACCTTTCATTATATCCTCAATGGCAAGAACAATTCAGAGAGCATCAACCGCCCATGTTAATTGTGTGGGGCGCAAACGACTATATCTTTCCCGAAGCAGGTGCTCATCCATACGAACGCGACTTGAATGATGTTGAAAAACATATTCTTGATACAGGTCACTTCGCCCTAGAAGACCACCTTGATTTTATAGCTGAAAAAATTTCCAACTTTTTGAATTCAAGATTGCAATAATTACTGAAAGGCGTTCCCTTAGAATGAATTTGTTGCTATAATACTATTGTAAATAATTAACATTTGATACGAACTGTTAATTGTAATTATTCGTAAAATCAAAATACTGATTGAGACATCTGGTTAAGTGACCATCGTTAGTCAATGTGAACCAATAATAGTAACTTGGTCCATCAGAAAGATATGGGTAATATGATAGAAGGCGATGTATATCGTTGCGAAGAATGTGCTCTTGAACTTAAAGTCACAAAGCCGTGTGACGAAGAAGATTGTGACCTAATTTGTTGTTCAAAACAAATGAAAAAAGCTGGATCATAGAATAAACTCTAACTGATAGTTGAAATATTCGACAAAATTGATAATAATTAACATTTGATACGAACTGATTTACTAGATAACTAGCATGGGTTAAATTCACTTTTTTTAACACATTTAGATGTTTAACTTTATCTAGATAATAATATGACCGAATCTTATCTAATCCCATTTGCTTTTTGGTCGGCAGTAACTGGAATTTTAATAGTAATTTCTGGTTTAAGTTATAGAACTTATCTTAGGAGAAGGAAAAATGAGACATCTGCGCCTTGAGAAAAAAGGATTAAGAGGACTTGCAATAGCGGAAAGTTTCAAACAAAATTCTGAAAAGTCAATTTTAGCCGGCATAGTAATGAGACGAGATTTTATGATTGATGGTTTTGTTTTAGGAACTGCCACTCTATCTGGAAATGATGCAACAGATGAAATTATTCGAATGTATGAAAAATTGGCAAGACCCGATATTAGCTATGTTCTGATTTCTGGAATAATAATTTCAATGTACAATATGGTGGATATAAAAAAAATTCATGAAAAATTGCAGTTGCCAGTTATTGGAGTAACCTATCAAGATTCGGCCGGTATTGAAACAGCGATAAAAAAACACTTTTCTGATCCGGCAGAAAAAATTGAAGAATACAAAAAACTTGGACAACGAGATAAGATCACTCTAAAAACTTCACATGATATCTTTGTGCGAAAAGAGGGATGCACATTATCTGAAACAACACAACTGCTAAACACCTTGACTATTCAAGGATCGCTTCCAGAGCCAATAAGGGTTGCACAATTGCTCGCAAAAACATTACTTAAAAACTAGGCCTCAGAAGCAGATTTTCCACCATCGACATCAAGTATTGTTCCAGTTATCCAGTTGGCTTCATCAGAGGCCATAAACAAAACAGCATTAGCAACATCAACTGGTTCACCAATTCTGTTTAAAGGCAATCTATCCTCAAGCACCCTTCTTGCGTTTAGATCCTCAAGATATGGTTTTATCATTCCCGAATTGATGATCCCCGGATTAATACAATTACAACGAATGTTTCGTCTTGCATATTCTACTGCAATTGATTTTGTGAACATACTTACTGCAGCTTTGGTGGCAGAATACACTGCCAAGTGAACTCTAGGAATGGCCCTCTCACTAGAGATTGAGCCAATATTGATGATAACGCCATTTTTGACCTCACTCATTTTTGTTAATACTGCTTTAGTTGGTTTAAAAACACCAAGAATATTTACATTAATCAAATTATTGACTTCACTTTCTGGCATTTCATGAAAATGAATTGGATCATTTAATGCGCCTGCGCCATTTACCAAAATATCTATCTTGCCGTATTTGTCCATAACCTGATCTACCGTTTGAATAATCTGAGCTTCATCAGTAACATCACAGGTAATTGCAACTGTATTTTTCTCGTTACCTACATCATTTCGTACCTTCTCCAGACTTTCAAGATTTCTTCCCAAGAGAACAACCTTTGCTCCCTCTTCTACAAAACGCCTAACAATGCTTTCTCCAATGTCACTAGAAGCACCAGTTACAATTGCAACCTTATCCTGTAACCGCATATTCTATGCCTTCATTTCTTGTCTTAAATTAATTTTGCATACTTGTTTATATGTGTCCAATTAACCACAATCTTTAAGTATGCTAAGTATGCTAAGAATACCAATGATGGAACAAAAAAACATACAAAAAATAGTGCAGGGTAGCTTAGAAGCACAATTCTTAGATGAGAAATATCTTAGAACTAGGAGTGCTACAGGGCGAAAAACCAATCATAGCGCCATGAATAAATTCAAAATCTTTCTTAGAATTGAAAAAAACCTTGAAGAAAACAGGGAATTAGAACAGGTAAAATTTTTGCTTGTAGAAAGAAAAAATCTAGATCCTTTGGTTTTGTTAAAAGAGTATTACAAATACTTACGAAACTGTACGACTTCAAAAGGCAAACCACTAAGAAATGGGCCAGTTAGAACCTACATAATTATAGCAAAAGAGATTCTTCGATTCTTAGGCTGTAAGATATACAATGAGGACTTTAAGCAAGCTATTAGATTACCACCAAAACAAGATACAGCAGAAGAAGAAATTGAAAAGGAAGAATTAAGAATCCTTCTAAGAAATTCGCCTTTAGACCTTCAAGCTGTAATACTTGAAATTTTATCGGGAGGAATGAGAATAGAAGAATTAGTCCAGATAACACTAGATGATATTGATTTTACCACAAACCCGATAACAATCAGTCTAAGAGAAGAAATCGTTAAAGGAAAAATAAAACCTAGAAAAACTCAGATTACTGGTGAAGCTGGTAACATCTTAAAGGAATACCTGACAAAAGAATTTAGCTGGCCTAATTGGACAAAGCCAAACAAGTTTATTTTCATGCGAACGCATCAAGAAAGAATACAAATCTATGAACGAATGATAAAAGATGAGAAAGTAAAACTAGTTCGAAGAAACAGCATAAAAAATCAAACATTACCCAAAATAAAAGACCATCTCAAAAATCTAAACGAACAACAGCTTTATGATAAGTGCGTTGAAAATGCAAAAAACAATCTTGAGCATAAGCTAGAGAGGGTTGTTGATAGCATCCCAACACTTTCGGGCAGACTTAACAACAACGTAAGAAAAATACACTTTCACGCATTAAGAGCCTGGTTTAAGACTACTATTTCTGATCAAGGTTACAGTAATTTTGGTGAAGCTTTAGAGGGCAGGGAAAGCGTAGAGTTAAGATATTACAGAAAAAACGACAAGAAAAGGAGAGCTTTGTATCTTAAGGTTGAAACAGCTTTAACAATCTCAGATTATTCGAGCATTGAAAAAAACATAACAAAAACTACGGAAGATTATAACGAGTTAAAAGAACAGTTCAATGATCTAAAAGAAAAATTTGAGAAATACGTACTAGCTAAAAACTCCTAACCCTTTTTTATTTTGGCTTCAAAAAATTACAATACTGGAAAATATTCAGGCGAATGGGGCTG
>JADFLH010000015.1 GCA_022564515.1 Nitrososphaerota archaeon
CGGCAATTTGGGGGGAACTAACTCTAAATAAGTTAGAATTGTTTACATGTTGGTATATTTTTTGAGCAATTTGAAATGAAATGTCGTCAGAGGAATATATTATTCTTGGAATATTTTCAAGCTTCCATTTATGATTCAAAGGATCAATTCTTTCTGGACAAAAACACAAACCAAAATTCACACCAGTTTTGAATCCTTTTGATTCAATGATTTTAGCCACATTTTCGGTGGTGCCTATCTGTATGCTGCTTTCCAGTATTACCACATCTCCTGATTTTGAAGTAGATAGAAAGTTTTCTAAGGCGGATTTAACAAAAACGTTAGAGTCCTTATTCAATTCAGGAATTGGTGTTGGAACAGATATTATTCCAATTTTTGTTTGATTTGAAGGCATAGAACTTTCATTAAAAGTCAAATTTCCGTTTTCTAAGGCTTCTAAAAATTGTTTTTTTAACCTTGATTGATACGAAGTGAGAGACTTGTTTTTCAGATTCTTAATTTTGTCCGAGTCTTTATCTACTCCAACAACATTGAAGCCGGATTTAGCTAATCTTACAGAAAGTGGAAATCCTACATAGCCAAGTCCAAAAATTTCAATGAAACAATCATTAGAATTCACTTTTTCAAGAGTGTTTTTTAAAAACATCTGCGATTTGTTGTTGACTTGGCCTATAATTGAATTTTTTTTCAACACAATTGGATAGCCAAATTCGTTTGAAATTTGAAGAAAATCCAGTCCTTTTCGTTTAGTTTTATTATTAATTAGATATTCTTATTTCATTCCTAGAGTATCTACTAGTTTCATGTATTCTGCGTATTCTTCCTTTGAAAAAATTCTAACTACTTGTTGAGTGTTTACGCCATAGATTTTATTGCCTGACTTTGGTTCAATAGCAGGCGTACCATCTTTATTTTCTATTTTATTGGTCTGAATAATTACTGTCTTTATTCCTAGTATTACATCTTCATTTGGTAGTGAAAGAAAAGTCCATCCTGAATGTAAATCAAGATAAGGGATTGATTTTATGATTTTGTCTTTTATACTCATAATTTGTTCATATTATGATTGGATGGAATATTTAATCGAATGTTTTTGAGTCAAATTCCCTTCGGTATTGCAGGAAAAATTGTAGGCCACATATTGAATTGCAGTAAATTAAATCACGAATTTTCAAAAATACTAGCCAGAAATCATAAACGCTATTGAACCCATAGCCAACACAATAAGCGTTATGATAGTAAATATTGCCATTAATTTGTTAACACCCATTAGAATTATTTTTTTATAATCATAATTAAGTGATCATTAAACAATTCGTATCCATGAAATGAATCGTTCAAGATTCGCTAGTTGTCCTATTTTTTTACAGATTCAATTGAATCATAACTTGCTTGAATTAATCGTAGAGTGGAATTTAGGTTGGCTCTCAATTGTGATAGTTGTCTTGATTCAATTGAAATCAAAATTGTGTCCTTCAGAGAAATTTTTGTCGTTGTTGGATTTTCTGGATAAAACTTGTTATCTGTGTTAATTGATTCAAAAATTGAATTGGTTTTTTCTTTTGCATCTACGGTAATACTTGATTTAAAGTTGAATGTCATAGGCAGTACCAGCTATTTTGATCCCACATTTCTTACACCTCCAAATTCCCACAGATTCTCTACCAAATTTTTGTGAACCACAATCCGGACATGCTCGTTTAGATTTCATTTGAAAATGAATCTTGGTGTATTGTTTCCTAAGTTTTATGCCGTACCTAGCTCCAAGACCTTTTAGAGATTTTTTTTTTACCATTTTATTGACCGGTCTCTTTTGTTTGTTTAATTATTTCTCTTATCTTTGCTCCAACAGATGTTGAGGTTTCACCACATTTTGTTAACTGATCTAAAGTAAATCCATCCTTACCGCCTTTTTGGAGGGCACAGATATTTCCATCAGAGTTTGTAGTAATTGTAATTCTTGCATCTAAACATAACCATTCATCCATATTAGGATCTACAATGATGTGTTTGCCAATTCTTCCCATTGTTACAGATACAGGAATTGTGGTAATTGGCGCATCTGATTCCTGATCTTCTATTTTAACAGGGACGTCATCCTGCATTTCCCATTTTGGAATCTTAGTTGAAAGAATTGCGGCAGTTGATGAATATGCACATGCATCAAACAAATTGCCATCATGATCTATCACACTATTATCAGCAAAAATTCCAATAACTGACTTGTCCTTTACTAAAACAAGTTTAGACAAATCAATCATGCCACTCTCCCTTATTCCCCTGTCCACAACTCTAGCCAATTCTATTACATCCTCCTGTGGTGGACCCGGCTCAGCTGTTGGATGAGCTAGCGGCAAAATTTCTGCAGTACAAATGAAAATTCCTTTATCACCAAGATCTGGAAATGGTCTGTCAGGCTGAACTTTGATACCAGTTATGACCTCAGTATTACCTAAACGAACGCGTGCCGAACCTTCTGCCTTTGGGATGACACCGATTTCTATAGATATTGATCTTGGTTCATCAAATGCTCTGCCATCGATTCTTTTTCCTTGTTCTAGAAAATCACGAATCTGGTTACTTTTTAATTCGTCAATTAAGGGAGTATTACCCAAATTAGGCACTTTCTCCGTTTGAAAAGAATTTGTCAGTAAGAGCTTTTTTCTGTATTTCATAGACCAATTTACAACCACCGATGGCAGTTTCTAGACATTTTTTGTATTCATCTTGTGTCAAAATTCCATCCAATTGAACCAGTGTGATTTTTTCCAAGTTAGGCATGTAACCAACTGGCATATCCGCCTGACCAGCTTGGTCTTCTTCGTTATTAACATCTAAAATAATTGTATCTGCAACTTTTCCTGCAGCAATCGAAGATACCATGTCTCTCATTGGAATTCCAGCATCTGCCAGAGCAACTGATGCTGCATCCAAAGCTGCACAACGGGAACCGCCATCTGCTTGAAGTACCTCAAGGAAAACATCTACAACAGTTCTTGGAAATTGTTCAAGCATTACTGCGGGTTGTAATGCTTCTTTTAGGACTTTGGAAATTTCAATTTCTCTTCGTGACGGTGCGGGACTTTTTCTTTCGGTTACTGAAAAAGGTGACATGTGATACCTGCAACGAAGTATTCCAGTATCTGTATCTGCTATATGTTTAGGATGAACATCTCTTGGTCCAAAAACTCCAGCTAAAATCTTGTTATCACCAAATTCAATATATGCAGAACCGTCTGCATTTTTTAAAACTCCAGCTTTAATCATAATTCGTCTTGGTTCGTCGATCTTTCTTCCATCACAACGGATGCCATTTTCGTCCAATAATACTAAATCAGTATCTCTTCCACCCATTATTATTCACCACTTGATTCTAACATTAATTTCACTCTATCAGTAAGATTAGCTATATGCGCCTGTTTGTCTACCATTCGGATTGCTTTTATGGCCTTTAATAAGCCATTTCTATTTTCACATGAGACAACTATCCAACCATTTTGTCCAATTGTAATGATTGCATTAGTTGCCATTTCTATAGTCTGGATCATTGTTCCACGTTTACCAATAAGTCTAGGTACTTTGCTTGGAGAGATTTTAACTAGTTCTCCAGATTCAATTTTTCCTAGTTCTCTATCGGAGACTGTAAGCAATGGATCTCTAGATCTATCAGAGTTTGCAATTCTAGCAACAACCAAATCCCCCTTCTTTAGTTTAGAGGTAAGTTCATCAGCGTGAGCTGAAAAATCTCTTCCAAAAACGTCTTGTGCAGGCAAAAATCCCACATAACATGAATTTATGTCAAGTTCCCATGAAAGAGAAGAATGAGAAACTACTTTGCCTATTATCAAGTCGTTAACTTTTGGAGAGTATTTTCCAGCTAGGGGGATAACTCTAACAGAATCATCATAAATTTCTGAAGTTCCAACTACAGTTGCGATAATTTTTTTTCCATCTAGAATTACATTTTGTTCAGGTCTGAAAGGAGCTGTTGTAATAACATCACCTGGAATAACATACTTTCTTTTAGCATTATCCATTACGTTTTAACCTCGACTGTGGCAGTGCCTTTGGTAATAGAACCTAATCTATCAATCACGTTTGGCCTTGCTGCAGCCGGTATTTCAAGTATTGCTTTAAGAGAACCGTTTGCTAACCAATCCTCTTTTTTCAAAATACCAGTAGATTTTAGAACAGAATAAGATTGAGCGGCAAACTGGGCGGGAACAACAATTTCCAGAACCAAATTTTCGGATTTTAAGGGAATTATTAACCGTAATTTTTCAACTATATCTTGGACTTGGTCATCCACATTTTTTTGTGGATCAATTGAAGCTCTAGCGTCCTTCATTGCTTGTTCAATTCTAAGTGGAGGATGTGGCAAGTGTGAACGTGGATCAACGTATGTTTTTGCAATAAATTCCACTATTTGTTTTCTTTTTTCTTCAATCATTTTGCGTCGCTGATTAGTTGTTAGATTGAGTTCACCTTTTTGCAGAATTTTTTCAGCTATAGTAGTAGCATCATCTGTTTTGAAAGCTTTTAGAAGTTTTTCTGTGGATGCTTTTTTGCCTTTACTTGAATCGGTGTAAATTTCATCAGAAACTAAAACTGAAGAAATGTCTTTATTTTTTCCAAGTTTGTATTCAAGGGCAGGATCTGGTTTTACCAATATTTCGAATTTTTCACCTTCAAAAGAATATTTTGCAACTGTAACATCTACCATAATCACCTTTGATAGGGTGATAGATATTTATCTCTACACAAAAAATTGTTGGATGATTTAACATTTTTAACTTTTATTGGGCCAGATTATTCGCCAGTATTGAGATTTCACTGACAGTTCATTTTTATCAATTTTTTGAAAATTTGATTTTAATTCATTATTTCTAGTAAATTTTTCTGATTAACAAATCATGAAATATCAGAATAAACAATTATTCAATTTCCCAATTCTCGCTAGATTTTTATTTGGACTTGGAAAGTTTTCATTGAGATTTGTACTCTTTTGAAATAGTAAGCCATGATAAGCAACGGATATCGGTAAAGCTAAAAGATATACCCTTACCATATAGTAATGCCTTACGAAGAATTTGCCTTAATGGGATCCCTGTTTTTGCTATAGATACGGTAGATATCATTGAAAATTCTTCTGCTTTTGCAGATGAAGCACTGGCACATAGACTTGGGTTAATCCCCATAAAGACTGACCTCACAAGATTTGCTGAACCTTCAAAATGTGAGTGTAAAAGTGAAACAGGTTGCTCAAACTGCAGAGTAATGTTAGTTTTAGATTCAGGAGATACTAATACCACAAGAACTGTTTTTTCAAACGAACTTTCCTCAGAAGACAAGGATATTGCACCAGTTTCTGACAAAATTTCAATTGTAAGATTAACTCAGGGTCAACGGGTTAAAGTTGAAGCGTATGCGAAACTTGGTCGTGGAACTGAACACGCCAAGTGGAATTCTTCAAACATTTCAATATTAACGGAAACTGGAAAAAAAAACGAACGTCTTTTAACTGTTGAATCAACAGGGGCATTAACTCCAGAACAAATAATCATAGCTGGCGTAGATGAGCTTTCAAATCGCCTTGTGGAATTCAAAGATCTTTTAGGTCATTTGAAAATCAAATAAAAAAAGCATACACATTATATTTGGGTTTTAAAGCGCTTTATTAAATGAATAATCAAGTTGTTGTTCGGATGGTAAAAGATCTGAAACGAGCATCTGCTAAAAATAACGCTCCAATATGGGCAAAACTTGCTAAGTTAGCTTTAAAACCAAATTCTGTTAGGCGCACAATAAATCTTAAAAGAATTGATGAGTTGACAAAAGAAAATGATGTGGTTTTTTTTTCGGGAAAAGTATTAGGAACAGGAAAAATTTCTCATAAAATTACGTTGTGTTCATTTGCAATTTCAAACTCTGCAGCAAGTAGAATCAAAGATTCTGGAGGCCAATTAGTTGGAGTGTTGGATATGATTGAAAAATATCCTTCTGGCAAAGGTGTGAATTTACTTGGTTAAGAAACAAAAAAATGTTCTAGTTGAAAAAAATGAGCACATCGTTGTCGATGGAACTAATCTTATTGCAGGAAGACTTGGATCACACGTTGCAAAATTACTAATAGAAGGCAAACGAGTCTCGATTGTAAATTGTGAAAACATAATGATTAGCGGTACCCGAAGTAATATAATCAAAGAATACAAAAACTTTTTAGAAATTGCAAGTATCATAAATCCTAAGCATGGTCCTTTTCATCCTAGAAGACCAGATACTATTATCACGAGAATGATTCGAGGAATGCTTCCACGAAAAAAACCATCAGGCATAAAAGCTCACAAACGACTCAGAGCATATATTGGAACTCCAAAGGAGCTAAAATCTTTTGGAAAAATTCAGTTTGATAAAGCAAAAATTACTAAACCATCTGCATATTATACGCCTATGGAGGACCTTAGCAGAACAATAGGGTGGACCGAATGACAACAAAGATTCAAATTTATTTTGCAGCAAGAAAAACTGCCAAGGCACATGTGTATATTTCAAAAGGAGTAGGGAAGGTTAGAATAAACAACGTTCCAGTGGATATGATTAATCACGAAACAGCTCGTGAAGCAATCTTAGCTCCGCTTGAAATAGCTGGAGATTTACGAAAAAAGATTGATATTTCCGTCAGGGTGAAAGGTGGAGGTTTTATGGGGCAAGCAAGCGCAACAGCTACAGCAATATCAAGAGCTCTTACTGGCTGGACAAAATCAAAAAAAGATCCCAAAGATCATCCTTTTTCCAAATCTATCCGAGAAGATCTTCAAAAAAGAATTACAGAATTTGACAAGTATCTAATTAGTGGCGATGCTAGAAGAAAGGAACCAAAGAAATTTGGCGGACCAGGTGCGAGAAGAAGAAAACAGAAATCATATCGGTAGAGCGTGAAAGCCATAATCTTAGCCGGAGGCGAAGGCACTAGAGGAAGACCCTATACCGATTATTTTCCAAAAGCAATGATTCCCCTCAACGGAAAGCCAATGATAGATTACATTGTACACTATCTTTCATCTTTTAAGTTCATTAATGAAATTATCATTATTTCTGATTTTAAGGGATTAGGAGGTCAGATAAAAAATTACTTTCAAGATTCAACATATAAAAAAAACATTTCTTTTGTGCAAGATTCACAATCAGGAACAGCTGGAGATCTTTTGCGCATTCATAAAAAATTATCAGGCACTACTGAATTCATATTATGGTTTGTAGATAATTTCTCTCCCATAAATTTGAGGGAGATGCTTTTAACATTTAAGAAAAAAAAGAGTCTTGCCTGCATTGCTACACGTACTAAAAGGAAGGAAGAGACAGGGTTTGCTATTGTTGAAGATAACATAATTAAGGAATTTAATGAGAAACCCACAATAACATTAAAAATGTCTGAATGCCTTGGAGTTTACATTTTTGATCGTAAAATTCTAAGTAAAATTAAACCAAAATCTAAACAAAAAAAAATTAATCTTTCTTTTGATGTACTTGAAAACCTTGCAAAAAAAGGTAAAATTAGTGCATTTGATATTGGAAATACACCATGGCTTGACATTGAGTCGCCTGTAGTAATTGATCGAAATCAAAGTTTGATAAAAAAAATCATAACACAGATGGAATTATAGTTTTTTTCTCAAAATCTGCTATTTTATCCAGATACTGAAAGGTTAATGTAATGTCATCCAAGCCTTCAAGTAGAATTTTTTTCTTGTAAGAATCTATTTGAAATGAGGTTGTTTCAGTTTTAGTTTTTATGGTTTGATTTTCTAAATCAACTTCAATTTCTGAAGTTAAATTCATTAATTTATTTACAATTTTAGACTCTATCTTTATTGCAAGCATTCCATTTTTAAAACAATTGCTGTAAAAAATATCAGCAAAAGATGGAGCGATGATTACATCAAAACCATAATCTTTTAGAGCCCAAACAGCATGTTCCCTACTTGAACCGCATCCAAAGTTATCCCTTGTCACAAAAATTTTCGAATTATTATATTTTTTATCATTTAATACAAAATTTGAGATTGGTTGTTCATTTTTATCATATCTCCAATTAAAAAACAAAAATTTTCCAAATCCTATTTTGTGAATTAATTTAAGAAATTGTTTTGGAATAATCTGATCAGTGTCTACATTTACTCGATCAAAAGGAGTTACAGTGCTTTTGACTTTTTTAAAAGATTCCATCTAGTTTATCTCCATTTCACGAACATCAACAAAGTGCCCTACGATTGCAGCTGCTGCAGCCATAACTGGGCTTACTAGATGAGTTCTACCACCAGCTCCTTGTCTTCCTTCAAAATTTCTATTTGATGTACTTGCACATCTTTCACCAGGTTTGAGAATATCTGGATTCATTCCAAGGCACATACTGCAGCCAGATTCTCTCCAGTCAAAATTTGCCTCCTTGAAAATTTTATCAAGACCCATTTTTTCAGCTTCTTTCTTTACCATTTGTGATCCGGGAACAACCATGGCTCTAACTTTTTTTGAAACTTTTTTCCCTTTTACAACTTTGGATGCTTCAATTAGATCTTCTAGACGAGCATTAGTACATGAGCCAATGAAAACTCTGTCAATGTTAATGTCGGTAATATCAGTACCGGGTTTTAGGTCCATGTATTGCAATGCTTTTTCTACATTTTTTTGTTGAATTTCATCACCTTTTGCAAATTCTTCTGGAGAGGGGACAGTTTCTGTAACATCTGATGTCATGGCAGGATTTGTTCCCCAGCTTACTTGAGGGGCAATGTCATCAACATTCAATCTGAAACTTTTTTCAAATTTTGCATTAGGATCAGATTTCAAGTCATCTTTCCACAATTCGACTAGATCTTCATAATTCTTTGGGGTATACTTTCGCCCTCTCAAATAATCAAATGTTTTTTGATCTGGAGCAATTAGCCCTGCTCTAGCACCAGCCTCAACGGACATGTTACAGATGGTCATTCGTTGTTCCATTGAAAGATCAGTAATTACCTGACCACGATATTCAATTACTGTACCAATGCCGCCATCAGTACCTATGTTTTTGATAATTGATAATATGATGTCTTTTGCAGTTATAGCAAAGGGGTTTCTTATCTTTCCTTCAATCTGTATTTCGAAAGGTTTGAGTGTTTCTAACCAGAGTGTTTGCGATACTAAGACATGTTCAATATCACTTGTTCCTATGCCGAATGCAAATGCCCCAAATGCTCCCTGAGTTGAAGTATGACTATCTCCACACACTATTGTTGTCCCAGGTAATGTGATGCCTAATTGTGGTCCTATCACATGTACAATCCCTTGATAAGGACTGTTCATATCAAATAGTTTGATGCAAAATTCCTTACAGTTCTTTTCCAGTGTTTGAATTTGGATTGCAGATGTTTGATCAATTATTTGTAATGTTCTCTTGCTTGTTGGTACATTATGATCCATGGTTGCGATGGTAAGATCTGGTCTTCTTACCTTACGCTTTTTCATTCTAAGACCATCAAAAGCCTGTGGTGATGTTACCTCGTGAATTAGATGTCTGTCAATATATAGAAGAGAGGGACCGTTTTCCTTTTCAACTACAACATGAGATTCCCAGATCTTTTCAAACAATGTTTGTGACATAGTAAATCCAAAAACCTATGGTTTGAATTTGAATAGTCCGCCAGCCAGTATAATTTTACTAATTATTTCTGAAAATGGTTTAATTCGGTATGTTTGATTTTTCGTCAAATTCGTGATTTCGTTTTTTTCAATGATTATTTCTAGTTCGTCGCCGTTTTCAATATTCTTGTATGTATCTTCATCAATTTCTATTGGCAATAAAAAAGCACCATCGACTGAATTTCTATAGAATATTCTTGCAAATGATAATGCTAAAACTGCCTTTACACCAGAGTGAGATAATGCAATTGGTGCATGTTCACGAGAGGAACCACATCCAAAGTTTTTGCCAGCAACAATAAAGTCACCTTCTTTAACTTTTGAGTGAAATTCTGGATCAATTCCTTCCATTGCATGTGTAGCAAGTTCGTCATAATCATGAATCTTTAGATATGTTCCAGGAAGAATTACGTCGGTATCTATGTTATCACGTTCATATTTGATTACCATTCCCTTCAATTCAAATCCCTCGGATCAGTGATTTTTCCTGTAATAGCTGAAGCAGCAGTGACTAACGGAGATGCCAGATAAGTTTGTGATTCAACGTGACCCATTCTGCCTGGAAAATTTCTATTTGTGGTGCTAATGCAGATTTCACCTTGTGCAAGAACGCCCATATGTGCACCGCAACATGCCCCACAGGTTGGAGGACCAACAGTTGCTCCTGCATCAAGAAATATTTTGATAAACCCTTGTTCCAAGGCCTTTTTGTAGATTGAGATTGCAGCTGGCAAAACCTCAGTCCTTATTTTGACTTTTTTTCCTTTGAGAATTTTTGCAACGGCTTTCAAGTCTTCTAGTTTTGCACCGGTGCAAGAACCAATGTAGGCTTTATCCAGTGATACTGATGGTGCTTCTCTTACAACACATATGTTTTCTGGCGAGTATGGCTTTGCAACAATCGGTTCCAATTCTGATGCTTCATATTCAAATATCTTAGCAAATTCTGCATCATGATCTCCTTTAACTAGAGAAAAATCTTTAGCGCCACGAGCTGCAAGATAATCTACAATTTTTTGATCTGGTTCTATTATTCCGGTCTTGGCACCTGCTTCGGTGGTCATATTAGTGAGTGTAAGACGTTCTTCAACTGACATTTCATCTATTCCAGTCCCCTCAAATTGCATTGTCTTATAGGCTCCACCATCAGTTCCAATATCGCCAATTATTTTCAAAATAAAGTCTTTTGCCATAACATGTTCTGGAAGTTTTCCATTTAGTTTGAAAAGAATGGTTTCAGGGACTTTAAACCAAATTTTTCCATTTAGCAATACATAAGCAATATCAGTGTGACCCAAACCACAAGCAAAAGAACCAAGTGCACCTGTAGTGTTTGTATGAGAATCTCCTCCCACATAGACTTCACCAGGCAAAACCATAGCTTCTTCATGAGAAATTGTATGGCAAATTCCATACTGGCCCATTCCATACTTGAAGTGTTTGTCAATTCCATAATTTTTTGTAAAGTTACTAAGTTTCACAATGTTCTCTGCAGAAATCAATTCAGCTGAAGGAACAAAATGATCCTCAGCAACCCAAACCTTTGAAGGATCCCATAACTTGTCAACATTGATTCCTTGTTTTTTCAATTTATCAAATACCTTAATAACACCGGGGCCTGAAACGTCATGAATCATAACCTTGTCTACATTTACGAATTTTACATCATCGGGAGCCAATCTTTCACAATCTGAAGCACGAGCAAGGATCTTCTCCGTAATATTCATGATCGAAAAACCTTTTTCAATAGATTAAAAGGTTTTCAGAACAATAAAAAAGAAAACCTGCATAATGAAAATATGGCGTTAACAGTTTATCCTGTAAAAGCAGAGCGACAAAAGGAAAAGTTTGATGTTTTTGAGGCTATCGAAGCATCATTACGAAAAAATAAACTCAAATTAGCAGATGAAGATGTTTTAGCAATTTCAAGCAAATACGTTTCAAATTCTCAAGGCAGAATTATTAGCATAGATAATGTAAAAGCATCTCAACAAGGAATTTCATTATCTAAAAAATTTCAAATAAAACCAAAAATTGCAGAAGTGATAATTCGGGAATCCGATGTAATATTTGGAGGCATTTCTGGTTTTGTAATTACTTCATCAGATAACATTATGGCTCCAAATGCAGGTATAGACAAATCAAATGTACAAGAGGGAAATCTTATTCTGTATCCAAATGATCCTTATTTAATTGCAGAGCAAATCCGAAGAAAAGTTTTCTTAAAGAATTTGGTTCGGGTAGGAGTAATTATTGTGGATAGTAGACTAATGCCTTCAAGAGTCGGCACTACTGGAATTGCAATTGCTTGTGCTGGAATTGAACCTGTTTTAGATTTGAGGGCAGAAAAAGATCTTGATGGAAATCCTTTGAAAGTTACTTTTCAGGCGGTAGTTGATAATTTAGCATCAATTGCTAATCATAAAATGGGTGAAGGCTCTGAATCAAAACCGTTTGCTATAATTAGAGATTCTGAAGCAAAGTTAACAGACAGGAAAATAAAACCAAATGAATTAGCCATATCTCATGATCAGTGTGTTTATGTCAGAGGATTAAGAAATCCATATCAAATGAACTAGAAATTCGATATTTTTTTTATTAAGGAATAATATCTTCATCGCCCTGCTTTAAATACAAGTGGTTAGAAGGCCAATTTAATGGAATATATTACTAGATATCCAAAATTAATTTCATTCATCGATGGAATGAAAGACTCGATAAAAGTGGACAGTAAAACTGGAGTGGAGAGACTTAATGTTGTTGTTAAGAAAAATTTTGAAGAATTAATGAAAATCTTTTCTAAAGAGGGTTTCACAAGGGTGAAATTTGAACGTAAACAACCATTCCAATTAGGCAATGGTCTTAGTTTGAAGCTCAAAAAACCATGGGAGCTTCATGTAAGATTAATAGAAATGAAAAAAGGCCTAATTGCTATTCATGCAGAGGTTGAAATTTCAAGAGATTACTTACAACATCTCTTTTCCCAAAGGACACCAGTGATCTATGAGATTGAAGAGATGTTAAAGAAACACAAAGTTGATTATAAAATTTGGAATGAGCAAATTAAAAAATATGTCCATACTGTGTTTAACAATTACAAGATAAAACTATCAGCGACAATTATTCCAGTATTTGCTTGGAAACCCATGCTTTTTGTAATTGGAACTACAAGTTCCTTTTACTTATGGAAATATGTTCACACAATCTAGAACTATCTTTTGGTAAAATTATTTTTAATTAAAGTTCAAATCTAGAGGGATCAGGTACGTAGTTCAGCCTAATTTTTGATAAATGTAGAGTTTTTGTATTTTTTTGCATTTCTATTTGAAGTAAAAAGGGAGTGTTTTTTTGATGAAATCGTTTGATTTTAGACAAGTAGCTTTTATTTTTATGAATATTAACATAGTTTGGCGAGGTCGCATAGCCAGGTAGTGCGGTCGTCTCGAAAACGACTTTCGGAAACGGAGCGGGAGTTCGAATCTCCCTCTCGCCGTTTTAAATTAAAGTTGAATCCGTTAAAGACCAAGTATTTTTGAATAATTTTCTTTTATAGAAAATATAGTCGATGGCCTTCCAAGCATTTCAGTAGATAAACATCAAATTGTGACAAGGAAGAGATTACAGAAGAGGAATTTAGATCCATTTAATTATAATTTTTAAGCTTTTGATTTGATGAACGATCACCCATTAGAAGCCCATTTACGATATCATGGAATTTCACCTTGGGAAATTGAAGTAATCCATGGGTATTTGAGTTCAAGATTCAAAGTGATTCAAGAAGAACTTGAACCAGAGACAGATTCAGAATTTGTTACTGTGTTAAACCTGGATATTCCATTGCCTTTTAATGAAAAATTTTTCCAATGGTTTGAATTAAGAAGATGGGAAAAGATCAAGGCATTATTTAAGGAAATGAAGAGAAGAAGGAGCAAAAGGCAACTAATAAAGATTCAAATTAATTTTTCTGGTTCACCAAAAATCAGCTTCATAATAGATTCAAGTGATAAATATTGGTACAACAATTCGGTAGAAAAAATTGATTTTGTTATAGAGATGTTACCTTACCATCTTGCTCCTGAAAAATTGCCAAGTGGGGTTACTAGTGTAATTTACAAATTTGATTCAGAGCATGCAAGATGGGGACTTAAAACAGTATATTCGGGTAGTAAAAAGTTTGAATTTAAAGACAATACTTGGAAAGTAATTACTTGAGATCTTTTTCTAATGGTTCTACCAATGAATGAAGTTCTTTATATTTTGATTCTATAAATTCTAAAGACTCCACAAGTTTTTTTGATTTACCGTATTTGTAACGAACTAATTCTCTGTGATGCCAAAAATTTTTTCCCTCTTCTACTGCAATGATTGTAAAATAGTCTGTTCCTTTAAGTGAATCGGGTAATTTTATATCATAAGGAAAAAGCAAATCAACAATAAACCATTCATCCCCATCAGGATAATCATGCCCAGTGTCAACATCGAAAAAAATATGCAAAAGATGGGATTGCATTAGTCCATCATCAGGAATCAATGGATGCTTTACGTTTGATTTTTTAAAATCAAGATTAATAAGTTGTGGTTCAAAGAAACCTTTGATAATTGATTTTCTAAATATCTTGTTTGCTTCGATTATGTTCAATGATAAAGTGATCTTTTGTTCGACTTGCTAATATTTCATTAGGCTAATTTGGTATGGATTACACTACACTTCAAATGAATCTAAAATTTTTGAAACGTCAGTAATCGGTTTCCCTTTTGATGAAATTGCCTGATTTGCGGGTGGGTTTTCCAGATAATTTGGTATCTTATCAATTAGTCTTTCCGAATACTGTGAAATAAGTTCGTTTTTGTAAAAAATTCCAATGGGAATTTTATTTCCCCATTCCAAAGATTTTATCAACGCTTGACTCAATTTTTCATTCAATTCAGATTCTTCATCGTAATGAACCACGGGATCATATTTTTGATCTTCTAATTTGTAAATCCTAGAATGGCGTTTTTGGGCTTCATCAACTTGATCAATTCCAGCATACCAATCTCTTGTGTTTATGTCATTATAGGTCGGACAAGGTTGTAAAACATTTAAAAATGCTAAACCTTTGTGTTGAATGGCTGCAATTATCAAGTCTTTCAAATGCCTTACATCATATGAATAGCCTTGAGCTACAAAAGTAAAACCACTAGTAACTGCCAAACCAATTGGATTAACATTGTAATTCGTATTTGGTTTCGGGAGAGACTTTGTTTGTTCTCCTAATTTTAGCGTAGGAGATGCCTGGCCTTTTGTTAATCCATACACTCCATTATCAAAAATAATGTAAGTCATGTCAACGTCCCTTCTTCCTGCTGCAACAAAATGTCCTGCACCTATTCCTAAACCGTCTCCGTCTCCTCCAGCAGCTATAACTGTCATTTCAGGATTTGCAATCTTTGCCCCTTGAGCAAATGTTAAAACTCGTCCATGGAGTGTGTGGACACCAAACACGTTGATGAAGTGTGAAGTTTTTCCAGAACAACCTACCCCAGAAAATATTGCTGCTTTGTGTCTTGGTATATTAATTTCAGCGAGTGCCATTTGAATTGCATTTACAATTCCAAAATCCCCACAACCTGGACACCAATCATTGTGAACGTCTGTTTTATAGTCTGACAGCTTAAGCGCCATGTGTTAAAACCTCCCTCTTTTTTGCTTTATTTTCGATGATTTTCTTCAGGGAATCATAAATCTCTGTACTTGTCATTCCCCTTCCTGTAAATTTTAAGATGAAATAATCTACGTCTCTTCCAAGATTTTGTTTGAATATCTGCCCTAGTTGCCCTGTATAATTTGCTTCGATATCTATGATTGTTTTGGTGTCTTTAAGTAACGATTTTGTGTGTTCAGTTGGGAATGGATGTAATAACTTAAACTGAATAAATCCAACATTGATGTTTTCATTTTTGAGCATGTCTAACGCGTCAATTATGGGCCCTTTTGGAGAACCCCAGCTTATAATGGTAAAATCGTGGACACCAAAAGTTACAATCTGATCTTCTTTTGGAATTTTTTTGATAATTAACCCAAGCCTAGACATTCTTTTATCCATCATCTTGACTCGTTCAAAAGGATCTTCTGAAATATGACCATATTCATCACTCTCATCTCCAGTATTCCAAAAAATACCATTTTCAAGTCCAAGTTTTGATCTGGGAGAGATGCCATCATCTGTAGAGGCAAACCGTCTGTAATCATTACCATCAATTTTATCTAGTAATTTTCCTCTATCAATTGTTACTTTGTCAGGATCAAATCTTTTGCAAGTAACCACAGAGCTTGACATAAATTTGTCCATCATATGAATAACTGGAATTTGGAATACATCAGAATAATTAAAGCATCTGCCTGTATCGTAAAAACTTTCTTCAATGTCACCTGATGCATAAACAATTCTGGGAAATTCGCCATGTCCTGCATTAATGACAAAAAGTAGGTCATCTTGCCCATGCCTTGTTGGAAGACCGGTTGAAGGACCGCTTCGCTGAAACAAAGTTATCACAATTGGAATTTCATTAATTCCTGCGTAACCAAGAGCTTCTGCCATTAAAGAAAATCCTGGACCGGAGGTAGAAGTTGATGATCTAGTTCCTGTAAGTGCACTTCCTATCATCATTCCAATTGCAGAAATTTCATCCTCTGTTTGTATTACTACTGTGGAACCAGGTCGGTCTCCCTCAATTTCTAGAATTTCATGTTCTTCTAAAAACATACTTTCATCAGATGCTGGAGTTATTGGATAGTAAGATTGGAATCTACATCCACAAACCATTTTTCCAATCGCTGTCCCTTGTTGACCTTGCACCAGAATGGTGTGGGGTTCTTTTGTTGTTCCTGGAAGGGAATAATTGAAACTATTGAACTGGGCTGTGGCAAGATTATAGGAATAATTGGCGGCTTTTTTGTTAATTTCTGCAACTTTAGGTTTTTTAGCGAAAATGGTTCCGATTGATTTCAAGAGAGAATCAGGAGGCATTTTTAGGAGACCTAATGACAAGGAAACTCCAATTACGTTAAACATGCGAATAAGTCCTTTTAATTTTGGATTTTTAGTGTCATCTGCCAAGTTTGAAAGAATGCTTCTAAAGGAAACTGGATAAAGGTTAACTCCTTTTTCTTTGGTCAGTTCTAAGACGCCTGTTATTGTGAAAGGTTTGTTTTTAGCTTCTAATTCCTTGTGAAGTCTTGATTTAAAGTGTTGATCAAGGGTATGAACTTCGTCAGAAGTAGTGTTTTCCAAATCAGAGTCGTAAATCAAGGCTCCTCCTGAAATGACTTCATCGTAATGTCTGAAAATTGTCTCAGCATCAAATGAGACCATTAAAGTGACATCATTTAGATTTGAGTGAATTTTTTTGTTTGAAACTCGTAGAACAAAGTAGCTGTGTTCACCTTTAATGTTTGAATAAAATTCTCTTTTTCCAAAAACTTGATAGCCCATTTCTGCGCAAACACGTGAAAAAATATTTGCACCGGTCTCTACTCCACTACCTTGCGGTCCACCAATTAACCATGTAAGGTCTACAGAGTTCACAGATAACAGATATTCTATATGATATTAATAATATCCCAAATTAAGTTTAGCCACCCGTTGCAGCATCAAATAAAGCACATTCACATTTGTCTCGTTCACCACAGTATGGACAAACACAAACACATTTTTCAATTGGGTTAGCACATGCTACACAAATTGCAAATTCTTCAATTTCTTCCGAACCCATATAGATTTTTTGAAATGAAATCTTATAAATGGTTTTAGGTTGCTTGCACCAACTAATGGTTAAAATGACTAGGAAAAACAAAATTCTTCTTACACGAAAATTACATGATTTTGCATTAAAGAGATTACGAAAAAAATACGCAATTGAAGTTCATTCTGGAAAAATTCCAATGCCAAAAAATAAGCTTATTGATAAAATTAGAGATAAAGACGGCCTGATTTGTTTTCCTTATGATGTCATTGACAAACAAGTAATTGATTCTGCAAAAAAGCTTAGAACTATTTGTACGTACAGTGTTGGATATGATCATATTGATATAAAATATGCAAAAAGAAAAAAAATTCGAATTGGTTACACGCCTAAAGTTCTAACTGAGGCTACTGCTGACCTAGCATTTACCTTAATTCTGGATTTATTACGAAGAGTGACTGAAGGAGACAGGATTATTCGAAAAGGGGGTTGGAAAGAAATCTACGGTGTGTATGATTATGTTGGAAATGATCTTGCGGGAAAAACATTAGGGATTCTTGGATTAGGAAGGATTGGAAAAGCTGTATCTAAAAGAGCAAACGCGTTTGGGGTGAAAATCATTTATCACAATAGAAAGCGGTTAGCACGAAAAATTGAGATTTCTACACATTCTAAATATGAATCACTAAATGGATTGTTAAGAAAAAGTGATGTAGTTTCAATTCATGTTCCATATACAAAGCAAACGCATCAGTTAGTTGACATGAACTTTCTTAAGAAAATGAAAAATACTTCATTTCTTGTAAACACTGCTCGTGGAAATATAATTAAAGAAAAGGATCTTGTTTCAGCTCTAAGAAAAAAAATCATTGCAGGAGCAGCACTAGATGTTTTTGAAAACGAACCAATTGGAAAGAATCATCCATTTACAAAAATGCAGAATGTTGTGTTAGCACCGCATGTAGGAAGCTCTACAATCGAAACAAGAAAAAAGATGACAGAGCTTACTGTAAAAAATTTAGAGCTTGCTTTATCAGATAAAAAACCAATTTACACAGTTTAATATTAAGTAAATTCTATAGTTTCTTTTGAACCATATTTTGAAAATAAATCGTCATAGAGTTTTTTTCTATCTGATTTTAAATTCTTGTTTTCATCATACATTTTTGTAAAAAAGGCTCCAAGTATTCTTTCATCTTTTTCATCAAAAAACATAACACTAAAACTAGTTCGTTCAGGTTTGTCCTCCATAACAAATCTTGCTTTCTTGATGTTTTTAGCATTGATATGCATATGACATGGACCATCATTATCGCCAATTGTTATCCACTGATCTTTCTGTTTAATTCCAAGAGAATTACTCCTAATTTCGCTAACTGCGCCCTCACTTTTTACAATAAAAAGAATATCGTCTATTTTTAGTAAATCAGAAAGAATTTCTTTTAACATCTTGAGAAAGTTTCTTTTAGAAATTATTTCAATCTTTAATCAATTTGAATAATATCTTCAGGATCTGCCCTAATGCAATCTGTTCCCACTGCTTTAAGTCCTGAAAAATTGACTTTTCCTTTTGGGATTTTGCCCTCATTTTGAAGGATTTTTACCTTCTCAGATACTGCTTGCTTATGTTTTTGGCATGTTACTCCAATCATGTATTCCTCATTCTCTACAACTACAGATATTACAAACTCTGGTGGATTAACGCATTGTTTTCCTTCTTTTTTTACTGAACATCTATCAGGTAGCAACAGGGAAAATTTTTTTTTAGGCGATATTAAGCTTGATTATTTAAATTTTAAATGTATTAGTGGAATTTCCCTTGAAGTATTTTTCTAGGCGTGGTTAATCACATCGTCAAAATTCCAAAATGATTCTTTTTTCTTTAAAGCGTAATCAAGAAATCCCTTCTCTTGTAGCCTTTTTACAATAAATGCAGAATAAGCAGGCGCGCCTGTTGCTCCTGGTGAATTATAATTTATGATATGATAAGAGTTATCATTTTCAAGCTCCATTACATCTAGTAAGAATTTTCCTTTAGGGGTGATTACAGGTGATCGTATACCAGCTGTTCCTCTTTTTGAAAAATATTCAGGTTTTACTTTTGGAATAAATTTCTGGACCCGATTTACCATTGCAGTTTTTGAAATAGAGCTCATCCATTCCTTTGAAACCATTTTCAAAAATTGAGAGTCATATAACAGCTTTAATGCATTTCCAGTAACAATTTCTTTTAGTTTTGTTATTGATGTGTTGATATCACCAAGATATCCATTGTAAGTTTCTGGACTTAAAACTGGAACTGCGTTTGGACCAATCTCAGTTTCCCCGTTTGCTTTCTTAATCCAGTGGGGATCTAAGAATGGATATCCTTTGAATTCTGCGACCGTATAGATAGTGGATTTTACTAAATCACGATATTGTGGTTCTGCGACCCAGTATTCGCCACGAAAATGTAAGTCTGAATATTCTTTTGCAAGATACATTGTTTGTGCAATGTCAAGTGCATTTCCACCAGCACAATTGATTACAAAATTAGATGTTATTTCAGAATTATCTTCAAACATTATTGTTGAGTTCCCATTGTTTGTTTTAATTGATTTTACATTACTGTTCAAAAGAAATTTTGTTCCATTTTTTTTAGAATCTTTACTAATTTCACGAGTAAATGCTCCAAAGTCTGTTGAAACTTCTCTATTACAAAAAACACCTGAGTGGCATTTTACATTTGGTTCTCTTTTCGCAATTTCTTTTCCATCTAAAAGTTCTAAATCTCCTTTTGGAATTCCATTAATGTCTCCCCATTCCATAAATTCCTCAAGGCTTTTGTACTGCTCATCGTTGAATCCAATTTCATAAACACCAGTTTTTAGCCATGGGATGTTTCTATCTTTTGCTAGGTTTTCCCACATTGAGTATGAAATGATTGCAGATTTTGCCAAAATCCCCTTTGTTTCTGGATTTAGGTAAAATGGTGAATGTACTACAGCAGTGTTTCTGCTGCTTGCATGCATTGCAACATCGGATTCTTTCTCTATTACACAAATTTTCAGATCATATAATGCTGAAATCCAATAAGAAATACTGGTGCCAAGTATTCCTCCCCCAATTATTGCGACATCAAATTTGGTCAATAACAAGTTATTGACATTTGAACATTAAATGATTGTGTAAAGCGCCGGGAGAGTGAGTCAAACGCAACTGTTTGGAGCCCTTCATTCTGGTTCGTTTTCATGAGGTAAATTTTCATCTTTGTGTACCGATTTGAAATGTCTCTTGAGGAAGAAGGTGGGAACAATTTTCGTCTATCGGAGTCCTAGAAAACCCCAAGGAAAGTTGCATCTAATCAGTACAAAATCGGTCTACAAAAAAGCTTGAACAATATATCTTAACACTGCGTTTTTTATTGAATAACCAAAATATTAGTCAGTAATAACAGATTTCATCAAAGAATTGAATTGATATTCTTCTGAATCATGTTTTTCAAAGTCAAACTGATATACATCTCCATTATTCACAAAAATTGTAGCTTAATCATAAGTTGGTAATCATACTAAGATTACACGAATTATTGAATTAAAATAAAACTATACTTTTCACGTGAGTGTAAAATGTATCGTCTTATCTATATCCCCCGCATTCAATTTTTCAAAAAATTATTTTTGTAATTTTTTGATTGTATTAATTAGATGATCTCTTCTAATTTCTTCAGTTAAAACTGCTCTTGCATCTTCTATTAGAATCCTATTTACATCTAATTTCCTTCTTGCTTCTTTTAGTATCTTATCATGTATGGCAAAGGGATACAGATAAAGATACAAATTTTCCATGATTTCAAAAAATCTTGCGGCCTCTTTAGATTTACCAACTCGAATATTATCAAAAATAAGTCTTTTTAATTCACCTATACAATCTAAGAGCCCAAGTACATAGGATTCGTTTGAAACAGAGATGGTTTTATGATCTGGTATATTCTTTTTTTCCACAATAGCTAACAATGCATTTGCTTCAACGAATTCTTGTTCTGGTGTTACTAAATAGCGTTGTAATTCTCCTGTTGCTTTTTTCCTGAATGATTTTAACAAATTTCGTGCTCGCTGAATCTTTGCTTTAGCGATTTTACGATCTCCTTTGTGAATGTTAATGATGGCATGACTACACAAAATTGTAACCTCTCGGGTATTTTTTATGAGATATTCTCTAGAATCCTGTAAAACAGATAAAGATTTTGAAATACTGCCAAGAGATGATTTCACATTTTTTAATGACATGATTTTATTGATTTGACACCAAGATAAAGCCGTTTGCCAAAGCTCTTATTTGATGTTCATTTTTTGAATAAATCATGGAAATTTCTGTAAAACAAATGATGCAAATAGAAAACAATGGTCACCAAATGGGATTTTTGAAAAAATTCATGATGGAAAATGCAGGAGCTGCTGCAGTAAAGAATTTAGTAAAAAAATTCGAGGATATTTCAAAAAAGAGTGTAATCATATTTGCAGGATTAGGTAATAACGGAGGTGATGGACTCGTCATGGCTCGTCATCTATCTGGATATGGAATATCTATAACTGTAGTTATGCTTGGAGAGCCAGAAAAAATAAAGACTGAGGAAAGTCAATGGAATTGGAAACTCTTAGAAAAAATGCCTTCTGTGAAGCTAATTACTGGAACAAATACAAATTTTGACTACGAGCCAGATATAATTATTGATGCAATTCTTGGAACGGGGATTTCAGGACAAATTAGAGAACCGTATGCATCTGCAATAAATTTCATGAATAATTCTAATGCTTTCAAATTCGCAGTTGATGTTCCATCTGGTCTAGATCCTGACACAGGCGATACGGCAAGCATAGTTGTAAAAGCTAATCTAACTGTAACATTTCACAAGATGAAAAAAGGAATACCCAAGAGAAATGATCTGTGTGGAAAAATTATTGTTGAAAAAATTGGAATTCCTCCAGAAGCAGAGGAAGGCGTACTATGAAAGTACATCAAATACAAGTAGGAGGCATGCAAAATTTTTCGTATATTTTAGAAGATGAAGAGACTGAAGAAGCCATAATTATTGATCCATCATGGGATCTGGAAAACATTGAACAGATAATAAAACGAAATGACTTGAAGGTAAAATACATTGTAAATACACATCACCACTTTGATCATACCTTGGGAAATGAAGCAATGACAAAATTGACAGGTGCCAAAATAATACAACATGAAGCATCTGAACTAAAACATGATTTGACTGTAACGGATGGAGATAAAATAACATTTGGCGATTCAGAACTTTCAATCATTCACACTCCGGGCCATTCCAAAGATGGTATTTGTTTAGTTGGCGATGCTAAGATTTTTTCTGGTGATACACTTTTTGTTGGAAATTGCGGTCGTGTTGATTTGCCTGGAGGAAGTTCAAAGGAGCTTTATCATAGTTTGTTTGAAATCATTTCCAATTTAGATGATAATTTAGTTCTGTATCCAGGTCATAACTACGGCCCCACACCAACATCAACATTAAGGAAAGAAAAAGCGACCAATTTTGTAATGCAAAAAAGAACTGAACAAGAATTCACTGCAATAATTGGATAGTGAAAAATTGATGTATGACATTGAAATATTAGGAAATTCTGAAAAAGGAAAAAATTTCATCGATAGAATAAAAAAAAAGGATTTTCTCTTTTCATTTGTCATTTCATATACAGCAACATGTGAAATTCCTGGAATAACAATAGCAGGCGTAGATCAGGAATCTATAAAATACACTCCTGCGGCTGACGCTGAATTTCTCCATTATGGATTCTGTAAAAGCATTGAGAAAATTCCGATGACTCCAGATGGAAAGCCAACTCCTGCTCTACTAACTAAAGTGGCATTAGAATCAGCAAGTATTCCTCACGTAATAATTAATGCAGGAAGCAAAATCACCCCTCAGCTTCCATATTTCCATATTGATATAGAGTCTGGCAAAAATATTGCACAATCTCCTGCACTTGAAAATTCGTCTGTAGTTCGGGCAGTTGATTACGGTAGAATCATTGGAAGAACATTGGCATCTTTAACAAATTGTTTATTGATTGGTGAAAGCATTCCAGGAGGCACTACAACTGCTTTAGCTGTGATGAGAAAATTAGGATTGGATGCGATGGTAAGCTCCAGTATTCCAAACAATCCTGTAGAATTAAAAAATAGGGTTGTGGAAAGTGCATCAAAAAGATTTGATTCTGACGATCCTTTTGTTATTGTATCAAACTTAGGTGATCCTATGATTCCTGTAATTGCAGGAATGTTAAGTTCTGCATCTGAAATCACAAACGTCTTACTTTCAGGAGGAACACAGATGGCTGCAGTTCTAGCCTTTGGGAAAAAGATTGGATTTAATGAAAACAATACGGCAATTGGAACTACTTGTTACATTACAAACGATAAAACAGCTAACTTTCAACAAATTGTGGCTCAAGTTTCGGATATACCTATATTAACTGTAAATCCAAAATTAGAAATTTCAAAATTTGAGGGGATTAGAGCATATTCACAAGGTTTTGCAAAAGAAGGAGCTGGTGCAGGTGGTAGCATCATTGCTTCGATTTTAAAAACAGGAACAAACTCGCAAACATTACTAGAATTAATTGAAAAGGAATATCAGAGAATATTTACTTGACTGTAACTGATTTAGCAAGATTTCTTGGATAATCAGGATCAGTATCTTTTTCAATTGCAGAATAATATGCTAATAATTGAATCGGAATAATTTCTATTATTGGATACATTGGTTCATCAATCTTTGGAATTTGAATCCAATGATCATAAATTTCATTATTCTTGTTAGACACTCCAATTATTTTGGCACCACGAGATTTAATTTCATGTGCGTTAGTAATGGTATCAGTATATGTTGAATCATCAGGATTAATTATGATTACATACACATTTGAATCCATTAGTGCCAAAGGACCATGTTTAAGTTCTCCTCCAGCAATTCCTTCAGCATGAATATAGGTTAGCTCCTTTAACTTGAGAGCAGCCTCCATTGCAATTGGATAATGAACCCCCCTTCCTATTACGTAAATGTCAGATACTTGTTTCAATTCTTTAGCAATTGCTTGGATTTTTGAGTGATTAGTAAGAACCTTTGAAATTGCTTCAGAAATTTTGTTGAAATCAATTCCCATACAACCTTCACATAACTTCTCTGTGATTTTGTAGATAATTGCAAGTTCTGCAGTAAAGCTCTTAGTGGCAGCTACCCCTATCTCTGGTCCACAACCCATTCTAATTACCAAGGAAGATTCTTGTACAAGAGAGGAAAGAGATGAATTCACAATTGAAAGAATCTTTGCAGTTTGTTGTTTTGCAATATTTACTGCTTCTAAAACATCAGCACTTTCTCCACTTTGAGAAAGTACAATCAAGATTGAATTGGGCTCGATTGATTCAGGAATGGATAGGATCTCACTGGAGATTAAAGGCTCAACCTTAACTTTGGCATACTTTGACATTAGGTTTTTTGCTAAAAGAGCAGCATTGAAACTTGTTCCACTTCCCGTAAAATACACATTCTTTGCATGTTTTATGAAATCAACCATATTTTCTAATGCTTCAAGGGTATCTTCACCAGCTTTTAGTATGGTATCTGGTTGTTCTGATATCTCTTTCAGAGTAAAATGTGCATAATCACCCTTGTTTACGTCAGCAAATTCCTTTGCTACTTTTGTAATTGGTTTTTTAAGTTTGGTCCCATCGAAGCTAAAAATTTTTAGATCCGACGAGTCAATAATCATAATGTTGCCATTATCTAAGTATATTGCATCATCAGTGTTCTCAATAAACCCCAACACATCACTTGATATGAAATAAGAATTCTTTCCAATGCCAATGATAAGAGGTTCATGAAATCTAGCAGCAACTAAGGTTCCATCATCAAACATAACAACAAAAGCAAAATGACCTTTTAATTGAGAAACAGTTTTTAAAATTGATTTTTTTACATCAGAATATTTTGATAAATTCTGTTGAATTAAATTTACAATTACTTCGGTATCAGTTTCACTTTTGAATGTAAAACCATTTTTTTGCAAATTTTCTTTTAATTCAGTAAAATTTTCAATCACCCCATTATGCACTATAGTAATTTTGCCTGAATTGCTAGAGTGAGGATGTGCGTTTTCATCAGTTACTTTTCCATGAGTAGCCCATCTGGTATGTCCAATTCCTATATTTCCTGGCAAGTTGGAAAGTTTCAGTGATTCATTTACTTCAGCTACTTTACCAATGCCTTTTTTTACATATATTTGATTCTCTGATTTTGTTGCAACGCCTACACTATCATAACCTCTATACTCCATCCGTTTAAGAGCCTTGACTATAATTGGTGCCGCAATTTCTTTGCCATAATAGCCGATTATTGAACACATATCTTTTCTATCTCAGGATTTGTAATATTTAGAGATAAGCTTAATTTTATAATTAATCAGTGGAAGTATTTTCAACCTTTGCTTCAACGCCAACTTCAGTCTTGATTACAGTTGATTGTTCTCCTGATTCTGTAACCCCGCTATCTTCAGAAATAGGTTCAGTTTTTGACTCTAATTTTGATAAAAGTTCCTTTAATGAAGATTCGGGCGCTATACGAATATTTTTTTCCTCTTCAGTTGTAACAATGTACGAAGGGATGTTAACTATCCTATTTCCAATAATTATATGTCCATGAACTACTGATTGCCTTGCTTGATATGGTGTTCGAAAACCAAATTTTTTTAGAACTATCGTTTGCAATCTACGTGATAACAAGTCTGTAACTTGAAGATTTAACACATCATCGAGAGTGGAATTTTCTTCCACCAATCCAATTTTTGTTAATGATTTCATAAGTACTGGTTCTTTTTCCTCTCTAACTTCTTGTCTCAATGCAAGTAAAGAACGAGCTTGTTTTCTAACTCGAGAAAGCTCTGTGTGAGCTTTCCATAACTCCCTTTTTGTTTTCAGTCCAAAAGTACCGAGAGTTTTGAGCTCCTCCATTTTTAATTCATAGTTAAATGGACGCTTTGGTTTTCTCCAAACTCTTCTTGGATTTTTAGGATCTCCCATTTATTGTCCCTACTTTTTATTATCTGCCTTCTTTCCTGCAGCTGAATCCCCCTTCTTATCTGCAGTCTTAGCTTTACCCTCAGCAGCTGGAGCTTTACCCTCAGCAGCTGGAGCTTTACCCTCAGCAGCTGGAGCTTTACCCTCAGCAGCTGGAGCTTTACCCTCAGCAGCTGGAGCTTTACCCTCAGCAGCTGGAGCTTTACCCTCAGCCTTTGCAGGTAAAATTTTTCCTCCTTTAGCTACTCCAACAGCTCCTCCTTTTCGTCCAGTAGTCCTAGTTCTTTGTCCTCTAACCTTCAATCCATACATATGGCGAAATCCTCTCCAACTATTTGTAGCCTTTTCTCTTTCAATATCATTTCTTACTGTAAATGCAATATCTGAAGTAATCAAATGCTTATCCTCGCCCGTTTGGATATCCTTTCTTCTGTTGAGAAACCATGTTGGAAAATTTACTTCTAAGGGATTTTTTAGAATTTTTTCAATTGATTGAACCTGTGAATCTGTAAGATAACCAATGTTAGTGTTTGGATTAATTTTAAGAGAATCTAAAATCGCATTTGCAAAATTATAACCAATTCCTCTAACTTGAGTGAGACCAATGAGGGTCTTCTTGTCTCCAGGTATGTCGCTTCCTACTATCCTAACTATGTATCTATATTCCTGAGTAGTCAAGTATGCAAAATTCAAAGTTACCCCGATAAAAACCCTGCTAGAATTTTGGACTTGATAGTTTAAAATAGTTAAACCAGTGGCAATATTATAAATCACATCAAAACGAAATCAAGTATATGTCTGAAAACTACGAAAATATTGTAGAAAGGAGTTATAATTCTGTTCCAAAATATACCGAAGTACAAGCAGGAGTACCTGAAGATTATAATGATGTTAAGACACTTGGAGATCTTTTAGAAATTAATTTTAAACTCGTCCATGTGAAAGAACAACTTCGTAAAAATTTAATTTCTAAAATTGAAAGAGGCGAATCAAAATATCCTGAAATTATTGGATATGAAGATGACGTTTTACCATCTCTTGACAGAGCAATTCTTTCCAGACACGACGTTTTCTTAATAGGACAGATAGGCCAAGGAAAAACAAAACTTATTCAAACAATTGCTGAAAATCTTCTATCTCCGATCCCAATCATTCAACATAGTATAACAAATGATTGCCCCATGGATTTACCAAAAAAAGAACTTGTTTCACTTTTAGAAGGAAAAACCGTACAAGCCAAAAACCCAAAATTCTATGTTGATCCCGAAAGTGCAGAAAAAATCCGTGAAAGCAAACTAGAAACTCCGATTGAGTGGATAGATGGAAAAGATAGATACAAGTATGTTCTCGCAACACCTGACATCTCTGTAAAAGATCTAGTTGGTTACATTGATGCAGTGAAGGTAGCAAAGAAGGGAATCGAAATGTACAAAATCGAATCATATTCTCCTGGCCAATTAATGCAAGCAAAGCATGGTATTTTTTGCATTGATGAATTACCAGTACTTGATCCTAGAAAACAGGTTGCATTACTTTCTGTTTTACAAGAAGGCTATTATACTACCGGTTCCTACCCGGTAATCTTTGAACCAAAAACAGTTTTTTTTGCAACAGCTAATCCAATTGACTACACCCACTCGGGAAAAGTTATAGAACCATTGTATGACAGACTAAAAAGCCACATCTATACTCACTATCCTAACACCATTGAAGATGAAATAATAATCATTATTCAAGAAGCAAATATTTCAAAATCATTGATCTTGTCTCCATTATTGAAAACTTTGGCAAAGGTAGTACAAAAAACTAGAAATTCTACACAAATAAACCAAGAAACCGGAGTCAGCGTAAGACTAGGGATTCATGGACTTGAATTATTGGTAGGTGAAGCTGAAAGGACAAGAGCTTTGCCTAACAAAATTTTATCGGTACCACGAATTTCTGACATGCATTGTCTAAATCAAGTAGTTAAATTCCAGCTTTCAGAACTAGATGATACTGTAAAGAATCGTGAGAAAGTTTTTGATAAGTTTTTAAAAGAATCAATAAAAGAAACCTGCCTAGAATATTTGGAAGACATCGATAACACAACACTTGAATCAATTAAGCAGGAATTTGGCGAAAATACATTTCAAGTGTCTCAAAATTTAATTTGGAAAAATGGTGAGACATCATATAGTAAACAACTTGGAAATTTTTCGAAACTTAAGAAGATAGTTGAATCAAAACTAAACATAATTCAATTATCTCAAAATGCTTTGAAGCAACAATTAGAACTTTTTAAAATTGACACCAAATATGTAGAGCTAACAAAACAACCTGAAAACGAATTACTATCTGCTCTAACAGAAATCATTCTTGAAGGTCTGTGTTGGACAAATCCAAAGGTTTTAGATAAAAATGAGGTTGGATATGGTCCTGCTTGACACAAACAATTTTGTTTATTTTGTACACAAAAAAGATAAAGAAAAATCAAAATCAGAAAGTCAGTTATCAGACAAACAAATTGAACAGATTTTAGAGGTATTAGCAAACCAGGCTGTTAAAGATAAGACACCTACTATGGAAGAACTTGAATCAATTTTACAAAATTTAAACAAACCAAAAAACGAACAAGAATCCAAAATCAAAACTCAAGATATTGATCCTGATGAAGGTTCCTCAATCATAAAATTGGAATCAATTTTTCAAGATTTAAGCAAATCAAAAAATGAACAAGAATCCAAAATCGAAACTCAAAATATTGATTTTGAGAAAGGCTCTTATCCAATCACAAAACTTTTACAAGAAAAAGGATATCTTCGAGATAAAAAAAATTGGTTAACAAATAAGGGCTTTTTGGAAATTGGAAGTAAAATACTTGATGGAGTTATGAAAGATTTAACCATGGATGATTCAGGCTCCCATAACACAAGCTATTCAGGGGAGGGAGATGTATTGATGGATAGTACAAAAAAATTTGAGCTTGGAAATGATATTAAATTTCTAAATGTTCCACATACAATTCTAAATTCAATACAACGAATTTCCAAACATAAAACAAAAATTGATTTTCCAATTTCTTTAGAACTGGATGACCTTGAAGAATTTGAAACATTTGAAGATGTTAAAGTGGCAGTTGTTTATTGTATCGATTTAAGCTCCACCATGAAGAAATTACTTGGGAAAAACGGAAAGAGTAGAATTGAAGCAGCAAAAAAAGCGTTATGGAGCCTTTATGTGCTTAACAAAAAATATTTTCCCGAAGATTCCATTTTTGTTGTAGGCTTTGGAACATTGGCATCAATAGTAAATAATTATGACATTCCATTTCTAAAAACATATGACGCTCATGAGGCTTTTTTACACTATACAAATTATCAAGCCGCATTAAGATTAGCAAGAAAAATTTTACAAAAAAATACAGCTCAAAATAAGAGGATAGTTTTGATTACTGATGGTCAGCCAAGTGCCTGTTTTGTTGAAAACGAGCAACAAAAAAATGAAATCATTTCCGAAAAACCTTATTGGCATTTCTATGAGCCAGATACTTCAATACTATCAAAGGTAAAGAAGGAACGAAATATGACTCTTGATTTTGATCCTCGAAGACAAGTTTACCTTAGCTATAGATACAAGAGAGTGGATCCAAAGATACACAACAGAACCCTCATTGAAGCAAAAAAATGTCTTCGAGAAGATATCAAAATAGATACAATTGTAATAAGTGATGAAGAAGAGCTTTTGGAATATGTACAAGGACTTGAAAAAGAGCTCAGGGGTAAAGCCTATCATATTAACCAAGAAAATATGGACAGGGTACTAGTTCATGATTATCTTTCAAATACGCGAAAGGTTTTAAGTACAAAACAAAACTGGTAATCTAAATTGGAAGACTCTTTTGACAAAGAAAAAATATTAGAATGTATGTTTGATCCAATTACCTCAGAAATTCTTGCAGAATTAGAAAACGAAGGCAAAGAGTCTTCATATCTTTCTCAAAAATCAGGCGTTTCTGAAGAAGAGGTAAAAAAACATCTTTCATATTTGTTAGATCATGGATTTGTTGAAGAAAAAATAGAAAATGGAAAAATTATGTTTTCAGCTAATGGGGAAAAACTAGCCAAAATCATTGAACATGAAGGGAATTTTGATACGGCTATTGATGGTCTTACTAAAATGGATAGCTACCTTAACTGACATCATTTTTTTGTCTATTTTTTATTACAAATACTCCTAATCCAACCATCCCCATCATCCCCACAATTAGCATGTAAACTCCAGTATAACTGAGAGAAATAATGCCTTTGTCAGGCAAGTAGCTTAATACTCCAATTATTACTGTTTCTTCAGGACCAGAATTCTCTACAACAAGTATGTATGTTCCACTTGTTAAAATTTCAAATCTGTCTTCAAATTTTTCAGATTCTAGAGTTTTTGAAACAATTTGACTACCAGATGGGTCAAAAATTTTTGCATGAATGGAATTTTCATCAAAATTCATTGTTTGAACAAAATATAACCCAATTTTACTAACTGATGGATAAAGTTCTGCATCCACTTGAAGGGAATCGCCTGAAATAATACTTGACTGTTCAGTTACAAGATCTTTAGTAATTATCAGTGAACTATAGTATGAAAGTGCAATCCCTATAGGAATTAACACCCCCACAATCAACAAAAGAATTACTGATTTTTGCACATTTGGTTTTTTATATGCCGTTAGTTAAAACTTGAGATTGATCCTGAAGCTGAAATGTATTTGATAGTAATTTTTGGTCAAAGAAGTTATAATCATAGTATAATGGAGTCAAATTTTCTTTCGCTGAATACATAAATACTCTCGGGCGTTTGTAGAATCCAGCAAATGATGCGTTTCGGGAACCTAGCATTAATACTACTCTCTCTTTCAATATTCTCATACGGCTTTACAGGATTTACATTTGCTCAACAACCATCTGATTGTGGCCCCAACCAAGTTTTCCAACTGGGCGTATGCCAAGATATTGATGAATCTAGTATAGCACCTTTTATTATAGAAACCGATCAGTCCTCCTACAATGACGATGATACAATTAGAATTTCTGGAATAATTACAAGTCTAAATGAAAACTTTGCACAAGCAGTTACTTTGGTTATATTGGATCCAAGTGGAAATATTGTCACTGTAGATCAAATAATCCCAGATTCTTCTGGAGCATTTTCAACTTCTGTGAAAGCTGGCGGATTAATGAAAATAACTGGAGATTATGTAATAAAAGCTCAATATGGAGCACAAAAAACAACGATTACATTTTCATTTACTGCTTCAGGATTTACTCCCCCACCCACTCCAGAGCCTGAACCAGAACCCGAGCCTGAACCAGAACCCGAGCCTGAACCAGAACCCGAGCCTGAACCAGAACCCGAGCCTGAACCATGGC
>JADFLH010000016.1 GCA_022564515.1 Nitrososphaerota archaeon
ATGTAAAGTCATTTTATCTCTACCATCCTCATCCTGTCTGATGTGTAATGTTTGATCGAAAAATTGGTCTAGTATTTCATCTGTAAACTTTAACAGTTTTTCATTTGTTTCAAAATCTTCAAAATAGGGATCTAGTATGTTTGGTTCTTTTTTGAAATCAATATTTTTCCCTATTATATGATCTTTTAATGCCATGAAATACGTTGTTACATAAAGTAATCTAGCGTATTTTTTCTCATCCATGTTGGCTTGTTTAGTGCCATAATGAAATTCCTTTTCACAGTAAGATTTCACCAAATATGGATATAGTAACAAACGATAATCATCAACTAAATTTCCTTCAAAGAAAATCTTGTGATATTCGATTCCACCTGGCATGTATTTACTTACACTGCCATAGGGTTTGGCTGGATCCTGTTCAATTGCAGCAGCCATTGCTTGTATTGCATCATTTGCTGGAATTCTATAATCGTGATCATCTGACAGATAATTATTGAAAATTTCCTGTCCTTTGAAGGAATCTCTTTCTTTGTCACTTAGTGCTATCCATGATCCTGCTTGTTGTTCATAATAATATCCCAGTTTTGTTTGAAGCTGTCCATAAATGGAATCGTGGAATCTTTCTAAAGAAATTAAATCTCTGCCTTTAACAGCATTTTGTGAATTTCTATAACGAGTAATGTTATTTCTTGTAGTTCTAACATCCTCTTTGATAATGGTGATCTGTATGTTTCCTTTGATGTTAGGATCACCTCTGACTATGTCAGCAATAGAGGTAGAAGTTTGTGCTCCGTTTACAATTTGTGGTGAAATTAACTTTATTTCATTTCCTTTTACTTCAAAATCTTTTACGACTATAGTTATCCCATTATTATAATAGAATACTTCTTCTGGCTCGTTTAACAGGGTTTCTCGAAGCTGTTTATTCACTTTTGTTTTAACTGGTAAAAACTTTCGAATATTTGATTCGAAAATATATTTTCTAGTTCTCAAAACAAGATGTCCTACCTCACTAAGAGAAATTGCTCCAAATATAGTACTGTCAAAAACCATTTCCTTTTCAAGGGTTATTTTTTCTATTTTATCTTCAGCTGGTTCAGTTATGTCACTCCAAAGCTTCTCAACAATTTGTGAAAGGCCATATACATGAAAATTTTCTTCATCGTTAAAGTCAACAGGTTGGTCCGTTACGTAAATTGTTTCAATTTCCCAATCTTTGTTTTTAATGTTAATCAACGCATCACGTATTCTACCTTCTGGTAAATCGTTAGGATTCTGTTCCAAAAGATCATTGATCTTTGATTTGAATGCATGAATTTCATCAATGCTATGTGATTTTCCATACTTTGATTGGAAAATTCTAAAGAAACTCACTTCACTACCAGGCACTTCTAATATTGCATCAATACCGTGATCATTTGGTCCATCAAGTATTCCATTTTCTGCATCATCCTCTGTTGCGTGAAATGCTTTTGTTAGAACCCATTTGAGAAATAAACGTCCTTTCTCTACATTTGAAGTTCCAGCAGATACTTGGTTTTCTATGCTATGTTTTACACTATCAATAAAATTTGTAGATGGAGAGGAATATTCCTGTTTAAGCAATCTCTATTTTATTACTAGCAGTAATTTAAGAGAATCGAAATTTTCATCTACACTATGCAAACTGTCGATCAAGAAGATCTGATTTATCTAAAAGAATGAGAATAATATTTTATTGACTTAGAACTGTTTCATTTGCAAAAAGGAATTGGAAAAACTCTCGATGAAGTTTTCGACTAAAGACATTCTTAATAAAAAAGCACAAGTACCTGACGGAATGACAGAAGAAGACAGAATTTGAAAAAAATTGGTTTGCTAGGATGTGGAGCAATAGGAACCCAAATAGCTCTTGCTGTAGATTCTGGAAAAATTCCAGCAACTCTTACCCATGTTTATGATCAATCAAAAGAAGCATCTGAATTACTAGTATCTAAATTAAAACACAAACCAGAAATTGTTAAAAACTCTCATCTATTGTCATCAAATCCTGTAGATTTGGTAGTAGAAGCTGCCTCCCAAGATGCAGTAAAAGATGTAGCACTAAGCGTGATTCAAAATAGAAAAGATTTGATGATAATGAGTGTAGGCGCATTATTAGATGAATCAGTTTTTGAGGTATTATCAGACGCCTGCAAAGACTTTAAAAAAACAATTTATCTTCCATCAGGAGCAATCGCAGGTCTTGACGCTTTAAAATCTGTTCAAGGTGAACTTGATTCTGTTATCTTGACTACAACAAAGCACCCACGTTCTCTCAAAGGAGCAAAATTTTTTGAAACTGCAGATATTGATATTGAAAAAATAAATGAAAAAACAACAATCTTTGAGGGAACCTCGAAGGAAGCTGTAAGTTTATTCCCAAAAAACATCAACGTAGCAGCACTACTAAGTTTAGCTGGCTTGGGAAGTGAAAAAACCAAGGTACGAATAGTAGCGGATCCTAATACTGACAAAAACACTCACGAAATACATGCTGAAGGAAAGTTTGGAAAAATGTCATTTAAAATAGAAAACGTTCCAGATTCTACAAATCCTAAAACAAGTAGGTTAGCAATTCTTTCTGTCATAGAACGTCTTAGAGCAATATGTTCTGATGACATACAGATTGGTACCTGACTTGGCAAAAATTGCCACCTATGTATAATTTGCAGAAATTATGTGTAGTATTCTCTTTCTTTAAATGCCCAAAAAAGGGATTTATACCGTTTGCAATTACAAGACAAAATTCTGAAATTGAAAAAGGAAAAAGATGTAGTAATTCTTGCACATAATTATCAAGTACCTGATGTGCAAGACATTGCCGATTTTGTTGGTGATTCTCTGGGATTAGCAAGACAAGCTGCAAAAACCCCTCACAAAACAATTCTGTTTTGTGGTGTACATTTTATGGCAGAAACTGCAGCAATAATAAGTCCACAGAAAAAAGTTTTGATTCCGGATTTAGATGCAGGATGTTCTCTTTCAGATTCTATTACTGTTGATGATCTGAAGGAATGGAAAAAACAACATCCTGATGCAATCACGGTTGGGTATGTTAACACAACAGCTGGCATTAAAGCAGAACTTGATTATTGTTGTACATCATCAAATGCAGTAAATGTTGTAAAAGCAATTCCTGAAGACAAAGAGATTTTGTTTTTACCTGACATGTTTTTAGGCTCTTATGTTTCCAAGTTGACAGGAAGAAAAAATATGTACATCTGGGCTGGTGAATGTCATGTTCACGCTGGCATTAAACCAGAAGATGTTCAGAAAAAACTTGATTCAATGACAAATGCTGAATTTATTATACATCCTGAATGCAGCTGTACCACGCCATATCTCTATGATATCGCAACAGGTAGCTACAATGGAAGACAGGTTCAAATTCTTTCAACAGAAGGCATGATGAACCATGTTAAAAAATCTAGTGCAAATCAATTTGTTGTTGCTACGGAAACTGGAATTTTGTACAGAATGAGAAAACAAAACCCAGAAAAAACATTTGTGCCGGCTTCAGAAAAAGCAGAATGCCAATACATGAAAATGATTTCGCTTCAAAAAGTCTATGATTCTCTTGTAGAAGACAAGTACCAAGTCAAAGTTCCAAAAAAAACTGCAGATAAGGCTCGTCTTGCAATAGAACGAATGCTTGCAATTAGTTAGCGATTATCATTACGAAATGCATTAAGTTTACAAAAAACTATGTTGGTTTACAAATACCATCATGAGGTGGAGTGGTGCTATCTCCATTGAAACCACTAGCGGAGACACTTGTTACAGTTGTGGTATAACAACCATCAGGGAAATTCTTCAAAGTAAAGAGTATGTTGCCACTGCTATCTGTTGTTGCAGTTCCAATCCAAGTTTGCCCAGTTGTAGTGTTGTCTAATTCAATTGAAACTGTTGCTCCTACAACATCATCAGAAACATGAAGAGCTATTTTGAGGTGTTTATCTTGATTTTTGCCCCCTTCGGTGGTGAGAATAATTGAATCAACACTAATTGTAGAGCCACCTGGTGGGAGAGGACTTGAACTATTAACAGTAATTGTTATTGAATCACTTCCAGTTTTTCCTCCGCTATCATTAACAGATGCTGTGATTGTATGGGTTCCAGGAGTGAGAGTAGCTGAGAAACTTCCTCCATAACCAATTGTTTCATCAGGATTAGAGCTCCATGAAAGTGATGATGTAAGAACACCATCTTCAGAATCACTAGCGGTTCCAGAAAATGAAATAGAAACCCCTTCATCAAATGTAGAGCCATTAGATGGTCCCGTAATTGTAACAGTTGGTGGATCGTTTACTAGTGGTGGAGGTGATGAACCTGGATATGCAGAAGCAATACTGAGCTGGTCACCATATCCTAGCGTACGTGCATATAATTCTCCTGTAGAACCATAACCATACATTGTTAATTCTCTTTCAGTTTCGTGGTAAATGTCTGTCAAACCCGCAACAAAGTGACCACCCTCATGTGTAGCAATACCTTGAACATCAAAAAAGCCTGCAAGACCTGGAGTGGTATCAGGTTCATCAATTGCATCAGGTCCTCCGTTTGATGCCCAAGGAAAATCTTGATTAAATCTCATGTCTGCCTCAACCATTTGCAAAGTAGCAGTATAGTAGAAATAAACTACTACTGCAATGATGTTATTACCAAAGTGGTTTGTACTGCCCCAACCAATTACATTATTTCCATCCATTCTTGCTCGAGGTTCAGCAGTTGTGGTCTTTTTGTTTGTAGTTCCAAGGAAAGTTGCATCAAAACTTGAATTGGTATCACCTTCCCATGCTTGAATTCCTGCATTTACTGCAGCTAAATAATTTCCGTCATCTCCAGAATTAGCTAGATTTACCCTATACTCTACTGGAAGGTTTGGCCAGTACCTACCTGTCCAAGTGTTTGTATCACATAGGTCTGTATAATCACCACTGCCACATTGAAATGATTCTTGTTTCTGAAATGGAGGCGGTACTTTGCCAGGCCCATGATCAATTTCTGTTCTCTGTTCATCTACTCCATGGACTATAGTAACTCTGGTAAGTCCGGGAGGAACGTCTTGCTGGTCAAATCTTTCAATAACTTTGTATGGTCGTTGTGCCTCAACAAAAGACATCACAGGAAAAATAGACCCTGTTAAAAGGATTATTCCAACGAAAAAGGCCGAAAAATAAAGAATTTTCGAATTACGATTATTATTTGATATTGACAACGTCAATTTCATCACAAAGTGATCTTTTAAGCTTTACTACCAAGTTATTTTTAAAAATGACACAAATCAAGTTTCAGTTAACATTTGATATGAACTTTGATTGAATTAAGAATTTTCAGGCATGGTTTTGACTATGTAAATTATGTAATTTTTTAGGACACACTTTCACCTATAACTAATTTTTGATGAAATTTTGATTGTACACATGAAAATTAAAGGTAAGTCAATTAACAATATTTCTGGAACCTTATTCTTCTCAATTTTATTTTCTATGTTTTTTCTAATCTCGACTTCATATGCACAAGAAGCATACATCACAACTGATCGAGATTCTTACAAAGATGGAGATAAAATAATAATTTCGGGAAATGTTGGAACTTTAAGTGAATCACTTCCTAATACTCCTGTAACTATTATAATTATTGGACCTACTAGTAACATAGCTGCATTTGCACAAGTAACACCAGATCCAAGTGGTCAATTTTCTCATAGCATTCGTGCTGGTGCGCCATTTCAAGAAAGCGGAATTTATGAAGTTACATCTCAATATGGAACACAAAAAACTTTTACAACATTTTCTTTTACAGCTTCAGTATATAATCCTCCACCTCCAGAACCAACACCAGAACCAACACCAGAACCAGAACCCATTCCAGAACCTGAACTAGTACTTTCAGAAAGTGTAGTTTTCAAAAATCCACGTATACTTGATTCATTTGGCAACTTGATTACTACTGCGTCGGTGGGACAATTCGTAACTTTTACTGCTTTGGTAGAAAATCAACAATCAACTAAAATACCGTTTGCATTTGCAACAATTGTCAAAAACACTCAAGGAATTGTTCAAACTGAAGTTTGGATTACTGGTTCTTTATCACCAGGTCAATCATTTGAGCCAATACTCACTTGGGAAACAGTTGCTCCTGTAAATTATGTATTTTCTTTCGAACTATGGAATAATGCAAAAGATCGAGATTTGTTGGCAGAACCTCATACACTCCAGATTGCCGTTGAAGGAGATCCTGAACCAGAACCAACACTACAACCAACACCAGAACACGAACACGAACCAGTTCCAGAACAAGAACATGAACCAGTTCCAGAACCAACAACTCCAGTAATGCCAAGTTATGGGGATGTAATACTTTCTGAAGGTTCTGGAGTACCAGGTTGTGAAGAAACTGGCGAATGCTTCATTCCATTGAGCATACGAGTAGATACTGGCGATACTGTAACATGGTTTAATGCAGATACTGCTGCTCACACAGTAACAAGTGGAACCCCAGCTGGCGGTCCAAATGGAATTTTTGATAGTAGTTTATTCGGGGCAGGCAGTACATTCAAAGTAAGATTTGACACTACAGGAGAATATCCATATTTCTGCATGGTTCACCCATGGATGGTTGGTAAAGTTGCTGTAAAAGGAACCACAGTAACTTCAATACTTACACCTCCACCAGTACTAGAACCTGAACCAACTGGTTTTGTTGGCATTACAGTAGATTCTTCAGTACCTGGCCAAACAGGACAAAATACATTTGAAGATACACTTGATAATGCACAAGAACAGATTGATAATGACATTTCAAATCCATCATCTCAAGATGATGATCTTTCTGAATTAATTGATGAAAACAGAAAACTCAGAGAAGAACTTGAAAGACAGGGAGAACAAATTGATGAGCTAAGCCAAGAAGTTGATTTGTTAAAACAAATTATTCAAAGTATTCAAGGCTTTTTTACTAGGATATTTGGCTAAATTTGTATAATTTCTAATAGCTTCATTAACTTAATTTCTATTTCTAGCCTGATTTAGATACAAAACCTATGTTGAAACTTCTAAACTTAGATCAATTCCGATCACAGAATCTGTAACCTCCCCCATTGAAATCATATCGATGCCTGTTTTTGCAAAAAGGTGTATGTTGCTTGCATTAATTCCGCCAGATGCCTCAACCTTTACCTTTTTTCTTAGCCCTAATTTTTTCAAGGCAGCGATGGTTCTTGATACTTTACTTGGAGAAAAATTATCAAGCATTACTATTGTTGCCCCTGCCTTTGCAGCTAAAATGGCATCTTTTTGATTCTCAACCTCAATTTCGACTTGGCTGTATTTGCTTTTTGCTTTTTTTACAAGTTTCTCAATAGAGCCTCCAATCAATAAATGATTGTCCTTTAGCATTATCATTTGGTCAAGTGACATTCTGTGCTTTTCTCCCCCTCCAATCTTTACTGCCTCTTTATCAAAAAATCGTAAACCGGGGGCAGTTTTTCTTGTTGCATAAAGTTTTGTTTTTCTTGGAATTTTTTTTACTAGATTATTTGTTTGAGTTGCAATTCCACTCATTCTTGAAAGCAGGTTTAGAGCAGTTCTTTCACATGAAAGAATTGCTTGTGGCGTCCCAAAAATCTCAAGGATCGTCTGATTTCGTTTAACCTTACTTGCATCTTTTTTTAGAATCTTAACATTACACCCCCTTAGAACAAAAATTTCTTTAGCATACCTTGCACCTGCCACAACTGAATTTTGTCTTGAAATGATTTTTGCCTTGATTTTATTTCGAGGTAAGAGTGCACTTGTAATGTCTCCTTTGCCCAAATCCTCTGCTAAAAATCGTAAGAGCTCTTTTTTTAGGCTAAATTTCATCCAAAAATCTGCGTTTTTAAGAGTTAAATTCGTTTGTGGGTTTACCACTGAAACAAAATTAATGAAAAGTAACAGACTAGACCTTTTTTCATCCTACTGAAAACCAAACTTTCCTTTTAATGGCACAAAGGAATAACCTAATTCTCTTTTCAACTCTACTATGCCCTCTTTGGTTTTTTTCAAGAGAATCATTGATTGCATAAATTCTCCAACTGGCGACACCAACAATCCATCTATGGAAAGCTGTTCAACAAGAGGTTTTGGAAACTCTGGACACGCAGCTGTCACGATTATCCTGTCAAACGGAGATTTTTCTGGAAGGCCAAGCGAACCGTCTCCTTGAATTATTTCAACATTTTTAATTCCAGCCTTTGCGAGATTTTTCTTGGCAAATTCTACCAGAAAAGATGATATTTCGATAGAAAACACTTTGCCATCCCCAACTAAAAGAGATAAGATGGCAGATTGCCATCCGGATCCACATCCTATTTCAAGAACTTTATTCCCCTTCTTTACATCAAGCCACTCTGTCATTCTTGCAACAACAGATGGTTGAGAAATAGTTTGTCCATTTTGTGTAGGAAGACTTTCATCTTCATAGGCATATTTGATAACGTCTGAGGGGACAAAAAGATGTCTGGGGACCTTACTTATTGCCTCCTCAACTTTGCCGTCTGTAAGAAATCCTTTCACCTTCATTATTTTTATGAGGTTTTCAATTCTTTTTTTATTGACATCATCCAAATCCATATCTCTATCTTAATTTCTGGTTCAAGACTTAACCATTTTGGGATTTAGAACTATGAGAGAATTTTAACACTAAACTAGACTTTCTGAATTCACATGTAAGGAATGGTCTTCTATTCTGAGGGGTGTTCCTCTACCCAGTCAACAATTTTTATGATATCCCCAATGTATTCCTGCTGGTGACCTTCAACGTGAACATATAGTAAATGATTATTTCTCAATGGAACGGTGACTATCTTTAACTTGTCATAATCTTCTACGTTATACCTTCCTCTCCCAATCTTTTCAGAAAGTTTCTCACGTTCCTTCCAGTTCCCTACAACTCTTTTTAGAGAATCTTTTGTGTCCTCAAGAGTTATTAGACTTTGTATATCATTGCGACGAGAATTCCATAGTATTTTTCCGTCACTATCACAGATAGTAGCATATCTGACGTACTTGTTTGCTTCCAAAATCATGCTTACTAGTTTGCCCTCATAATCCATCTGTGACATTTCTATTATCAACCATGATGCGGGACTTTTTAAATTTATCTTGATTTTTGATATTTGATAAGAACTGTTAATGAATCTCATACTTTTCAAAAAAATTTTATGAATAAACATTGAATCAAGAACTTTTTGGCTAAGGACTAATTTTCAACCAAAAAATGGATTTTACAGCTTTATTTTTATTTGATTATTCTCTCAATAACTTGCAATCGCACTTAACTGCTTCTTGTATTCCATTACCATACGTTTTGTCATTCTTTGAACAAACTCTATCTCTTTGTCGTTGAGCTCGTTTCTGCCCTCGTCAACTGCATGTTCTACAACAGAAAGGATTTCTCTTAAAAGCGAGTCATTGTTTATTAGCTGATATTTCATCAATAATACACCTCCCTGTTTTCCCATGTACGCTCTGTAGAGGCAATTGGCGTTTCTTTAAGAATCTCCTCTACTATTTCTTCTGGAACTTCTTCTGGCAAAAGATTTGGAATATGAGCTAAATGAATCCTGCATTCTTTGACCATCCTTTTTGTAATTCTTATGATGAACTCTGTCTCATTTTGGTTAAGCTGGTCACGCCCGTTGTCAACAGCGTTTGCTATAACCGAACCTATTTCGCTTAAAAGCACATCTGTACTTAATAGACGATACTCCATCAATAAGACACCTCCGCAGATTCCCAGGAAAGTTCGAATAGAGATGTCATCATGTCAACTAGAGATTCGGAATCAGACCAACATGCAAAAACTCGATGTGAGGGATGAGATACATTTCTTAAAAAGATCAACACTTCCTTTGAATCACTAATGAGAAAGCACTTTTTTTCGGTATTTTTTGGAATTATTCTAACATCTTGGGGATTTTTTGAAGATAGAAAATCTGGAATATCCATGGATGGTGTTAGAATCATTTGAGACTCTGCAGGTGAATTTTCTAACAATTCCAAAATGTCTGAATGGTAAAATCTGGATGCATCAGGTCTACTACAATAAATTTTAAAATCTCCAACGCATCCGTCTATCATATCTTTTATTTTGTTTGTAATGGGACCTGAACCCTGAAGCAATTGCATCTTCTCTTGTTTTGATTGGTCTGTCTTTACAGCAAAAAACGGAATTGTTTCCCACAATTCTGCAAGATCATCTTCCTTTTCAGCCAAAGAATCGATTCGTTGCTGTTCTTGCTTAACCAACGAGGCAATAGCTTTTCTTAAATCAAGTGCAGAATACTTGGTTGGGTGATCTAGTTCTGCTGTAACTAATCCCATGCTTTGAAGAGAATTTACGACATGGTAGGTCTCAGTTCGTGGTAATTCAAGCGCTCTAGATATATCAGGAGCTGATTTTGTACCATATTTGCCCAAGAATATGAAGACCTTAGCCTGAGTTGGAGACAAGCCAAACTTCATTAATTCACTTTGGATTTTATCCAGACCAGCTTTGTATTTGTACATGCTAGTGTCCGAATCGCTATCAAATACGGTTATTTGATCATTTTTCACCATTTCCAATCAGTAAAATTCATTCGTATACTTACCATTTAAGAAAGGATTTCGAGTCTGCGTAAAAATTGGTTCTATATCTTCGAACCCTTGTTAATTTCGGCTAAAACACACTTAACCTTATAAGGTATTTTTAGCAATTCACCTATGTTGGAGACAAGGATTGCCCTAGGGCTATTAGTATTGGCTATTGTAGGCACTTCAATTATTTCGTTTAGCCTTGTTGGTTTAACTCCAGATGTAATTCAAGCATTTGCTGCTGCAACCCTAAACTCAAAAGATGTTGCAAAATTTATGATTGTTAGAATTGATGTTCAAGGAGCAGAAAATGGAGAACTTGTCTATGGAACATTCTCACGAATAGGCTTTGTATCAGGGGAGAATAATTTTTTGTTAGAATCTCTTCCGAGTGTAGATAAGAAATCTTTCTACAAATTAATTCAAAAATCACTAGAGCGTAAAGGCTCAATTGTTAACCCAGTTCTTTTCGACTTGCATATACAACTATTTTCAGGAGGTTATGATCATATTGAAACCCTAGATTACACCAAATGTCAGATAACAGATTATTTTGTCCATACTGTTGATTCTAAAGGAAAATTTCGATTTTTGGAAGATGATGATTCTAATATAGAGATTAGAGAAGTTACAAAATTTGATTGTTCAGGTTTTAACGTTAGCTTGGATTAATAAAATGCGTTATTACGATGAAATATCAATTATGGCTCCTGCTTCTATCCCTACTTCTATTTTTACCAACTGATGTTGAATCAGCAGAAGATTCCATTGTAATCACAATTTCTTCAGACGGAGAGGCCAAAATTACCCAAAATCTTAATCCACGTTCGACCGTTTCAGGCATATCTGTTCCTGCAATATCTGATAAAATCTCAAAAATTTTGGCCACTGATGGAAATGGAATTATTTTACAGACAATCCAGAAGGGCAATTCCATAAGTATCGCGACCCTTGGTGCAACCGAAGTAAATCTATCATATGAGGCTGAAATTATCTCCAAAAATTTGAATATATGGAATTTATCCTACAATGCTGATAGAGAGATAACGGTAGTTTTGCCACCTTTATCAAGTATAGTTTCTGTAAACAACATCCCAATTGATATCGATGATAAGGCAGTAACAATGCCTCCTGGCCACATTTCATTAAGTTACACCATAAGGCAAGTTTCCTCTCAAAACTTTGATGTATCTAAAGAAGGCAAAAACTATCAAATACAGATAATTACTGGTTCAAAAATTGCTGATTTTGAGTATAGAAATAATGAAATCCATTTTGGTGTTGATGAAAAGGCACCAATTCTGGTAATTGTTCCAAAACTCCTTGTTCCTAACCCACTAGATGTCTCCCTAAATGATAATCAGGTAGAATTCAAGCCATATTATGAAAATAGCACTTCTTCCTGGCTTAGAATTGACCCATATCAAAGTGGAAATATCAAAATAAGCAAAGTTTCTACCACAGAATTACAGGGAGGAGGGTGTCTTATTGCAACAGCCGCTTTTGGTTCCGAATTTGCCCCCCAGGTTCAACAGCTTCGTGAAGTTAGAGATAATGCCGTCTTAAAGACAGAATCAGGTGCGGCATTTATGGCAGGATTTAATCAGTTTTATTATTCCTTCTCTCCAACAATAGCTGATTGGGAGCGAGAGAATCCTGTCTTCAAGCAGTTTGTTAAACTTGCAATTTCTCCTCTTTTGACTACATTATCTATTCTAAACTATTTTGAAATTGATTCAGAGGAGGAAATGTTAGGTTTTGGAATAGCGATAATCTTACTAAACATTGCTATCTACTTTTTGGTTCCATTTGTAACAATTGTAACAATTTCAAATTACATAAAATCAAGATCACGTCGAACCTGTTGTTCGAATCGATCGAACCACCTTTTTAAATCAATCAAATTCCATAAAAAATCAGTGAAAAATCGGTTAGTAGTAGCCTTGGCACTAGTGTTCGTACTGGTTAGCATGCCCTCAGCTTTTGCACAGGAACCTGACCCAGTCAATCCAGGTGATATCATAACATCTATTCTAGATCAATCAAAGAACAACATAGAGGATGCCATCACTCAATCTGGTCAGACTCCTCGAGCAGGTCAGATTTTGTATGATTTGGGAGTAACTGAATATACCAAGGCACTGGATGCTTTGGAAAATGGAGATGCCCAAGGTGCAAATGATCACGCAATTGTTGCGATGTCCTTGTTCGAAGAAGCTTTGGAAAACGTCAATGAAAATGCAGCAGATATCGCATTAGGTGTTGGGCAAGGAATTGGATTAGGTAATTTACCACCAGGTCTTGAAGCTGTGTTTGACCTGGAGGAATCAATCACAAATTCTGAAACCGAAGCAAATAATCTTAAAAATTTGATTTCAGATAACAGTCTTGATACCAGTCTAAATGATTATGATGGTTCAATAAATCTTGCAAAAGAACTTTTGGCAAATGGTGATGTGCCATCCGCACAAGCACAACTAGATTTAGCTAATGAAATTATTGATGGACTGTACGGTGAAATTAAGGAGGAATCTGCAGATATTAATGATGAACAATTAAAGGAATTTGCAGATAATACAATTGCAGATCTTGAATCTACTATTGAAGCTGCCACCAATATCCCCCTTTCCAAGTTTGTTATTGCTAATTTACAGGAAATTCTTGATACTCTAAAAAGTGGTGATTATAATGAAATTTTAGAGGTAACAAGTGAGGGTGCCAATCTTGATCTAGCTGTTTTAGTACTGCCTGATCAAGTTCTTCCACATCCACCAGGATTCGAAGCTGCTGGAGAAAATCCAAATGAGCAGGGTCTTGAAAATGGACTAGGAATTGGATTGGGAAACAATCCACCTCCATTTGAAATTAATCAAAATGGTAATGGTGAGAATGGAGATGAAAACGGAGATTTTGCTTCACAATTACCGGGATTTGGTGCCGCTGGAGATAATCCATCAGAGCAGGCTAGCGGACTAGGAGTTGGTTTAGGTGGAACTCCACCTGGTTTAGTAAATCTACCACCTGGTTTAGAAGTACTACCACCTGGTTTGCAAAAGATACAGGAAGATTACATCTATGATTATGGATTCTCACCAGATGATCTATTTGAACCATTTGGTGTAGATGATGAATCTCAGGAAAGTACAGAAGAGGCTTTCGATCCGAGTAAATTCGGCAGAGAAAAAGCTGCAGAAGCAAGGGCAGAGGGCATAGAAAAAGCTAAAGCAGCTTCTGGAGGAAAAAGCAAAGCACCTGAAGAACTACCTGGACCACCTGGCGGACCACCTGGCGGACCACCTGGCGGACCACCTGGCGGACCACCTGGCGGACCACCTGGACCACCATAAAAAACTAAATCAGAATATGACCCTGATGGAGATATATCTAAAAAAATCATGTGAGGCCATAAGAAATGATAAACTCCATTCTAACAAGTTAGCTGATTAAAAATTAAAGTTTCTTTTTTATCTGCAAATACCTAGACTCAGTTATCAAATTAGAATCACGCATTAATCCCAGATTCTCCAAAGTTTTTAGTTTAACATAATCCGTGATTTCTGTAGCATACTGCATACTCGCTAGTCTGTCATCGGGTTTTTTTTCAATTAATGGTTTTTTGACTGATGCTGAAACGGTTTTCATCCTCCAAATAATTAATGCCACTCCTCCAGCTACTGGAATCCCAATGACCAAAACCAGAGGAGTGTTATCTGTTGTCCATTTCACTTGAACAGTAGTAGGACCTCTTATGGTAAGCTGAGCAGAATTTCCATCAGCTTTAACACCAGGCCCTTCCCAGCCATCCACAACACGTCGAATCAATCCTTCATCTGGAGGAATCATCCTAATGGTTACCTCACTTCCAGCATCATGCCATCCTTCCCCAACTGGGGTGCCATATTCAGACAACACATCCAGCTTGAATTGCGTTTTTGTGATAATATCTACAGTGTGCACATTTGACATTTCAATTGCCGAGATACTCAAAAATTCTGAATCATCATCTAATACTTTTTTCAATTCAGCCTTGTCAATAGACCAATCTGTGACTATCCTTCTAATCTTATTTTGCTCAACTTCTATTAGTTTTGGTACAACTACCGATATGCTTGAATCGGCATCAAACCAATTGTCTCTGGTAGGTGACTCTGGTGTGAAAAAAAACACATCAGCGCCCTCAACAGCAATTGGAAATTGAGAAACAGCTACAAAAACAACAGAATGTGATGAATCAGTAGAAATATCCAGCGTAAAACCCCCCCTTGCTAATCTTGAAATTGGAATAGGACCAGAACCATCTATTGAATAAGAAACCAAGTTGTATCTACTTGTTTCATCTCTTACCCAGGAATAGCTTTGACTTAAAATGAATCTTTCATTTGGATCTAACATCACCTCGTAGCTTGGGGAAACATTATTTTCAAAGCTCACAAGCAATTTGTTTTGTTTAGATGGATTAATTACACTTGTATTGTCTAAATGAGATGAGGCAAAAATAACAGAATAATTTACTGCTAGAAAAAATATCAAAATTGAAAATGATAATGGTAATAAAATCTTCAAAATTATGTTCCTACCAATTCTTCAATTCCCTTGAATTGTGAAGTTATTTTATTACGAATTTGATTTAGACTTTCAGTATATTCCCGGACGAGATCCTCATACCTTCCTCTTGGTATCAAGTCCTTATCAAAATCTGAATTTATTTTCTTTAGTGCCTCATTGTAACCATGTTTTTTTGATTCAAGTATGTAAAATTCATCTGGAATTGGCCATGATGACTTGGGAATCTCAAATACTTTACCTAATGGCTCTGAGCTTTCTCCTCTAAAGCTATCAATCTGTCGAACTTTTTGGAACCTATACGCGGTTAAAATATACCGTACATCATTTGGAGCATAACGAAGTTTCTCTACCAGACCGCACCTCAAAATGGATTTTTCAATTGTAAGTCGAATAAGATCCTGCTTTGATTTATCTCCTGACCCTGATACTTTCTGTGCAATTTCAGCAAGTTTCACCGGGCCCATTTTTTCATTGGTTAGTTCTGCAATTGCGAAAATAATTTTATGAGTAAGTAATTCCTGTGAGGATTCTTCTAGATACTTGAAGCAATTTTCTTTCAAATCTCTCACATGCGTGATTCTATCCAACAAATCCTTTTCATTTAACAAACTCAATCACACCTTTTCCGAATTTTACTACTAATCAAATATTGCGTATTAGATAAATGATAAACCCAAAAAATAAAAAAACCAACCATTACGTGAAAATTTTATTTATGTTGCCTTTATGGCATATTTTCCTTTTTCAGTAATTCCCAAGGTTTTTGCAATTTGAGAATTTACAGGATCAACAACCAGAATTATTCCATTCCAATCGCGTGTAAGATCTGATGATTTGCACGCAGGACATACTTTACCTGTAGTGATAAATTTGCATTTTCTACACGCCATCTCTCTGGCCATATCATTTCCCCTTTACTACTACAGCTTTTTCCGTCTTTTTTGTTTCTTTGTCGGGTTTTAACTCCTTTTCAGAGTCAGACTTTTTGATTTCCTCTACAATCCATTCATGTGCGCCCAAAAATGGCTGTCGACAAGTTATTCCAATCTTTCCCATTGTTGATGCTTTTCCTAAAGAAACTGCTGTTATTCTAGCACGAAGTGTTGAACCAACTTTAAGTGTTCTACCACTTTGATTTGCAAGAATCATACCTGATTTTACATCACTCTTTAGATAATCATCCATTATCTGAGAAAGATGCAACAATGCATCTGTTGGTCCAATTCTTACAAAAGCTCCAAAATCAGTTATATCGACAATTTCTCCTTGAACAATTTCTTGTAGTTTTGGATAGAAAGTAAGTGCATCAAACTCTACTTTGTGAAATGTTCCACCATCCCCCGGAATCATTTTTCCAATTCCTTCTATCTTTACATCAAGGATCATGATGATGTACCCCAAATCAGGGTTGATCATACTTTCGTATTTTTCCTTAAGTATGTTCATGGATGCTTTTTTCAGCACAGTGCCAAACATACTAGGTGGAATCCTAACAACATCAACCAGTGTAGATATAGAAAACAACTTTGCACACATTGACGAATTTGAATTTATGAATCTTTGGATGATTTTTCAATAATTTACTAGATGATTAGTGTATTCTTGAGTTATTCTCAATTCCTAGAAAACTATCGACCTATGTTTAAATAATGTTAAAAGTCATTTTTCTTGTATGGTCGGCGTAGATCAAGTGCTCGAGAAATTAAGCACTGTTATTGATCCTGATTTGAAAAAAGATATTGTATCAATGGGCATGATAAAGGATTTAGAACTTGACCAAGGAAATCTGAAATTCACACTTGAGCTTACCACCCCAGCTTGCCCCTTTAATGTAGAGATTGAAGAAGATGTTAGAAAGGCAGTGGGTGAAATTGAAGAAATAAAAAACTTTGACATGAATGTAACTGCCAAAGTTATGGAAGGACGTTCCTTGGATGCTGATACCGCTCTTTCAACCGTCAAGAATATCATTGGTGTAGCTAGCGGTAAAGGCGGAGTTGGCAAGTCTACCGTTTCACTTAATCTTGCACTAGCATTATCTCAAACAGGAGCAAAAGTTGGTCTATTAGACGCAGACATCTACGGTCCAAGCATTCCATTGATGCTGGGAATGACTGATGCAAACATGGAGGTTAAAGACAACAAACTACAACCCGCTGATTCCAATGGACTCAAAGTAGTATCATTTGGCTTTTTTGCCGAACAGGAGGATCAGGCCGCAATTTATAGAGGGCCAATTATTTCTGGAATTTTAAAACAATTTTTGGTTGATACTAATTGGACAGATTTAGATTATCTTATTGTAGATCTTCCTCCAGGAACTGGAGATATTCCTTTAACTCTTGCTCAAACAATTCCAATTACTGGAATACTAGTTGTCACAACGCCCCAAGATGTTGCAAGCAATGTTGCAGTAAAAGCTATGGGCATGTTTAACAAACTAAACGTTCCAATCATTGGAATTGTTGAAAATATGAGTCACTTTACATGTCAAAACTGTAATGAAATACATCACATCTTTGGTCAAGGTGGTGCAAAAAAAATTAGTGAAAAATTTAACATTCCATTTGTTGGAGAAATTCCATTAAACTCTGGAATAATGTCTGGTTCTGATCTTGGAAAGCCAATTATGATAACCGACCCTAATTCACCAAGCTCAGAAGCATTTAGAACTGCTGCAAAAAACGTAGCAGCTCAATGTAGTATAATTGCTGCAAAATTGCAAGAAGAAATGGCCTCAGAAGCCGCAAATGCAGGGGCTCAGAGCACTGAGGCTGAACCATCTAAACCACCAGATGCAGGACAATCTCTTGGGTCTGCAGGTGCAGGAACTGCGGCAAGCACATCGTCACCATCAAATTAAGGATTTTCAGTGCGGCTTTCAGAAAATCTTCGTGATCAATTAAAGATTCCACTTGGAACATTAATTCGTGAAAAAGAAACAACAAAAGAAAATATTCTCAAACAAATTCCTGATGGCTCTTTTGTAATATCTGTAGGCGATGCAACAACTGACAAGTTGTTAAGTTATGGAATCGTTCCCTCACTTCAAATTGTAGATGCTAAAGAAAAAAGAATGAAAAGAGGACTTCCTGAGATTAGTAAAATTTTCACAAATCTTTCATGCACAAACCCTGCTGGTGAAATCACAGATCAAAGCATCGAGATAATTAAGCAAGGTCTGAATTCAAAACCGCCTGTTCGTATTGTTGTTGATGGCGAAGAGGATCTTCTAGTCATTCCTGTGTGTATTCACGCTCCAGAAAATGCCATTATTATGTACGGGCAACCCGATGAAGGCCTAGTTGTAATACGCCTCAATGATGATATAAAAAAGAAAACTAAATCAATCCTTGATTCGATGAATTAGTTAGGGTATGATGAGACGGTGGCTGTATGATTTGTGATTACGACTACTAACCTCTGACCCCTTTATACTCAAAATAAACAAAGTTTGCAGTAACAATTGACATTTTAGAATAAACAATTCTCCTGAAAAAAAACAGTGTGAAGCTAGACCCAGATTTAAGATTACAAATTCTCGAAAAGGTGGGAATTTATTCAAATCGATTTTCTATTTCTGAGCCTAAAGTTTTACTCACCTCAAAAGAAGTCTTAGAGGCGCCAAATGAATTAACGAAAGGACGAAGAACAACTGCATACAAATATTATGGAGTTTCTTACCTGCAAAGCAATCTTATTTTCATCAATGTTAAAAAAATTTCAGATGAGAAAACGCTAGAAAATACAATTGTTCATGAATTAATCCACATGCGATTTCCCTACCTTGGTCATGGAAAAAGATTCAACAAGCTTGTACGTCAAGGATTAAGAGGAAAAACTTTTGCACTGTATCAAAAAAGAAAATGAATATTTTCTCAATTTTTTGTCTATGATTTATATTTCCCAGAAATAGGCATGCAGATGTAAAATGGAAGTACAACAATTTTTGCCCATAGGTGTGGGCATTGCTTCTTTTATCATGGCTGGTGGATTTGCAGCTTGGGTTATCAAACAAAAAGCCGGTACAAAAGAAATGTTGGAAATCTCTGAAGCAGTAAGAGAAGGAGCATCTGCCTTTATAAAAAGAGAAATGAAAATTATTATTCCAATCGCAATTGGACTTTCAGTAATTATTGGTTACTTTATTGGATTCTCAAACGGAATTGCCTTTGCAGTGGGTGCTGCGCTTTCAGCAATTTCAGGAATTCTTTCACTAAAAATTACAGTCAAAGCTGCAGTGAGAACAGCAAATGCTACTGGTAGTGGACTTGGAAAAACATTTGTGTTAGCTTTTAGAGGCGGCGCAGCGGTTGGTCTTGCAATCCCAGCTATGGCTTTGCTTGCAATGACAGGACTTTATTTTTTATTTCCTGACCCAATAACTATTGCTGGTGTTGGAATCGGCGCAAGTCTGATTGCACTGTTTCTTAGAATTGGTGGTGGCATTTACACAAAGGCTGCAGATATGGCTGCAGATTTGGTAGGAAAGGTTGAGGAAAACATTCCTGAGGATGATCCCAGAAACCCCGCAACCATTGCAGATAATGTCGGAGACAATGTAGGTGATGCAGCAGGAATGGGTTCAGATGTTTACGAATCTTACATTGTAACCATGCTTGCTTCACTTTTAATTGCTGCTCTTCTTGGTCCGCCTGAAATCATTCTTTATCCAATTTTAGTTGGCACAGCTGGAATGGTTGCCTCCATGATTGGAGCTGCAACTGTTGGCTCTAAGAACATTACAGATGTGATGAGGCCACTTACCAAATCCTTTTTTGTTGCAGCTGGCATTGCAATTGTACTAAACTTTGTTTTCATGTATTATTTCCTTGGGCAAGAAACTATTGCTTATGCATTATTTGGTTCAACAATGATTGGTGTTATGCTGGTACCAGTAATCCAACGTATTACAGACCGGTATACTAACTACAAATACAAACCAGTACAGGAAATCCGTGATGCTGCAAAGTGGGGTTATGCCTCTCTTACCTTGATGGGAATTGTCAAAGGAATGCAATCAACAGGTCCTTTCATGATTGCACTAGTAATTGCGATTATAGTTTCATTTGCAATTTCATCCTCAGCAGCTCCCGATCCATCTCAATCACTACTCTATGGAATATTTGGGACATCACTTACTGCTATGGCAATGCTTAGTCTTGCAGGAATTGTTCTAAGTATTGATGCATTTGGACCAATTGCAGATAATGCTGGTGGAATTGTTGAGATGACTAAGATGGGAGAAGAAAACCGTCGAGTTACTGACGAAATAGATGCTGTTGGTAATACAACAAAAGCAATTACCAAAGGCTTTGCAATAGCAAGTGCAGGTCTTGCAGCACTGGCAATGATTCAAGCGTTTCAGTATGAGGCAGCTGAATATTTCAACCAAGTCTTTGATTATAGTCTTACTAACCCCGGAGTCATTGTTGGTCTTTTAGTTGGAGGAATGATTCCCTTCTTTATTACAGGGCAGTTAATCAACGGAGTGACTAGAGCCGCATCTAAATTGGTAGATGAAGTGCGCAGACAATTCAAGAGTGACCCTGGAATTCTTACTGGTAAATCAAAACCTGATTATGCAAGGTGTGTTGATATTGCTACTGTGGCTTCTCTTAAAGAGCTCTGGAAGACAGCAAGCGTTGCAATCGCTGCACCAATTGTTTTGGGTGTATTGTTAGGACCTACAGCAGTTGTTGGTCTCTTAATGGGTGCAGTTGTTACTGGAATATTTCTTGCATTCCACCTTGTTAATACAGGTGGGGCATGGGATAACGCAAAGAAACTAATCGAAATGCAAGGAAACAAAGGCAGTGAAGAGCATAAAGTTGCTGTTGTTGGAGACATTATTGGTGATCCATACAAAGACACTGCAGGTCCCGCCTTGAATACTGTTATAAAACTGCTAAACACTGTTGCAATAGTATTTGTTTCTGCATTTGTTGCAATTTTTGCTCTGTAGAATTCATTCTTTCACTACTATCGTCATGTCAAGTTCATCAATCTGAGCATTAATTGCTTTTTTCAAAGTTTCAATGTGTTTGTCACAGAATTTAAAATAATCATCAACTGTTTGAAAACAACCACAAATCCATTTTGTTTTCTTATCTCCTTCTATAGTATGTCTCGCGTATGGATGTTTTTCCATATTCTTCACAAAAAAGAACAGCTAAAAAACTTTATAGAAAAATTGAAAGGAGTTTATGGACAACCTTCCATTTTTTGGATGAAAAATCCATCTTTTTCTATTGCTTGTGCAATAGGTTCAGATGCACCTTGTGAGTGACAGAATTGACACTCTTTCGTTGTCATCTTTGATTCTTCTTCTCCAATTGAGGATAGCCATTTTTTACCATACTCGACTGCTTTATCGTGATCCTTTTCTCCAGTGATCACATCAAAGTGTATAGTATGACCATCTTTGGCTTTGACATAAGTGTCGTATACGTGAATTTCCATACATTATAGAAAAGGCAAGGGATATTTAATTCAAAGAACTATTGCGCACATGAAACACAAAGTAGAAGTCGTTATTTCAAAATCAGATAATATAGAGATTGAACTTGATGATTCACACTCGCCAAATACCATCAAAAAATTTGTTGATAATTTACCATTTACTGTTGGATTGAATTTGTGGGGTGAGGAGATTTACACAGACGAATCACCAATTCAAGAGAAGGAGGAGAATGCAAAATCTCTTGTGGAATTAAATGATGTTGCGTATTGGCCAACAGGAAAAGCCATCTGCCTGTTTTTTGGTCCTACCCCAATTGGAAAAAAGGGTGAAATCAAGCCATATTCACCAGTAAATGTGATTGGTAAAATCATAAATCCTGACAAATCCATTCTAAACAAACTTAAACAAAACCATAAGGCGAAATTTTTCCTGAAAGATCAAGCCTGATTTTTCTACAGTAATAACTCAACATGACAACTCAAGAGTTCAAAATGGAAACTTGTTCAATGTTACCATTCAACGAGTATGCTTTTAGCTCATCTTTGTTACTAGAAATAAGCCATACAACAGGATTTGATTCCATGAATTTCTTATCAGTACTTGATGGAAAAGAATCTGAATTTGGATGAGAATGAAATATTCCAACAATGTCCAGCTTTTTCTCTTCTGCAATCTTGTATGCTTTGAGCAATTCTTCATTAGATATGGTAAAATTTACAGGAGATTCATCAATGTTCTCTGCTAAATACACCTCTTCTACAATGTTTTTGTTTCCTTCGACTCGACCAAACAGAATGGCACATGACTCGTTTGGGCTAAATTTTGATGCATGATTTAACAAAAGCTCTTTTTGAGCTTGTGTAATAACAATTGATTTTTCCAAATCTATTCCGCTATTACTGTTCCTTACATCCAGAGATCATTAGTTCCTACAGAAACTCTAACCAAGTTAGGATCATAGTAAGTCTGCCTAGGTGTTTGAAAGCCCGCTCCCTCTGGAATTGAAACCTCAACTATTACTTGTTCTGTTGGTTCTTCAACAACAAAAGTTGCAATCATCCATGGGTGAACAATACACATGTATTCATATTCTCCAATTTCTAGGGCATCTGTGTCCACAAGGAACTTTTCACCTTGACTTAGCAAACCAGAATCAAATGTTTCACCAAAGTCAATCGAACTAGTAACTGTATGAGGTACAGCATCATTATTGGTCCATTCTATAACATGCCCTTTGGAAATCCTAGCTAAATCAGGATCATAATCAAGATTTTCTTGCTCAGAAGAGCCCTCTAAGATTGAAATTCTAAACACAGATACATCACTTGGCATTTCCTCCACAATTTGTTCTACTTCGGGTACTTGTTCTGATAAAAGATATGGTGATGGACCATACACTCCAAATACTGTAAATGAGATAATTCCGGTTACTGCACCTAAAATGAAAATTGTTGCAATAGGTTTTAGATACTGTGGTATTTTCTTGGCTACATAAGCAATCACTATAGCTGGTGCTGCAATAATGATCAAAAGACCTACTAGTATTGGTAGCGTAGAACTCGTGGTAGTAGTAAACGCAAATGCACCAAATGATAATGAAATGGCTATAATTACCAAAGTAGTTGCCTTTGCTTTGTTGCTTGTAGAAACACCTCCCTCTAAAATCCCAACAGATAAGAAAATCAGGCCAAAAAGCATGGTGAGTCCTGTGAGCGCATGCATTCCATCGAGAAAGGTATGGGCAATTCCTGAATATGATATAATAACTCCTGCTAACCCTATTGCTGTAAGACCCATTCCTGGCATCATAAGGTCCCAATTACTCATTCGTACTAGCTCGCCTCTGTGAGATACTTAATCTTTTTGAAACTTCAAGAAACACAAGTCGAAGAAATTAAATCTCTATGGAAAAAGCTAAAATGAAGATTGGGCGCCAAAGAGATACTCGAAATATCAAAACCACGTATTGTTGTACTTTTAGTAATAACTGCAGTAACATCAATGTATGCAGCAAGTAAACTGATTGGACCAGAACTTGATAATTGGGGACTTTTACATATTATAATTGCAGGAGCACTTGCGTCAGCTGGTTCAAGTGCATTAAACCACTATTATGACAGAGACCTCGATACAAAAATGAAAAGAACAAGCACAAGACCAATTCCGTCTGGACGATTAAAGGCAAGCCATGCATTTGCGTATGGTTTAGCTGTTAGCTGTGCATCTGTAATCTATGCTTATTTTGCAATAAATCCCCTTGCAACCTTCTTTATTGCATTAGGAATATTCTTTTACGTCATAGTTTATACTGTCTGGCTCAAACGTCTTAATCCCTCAAACATTGTTATAGGAGGATTTGCAGGAAGTGCTGCCTCAATGGCTGGTTGGGCAGCTGCAACAGGCTCGATGGATATTTTAGGATTTTTGGTAGGCATGCTTGTCTTTGTTTGGACTCCATCACACTTTTGGTGTCTTGCCATGAAGATTAAGGATGATTACAAAGAAGCAAAAGTTCCAATGTTGCCAGTTGTCATCGGAATGCAAAGGACCTCAAAATACATTTTAGCAAATACTATCATCCTCCTCCCATTCTCTTTAATGTTGTATGCATTTGGTATGGGAATAGTTTACACAATCATTGCAGCAATTGCTGGTGGATTGATGCTTGCATATCATTACAAACTAACAAAGAATCCCACATCCGACTTTGCATGGAAAGCATACAAAGTCACAGCACCATATCTTACAATAATTTTTGTTGGAATTGCACTTGATGCTGCATTTCACTTTAAATTCTAAATTTTAATTATTTTCAACACCTGGAAAACCAGCTTCATAATCTTTTTCCATCATGGCTTTGTTTTGTGCATCAACTTCGTCTTCTTCCTTTGCTGCAACAATTTCTATTCTACGTTTATCTTTATTGATCCATGACACCTTGATCAAACCCATAATTTCTAAATCGAGCAGTAATTTGTTGAATCTGTCTTCAGCAATAACAAATCCATTTTTTATCAACGCCTTTGAAAGCTCTACATCCGTTAGAGAACCATGTTGCTTAATTTCTTCAAATATTGAATTTTTTAAAGGAATAGCCATTCTTATCCATAAAAGGTCTTATCTATTGTCTTTGGTACAACGTTAGATATACTTTCTTTTACAGTAGAGTACCATTGATCCACCTCTTTGGTGATGGAGGGTCTTACCTTCTTCAATCCTGCTACAAAGTTAGAACTAGTAATTTTGTTAGCATTTATTTGCATTGCACTGACTGCTGCTTCTCTACATAGTGCTGCTAAATCAGCTCCTGTATAATTTTGTGTGGAGACTGCAATTTCTTTCAATTTTACATCATTTGCTAATGGCATCTTTGCTGTCAAAATCTTGATTATTTCTAATCTTCCTTTTTCTTCTGGTGGTGAAACATACAGAACTAAATCCAGTCTGCCCGTCCTTAGTAAAGAATTATCAAGCAAATCTGGTCTGTTGGAAATTCCAATAACAACCACTCTTGATGAAACACCCTCTTCCATCTCAGTTAGTAATTGACTGAGGACTGTTTCGCCAACACCGCCCTCATCATTAGATTTGTGTCTTGCAAGCGAGTCTAATTCATCAAAAATTACTACACATGGTGAAGAGGCTTTTGCTTTTCTGAAAATCTCTCTTATAGCTTTTTCTGATTCTCCAACCCACTTTGAAAGAATTTCAGGGCCCTTGACAAGGATCATATTTGCTCCACTCTCAGTTGCAAAAGCCATTGCAAGCAGAGTTTTTCCACATCCTGGAGGGCCATAGATTAGTGCACCTTTTGGTGGTTTGATTCCCATTTTATTGAATTTTCCAGGATCGTGCATTGCAAGAATTAGATTATCCTCAAGTGTTTTCTTTATTTCATTCAAACCACCAACATCTTGCCACCAAACCTTTGGTCGTTCTACGTAAAATTCTCTCATAGCAGTTGGCACAATCTCATGCATTGCGTCATAGAAATCAATTAATTTGATTTCCATTGTTTGCAACACTTCAGATGAAATTTTTTCACTCTCTAGATCAATTTCTGGAAGATAACGTCTGATGGCTTTTATTGCTGCTTCACGACATAATGACTTTATGTCAGCTCCAGTATATCCGTGCAATTCTGAAGCTAGATCCCTAAGATCGATTCCTTCATCAATTGGCATCCCCCGTGTGTGTATCTGAAGAATTTCTAATTTTCCATCCTCATTTGGAACTGAAATCTCTACCTCTCTATCGAATCTTCCAGGTCTTCTAAGTGCAGGATCAACACTTTCAAGGCGGTTTGTTGCACCTAAAACTATTACATTTCCTCTTTCTGTAAGACCATCCATTAATGCAAGTAATTGTGCAACAACTCTTTTCTCAACATCCCCATAAGCTTCTTCTCTTTTTGGAGCAATTGCATCAATTTCATCAATGAAAATTATACTGGGAGAATTGTCCTTGGCTTCTTTGAAAATTTCTCTTAGTCTAGCTTCTGTTTCACCATAATATTTGTTCATAATCTCTGGTCCATTGATGGAGTACATATTTGCCTCAGATTCGCTTGCAAGAACTTTGGCAATCAAAGTTTTACCACAACCTGGTGGTCCATAGAGTAAGATTCCACTATGGGCCTCAACTCCCAATCTCTTGAAAAGCTCTGGATGTCGTAGTGGAAGTTCAACTATTTCTCTCATTGCTTTAATTTCTGTTCCAAGGCCGCCTACTTCTTCATAGGTAACTCTGATTTTCTTGTCCACTACAGTTTCAGATAAAATGCTGAGATTTGTAGAACGATCAATTTTGATAACATTTTTTGGAGAAATTTTGTTAATTTTAAAGTCCATAGAATTTCCAAGAATCATTACAGAGATCTCATCACCATGTGAAAGGGGAAGACCTTTCAATCTATTCTTTACAAAATCTGTAAACTCTTTGTCCACTGTAACTGAATCATTCATGGGTACTAAAATAACAGTCTTTGCAACTTTTGTTGTAACTTTTTTGATTTTTGCAATATCGTTTAGTGATGCATCAACATTTTTTCTTGTTTGGCCGTCTATTCGAATTATATCTGGATGTTTTTCATCTTCATCTGCTGGCCAAACAACGGCACAACTCGATTTTGAACAGGAAATTTCAATTATATCGCCTGGTCTTACTTTAAGATAATCCATTGCATCAGGACCAATTCTTGCACGTTTTTTTCCAACATCTCTTTGTTTTACTTCTCCTATTCTCATTTGTAAGGGCTCATCTTTGTGTGCCATAGAATCACCTATTTTATGTCCACTGACATTCTACTCATGTTTAAAACTTCGAGTTCACTTACGCCCTCAACGGACCTAATTACACTCTCTAATGTGTCCATTTGTCCTTCCCTGTCCTCTAAAATGAATTCTCCTTTGATAAAATAGATGCCAAAAGCTAATGGCTCTTTGGTATATTTTCTTAATGTAATTCCATCTTTGAGAGATTCCTTAATCTTCTTCGCCATCTGATCCAGATCAATCTCCACGCCTGTAGGAAGAATTTTTACTAATAGTAGCAGCTGAGCCATTTTTCTAAGGTCCTGAAAACTTGCATGATTCACAGAAATAATTTCTCGCTGCTTCTCTGCAACTTTGACATCTCCAGATCTTGACTGTGCCGCAACTTGGACAGTCAAACTTTACACACTTATCATTGGGCATAATGTGTCTATGGCAACAACTACATAATGGAAGTGATATGGCAGAAGACATTATCCCCGATTCTTTGGTGAGGACATTTATACCTTCCTTACAAAAATACAATCAGTTATGTTAATAGTTTTTTTATTTCTCCATCAATGAAAGCCTTAGCTGTTTTAAAAGATCCCTTTACTCCAAGTAGTTTCACTATTGAACTTGTATGAAAGTCAAAATCATCTTTTTCAGAAATCTCTTTTATGATTTCTGGTGTTACAGATTCAAATAATTTGTTAATGGTTTTGTTATCTAATCTTTCAAGTATTTTTCTTGCAAACAGTTGTTTTTCAAACTCTTTTCCAAACTTTTTTTTCCATTTAATTTGATATTCTTCAAGTTCAGATTTTTTTCCTGTTTCTAGATAATTTATTATTGCTTGTCCTGCAAAAATTCCGCCCATTCCACATGAAAATATTCCGCCAGCTGTTGTCGGTTTTGATTGCCCTGCAGCATCCCCTACAGTAACTACTTTATCAGAAACAAACCTCTCAATTGGTCCTTTAACCCAAATTGGGGCAAAAATTTTTCTTATAGTTGAATACTCCCCTTTTTTTGTTAGAAAATCCGCTAACACTTCTGCAGCAGATATTCCTCTTCCAGCTACTCCTACCTTCCCAGTTCCCTCTCCATTTGGAATAATCCACGCAAAAAAACCTGGATATTTTTCTTGATCAAAATAAACCTCAACTTTTTCTTTTTTTATCCAATCAGCATAAATTTCGTATTGAGCTGAAGAAAGAATTCCTTCTCTGTCTTTGTTAATAAGAGAAGATACACCACGTGCATCAACAACAATTTTACATTTGATCTCCCCTTCACCGGTTCTCACTCCGTCTTTAGTCAGTTTTTGGAAACTCGTCCGAACTCTGATTTCTGCACCATTTCTTTGGGCTTGATGAGCAATCTGTTTGTCTAACTCTCTTCGATTTATCTCAGCAACTTTTTGTTTTTTTGAATCAATTGTAAAGCTCTTCCCATTTGGGGCAAAAATTTGTGCGGACGAAATCAAATGTTCAAATGTTTTCTTGTGGGGAATTATGCCTAGTTGATCTAATGCCGATGTACTTACTAGCCCACCACAATGCTCAGGTGTGCCTATCTCGTAATCCTCTTCTAAAACCACGACACTATGTGCTTTATTAGCAATTTCTCTAGCACAAAATAGCCCCGTAATACTGCCACCAGCTATAACAACATCAAAGTACACATTTGTTATTTTGTTAGCATTTATTTAATTCAAAGTTTTTCATTATACTACAATCTGATATTATATATGGAAAACATGAAGCAAATCATTGCTATTAGAACTGACCTTGATATGGGAAAAGGTAAGATTGCTGCCCAAGTTGGTCACGCCTGTGTTTTGGGTGCAGAAAATGTTAGGAAATCTCATCCTGATTGGTTTAAGGAATGGTGGGATGGACAAGAAAAAGTTGTTGTAAAGGTTTCAAGTCTTAAAGAATTGAAGGAAATCAAAGAACATGCAATTTCACTTAATATTCCGTGGTCTGAAGTAACTGATGCGGGTCATACGCAAATTGAGCCGGGAACCACCACCTGCATATCTCTGGGACCTGCACCACAAGATCTTGTTGATAAAGTTACTGGAAATTTGAAATTATTATAATCAACTACTTTCTACATTTTTCATTGCAATAAGATATAACATGGAATCATAGATTTTATTTGTGAAAAAACAAACCAAAGGAATCATTGTGGCTGTATTTTTTGGAGTAATTATGCTTACTTCTCTTGCTGCAGGTGCTCTGATTTACCAATCTCCTCCGCAAACATCTACTGGTACTCCTGCTGATAATTTTCCTGATGTTCAACGGGCTCAATTTTGTGGAACCGGTAGTGCGAAATCAAACACATTTGTTAAGGAATACAAAATTCCTACTGAATGCACTCAGCCTTTGGCCATAACAACCGATCCACAGGGAAATGTTTGGTTTGCTGAAGCAAATACTGGACGCATTGCAATGTTTGATCCTGCCACTGAAACTTTTACAGAATATGAGAACCCAACTTGGCCAGAGGGTGCAAGGTCAATGATGTGGGGAATGGATTATTCTCCAGATGGCACTATTTGGTTTACTGACGAAGCTCATGACTCTATATGGAAATTTTCAATTCAAGATAAAAAACTTATACGACTAAATTATCCATCTGAAGGAGACTCGCTTCCTCAAAGATTGGAAGTAGTTGGCTCTCAAATTATAATCAATGATTTTACTGGAAACAAAATTACCTTTTTTGATGTAGCACAATTTGATGAAGAGATAAAATACTTTAGTTTACCATCTCCTGTTGAAAATTCTGTCACAAGTGATTTTGCAGTAGATAGTAATGGAAACTTGTGGTACACTAATTGGATCTTTCTACAAGGTGGAGTACTTGTAAAATATGACCAGCGAGGTTATTCTGCTTCATTAAAAAACTCTGATGAAAACTCTTTACCATTATTTGAGTTTCTTGAGGTCTTTGAGCTTCCACCAGGATTAAGCACACCAAATGGTGTAGCTGCTAGTAGTAATGGAAAAATTTGGTTAGCAGACACTTCTAGCAGCTTCTTCTTTAGCTTTGAGCCAGAAAATGAATCATTTACACAATACATTACTTCACTTCCGACAGTTTCTACATATGGAAATTCTTCAGGTCTTATCAAAACTCCAGTCACAAGACCATATTGGATTGAAGTTGATAAAAATGAAAGAGTTGTTTTCAATGAACAAACTGCAAATAGAATCGGAATATTTGATCCTAGCACTAATTCTTTAATTGAATACCAAATCCCCTCTAAGAATCCAAACTGGGCTGATTGTGAACAAATTGATGACTGTGGATTAGCACAAGTTTTTGGTTTTACAATTCATGACGAAAAAATTTGGTTTACAGAGTGGGTTGAAAACAACATTGGCGTATTAGATACTTCAATTCCTCTTCCATTTGAAGTTGATATAGAAGCTGAAGACATTGTTTTGAAGAAGGGTGCACAAACTCAAATTAATGTTAATTTTGTTCCAAATTCCATTTCTCAAACTATATCTTTTGTATCCGCAAGCACTGCAGCATTTGATGATCTTTCTGTAAAACCAAGTGTTGAAACAATTCAACTAAACTCAAATGAACCAATTTCAATTACAATCCAAGTATCTGCTAGTGAAAATGCGTTACCTGGAATATACAAAGTTCTCATTGGAGGACAAACCGATGATGTCACCATTTCAAAATATTTGACTCTACAAGTTGTATCGTGATTCCAAAAATAGATACTGACATAGGAATTTCCCTTTATAGTACATCATTTAGTGGGTGTGGCGGAAAAATTCGTCAAAGTATAAAAGATTTTTTGGTATCAGAAATTCTTTCTGAAAAGTCGATGTCTTCAATAAAACAAAGTGATGGATATGCTGTATACAAACTAAAAAAACAAAACATAGACACAAATCATGCATTACAAGAGATTTTTAAAAAAACTGGCGTTCGATTAAAATCTCTTGGATTAAAGGATGCTTCTGCAATTACAGAACAATTTGTTTGCTCGATGAATAAATCAAAACCAATACAAAACTTTTCAACACAGAAATATTCCATTGAAAAGGTTGGCTTTGTACAAAAACCATTAACAAAAAAGAATATGGTTGGAAATCATTTTGAAATTAAAATCACAGAACCGTTATCAGATCCTTCAAAATTTGATGAATATGATAAAATTCTAA
>JADFLH010000049.1 GCA_022564515.1 Nitrososphaerota archaeon
TTTATGGAATTTCTTCAAAAAGATATGTTTTGTATAATTATGATTCAAAAAAAATAACAATCTACAAACATTCTGCACATGGTTTAGGACATATTTTAGATATAGATTCAGAAAATTGGTGGAAGAATATTCTAAAAATACATTATCATCCTGAATTTACCGAAAAAATAATTCAAAAATATGAAAATAAATATTCCATATCACAAATTACAGTCAATACTCCCGAAATAATCAAAAGATTTGAAAAAATAAATCAAAATAAATCCGAAAAAAACAAAATAAAACCGTTTAATTTTGCTTTAATCGGAACTGGTTACCGAAAAAATCCAGAAAATAATGATACTGTAATACCGTTTTTACCATATTTTGATAAAAAACACCGAAAAAATGTTCCCTATATGGAATTTGTTGACTATAAAACTGGAATAAAATTTCCAAATGAAGATTCTTTGGATACTATTTTTTACTGGAAACCGTTATCGCAAGTATTTTTAGATTACATTAATCACAAAGAATCAAAATTAAAAGGAAATTCTGGCTTTCTTTCAAGATTACATTTGACAATACAAAAATCCTCAGTACATTATATCGGAAAGGAATCAAATGAGCTTGAAGAATCAAATGTAATTGGAATTTCTAATGATAATTATACAAATTATGTAGATATAGAAAATAAAATTCTTCAAATAAAACCATCTAACGCATACAGATTTAATTTATCTCGAGGAAATTTAATTAATTTACAGAAAAAAATCAAAAATAAAATTCCAATAAAATTACAAAATAGGACTTTAACAAAAATTCTAAGTTATTCAGGTCCTGTTTTTGTGAAGAATTATCCAAAAAGAAGGAGGTGATATCAAAAAAATGAGTGAAATAATTAATGATTCCACCGAAAAAATGCCTGAATCATCCGAACAAATAGGTTCAAATTCCGAACAAATCGGCTTTGATACCGAAAAAATATCCGAAATAATACCCGAACAAATACGATATAGAGGTCAAAGAGGCCCTGATAAGAATACTAGAAGTTTTAATGCAAATTCTTTGAGGAATCTAAAACAATATCAGAATATTCCAATTGAAAAACCCAAAGGTTCTGACAAGTGGATTTGGATTGTTATAGTAATGGTAATTGTTGTAATTGCCATAATTCTTGGTTGGAAAATTTACGAATGGTGTAAGGAAAAACAACAGGAAAAAGGTAAAACTGAATTAAGTCATTCTTAATCCTCCTAAATTTTGATGGGTAATCCTGTATAGATTATACGATGATTGATTCAATGCCGATTTCATTGAATTACTTTGATAAATCTATGGTTTAATCGTCAGTTTTAATGAAATGTTAACAGCATAGATCAAATCGCTAAATGTTAACGGAAGCCAACTACTGAGCGGTCCACGCTTCAGCTAATAGGGCAAGCTATTGCGTCAGCTTCCGTAGTTATTGTTACGTGTTTTAATTATAATAGTATTTTTCAAGAAAAAGATCGTTTTGGTTTTAAAATTTGTTTAAAAATTCTTTGTTAATTTAACATGTATTCAGAAAAGATTTGGTATATTTTATTGATGACAGGGTGTGATATTTGTTCTATGGCAGAAGCATTTATGGCAGTATATGATGGTTAATCTAATTTCTGATATCAAACAAAGTTGTTTAAGATGTGGGAAGAAGGCACTAATTACAGATACCGAAACAGGTGAGATTTTTTGTGGTGGTTGCGGTTTTGTATTATCTGAGCGTATAGAAAATCCTGGTCCGGAAAGGCGTTCATTTTCTGATGACAGAGTCAGTAGAGAAAGAACTGGGGTTGGTACATCTTTAGCAATACATGATCAGGGTCTGTCAACAGTAATCAATCCAACAAACAGAGATGCTACAGGAAAACCTATATCGAACTCTATGAAAAAGACTCTCAAACGTCTAAGAACATGGGATAGTAGAAGTCAAAATGAACCCATGGATAGGAACTTTAGACAAGCCTTCAGTGAACTTTACAGAGTTAAAGATAAACTCGCCCTCTCTGATTCAATCATTGAAAAAGCTGCATACATCTACAGAAAGGCTCATGAAAAAAAATTGGTAAGAGGTAGATCAATATCTACCATGATGGGTTCAGCATTATATGCTGCATGTCGTGAAACCAACACTCCAAGAACCCTCAAGGAAATTGCGAAACTAATGAATATCAAAAAAGGTGATCTGGCAGCATATTACAGACTATTAGTAAAGGAATTAGACTTGAAGATGCCCGTCGTAGATTCAGTGCAAAATGTAGCCAGAATTGCTAGTAAAATAGGGCTATCCGAAAAAACAAAACGTTTTGCAATTGAAATTCTTAGAAAAGCTGAAGAAAATAAAATATCAGCTGGAAAAAATCCTATGTCACTGGCAGCAACTGCCTTGTATATTTCCTGTGTTAAAATGGGAGTGAGACATTCACAAAGAGATTTAGCAGAAGCTGCTAACATAACCGAAGTAACCATTAGGAATAGGTCCAAAGGACTTTTAGAATTGTTAAAAAACTAAACCCTCCTTTTTTTACATTTGATACGAACTGTCGACTGAGATCAATTCTTAAGTATTAGATTCAAGTAAACAAATTACTGAATGATGAATCCAGCTAGGATTTGCCCAGTAGGTTGTTGGGTTTAGAACTCAACAACTTTTACTTTAATTTTTACGAACTGTAAATTATTAGAACACTTAACAGCTAACAAATAGATTATTATGTAAATTGAGTGATTCTAAATGGTGAAAAGATACAAAAAATATTGGACTGCTGGAATGGGAGGAGAAAGACCTGTTTTTATTTCAGAAGAGCAAATAGAAAATTATTTGGAAAAGTTTCCTAGAGACATTAAAGTGCTTGTGAAGGAATTTGAAATTAGTTGTTGTGATGGTCATACCTTTAGACAAATTATGGGTTATGATGAATTAGATCATTAATTTTCAGGATTGAACATTTGATACGAACTGTAAAATTAGGAACGAAATTAGGCTAGAAAAATAATCCCCGATTTAGATGGTTTTTATAATCCTAGAATGTGTATCAAAAATTTTTTCTAACAATTCACTTTACAAACCAAATATGGTCTTGTCTTAATAGATTCGATCGTAATTGTACTTTGTTTTACTGTTCTAATCAAAAAACGATCATTTTTCAGAATGTATTCAGCTCAATTTGCGTTGGTATAAGTTAAATTTTAGTATTAAATCTTGGAAAAATAATTTTAACGAGATATTTAAGCTGGCTTGTAATCTTTTGCTTTTTTAGCTACTGATAGGGCTTGAGAATAAGCCTTTTGTAAAATCTGTTCTTTGGTATCATTTGTCACATATCCTGATTCTATTGAAACAAAACGGCCAGATTGAGCTGCCTTGGAAAGAATCTGTGTTATATTCTCGGCGGTGATATACACTGCTTCAATTGACAGAGAAATTGCTTCTAGATGAGCAGAAGCTATTGCATCTCTGAACTTTTCAACATCAATTACCATATCCTCTTCTGAAAAATGTACTCCTTCTTCGAGTGCTAATGAAAGAGAAATTACTGCCTCAATGGGTTTGATATCTAGTTTTCCAAGTATACCAGCTAATTTTTCTGAAATCACTCCCCCTTTTTTAACTGGAATTGTTTCTTTTGTAATCCATATGGTGCCTTGATCAATTTTTGTGGGGACTTTGGCGTTTTTAAAATCAGTTAACATTGGTCCAGGTGCAAACCCTGTATTTTTTGGAGGAATAACCACATCAACACTGGCAATATCACCAGCTCGTGCACCTAACATTATCTTATTTTTTGCAAGTAGAACACTTAGTTTGAAAGGCGACATGTTGGTAAACATGAAAAGACATTGACCCGTTAGCTTTTCAACTATGTTTTTAATGCCTGGAACATCAAGTTTAGCAAGTGCTTTTTGTGCTACCTTGTCTTTGATACTAACAAATTCCACCTCATCTTTCAATTTTTTTCGAAGTGACAGAATTTGAGAAGCTCTAACTTTTTCCATTCTTACAAGAGCCAAAACTTTGTACTTTTTTGGCAGCTCTTGAAGTTGTTGATACATCTGGGTTTTCCTTTTTGGATAATTTGTTCTGTTTTCATGCATTTTTACTTCACCTGAACAGGCTCTTTGATTGATTTTCCCATTGTAGTCTTTACTAAAATCTTTTTTATGTTCTTATCCCCACTTGGCAACTTTTTTTCTACAGCACTAATAACAGTATAAGCATTAGCAGCCAATTCAGAATCTTCCATGCTTACATCTCCTATCTTACATGCCATAGATAATGAATCTCTAACTCTAACTCTAATTGATGATCTAAATATTTGTAAAAATGATTCAATTGGTGCATTAAAGGGAACTGGGGTTGGCATTTTACCTCTAGGGCCTAATAACTGTCCTAGAACCTTGCCTACCGTTGGCATTAATTTGGTTTCTGCTAAGAAGAAATCATAATTGTTGATAAACTTACGAGATTCTCTTTTATTGGAACCTAATTTGTTAAGTTCATCTACATTAATCACTTTATCTGCCTTGGCATCCTTGGCTTTTAATCCCAGATCTCCGGATGCCATAACGCATACAGAAGCAGGAGAGCTAGTTTGTTTTGGTAATTGAATAGTTTCATTAAGGGAAAATCCCTTTTTCACATCTATGTCCTTAAACACCATAATCAATTCTAAGGATTGCTTGAACTTTCGTTCCTTACTAGAAGCTTTGGCCTCTTTAATCATTTCAGAAAGTTGGACTTCATTAATCAATACGCAAATTTTCGAGATAGCCTACTTAAAATCGTTTTTAGATCAAAAAATGAAAAATTACTTATTTTGAAAATTTTCTAACTTTTTAAACCTAAACCATAATTAATTGCAAAAAATTCCCTATAAACCTACATTTATTAAATCGAAGTGAAGATTTTCGAAGCGTTGTATCGATTTGATGAATTGGATATGAAATTATTATACGAGCTGGCAAAAGATAGTTCAATCTCGGTTCCTAATCTTTCTAAAAAACTTGGAATAAACGCATCTGTTCTGTATAGCAGAATTAAACGACTCATGAAAAAGAAAGTAATTAAAAAATTCACTATAGTGATAGATGATTCAATTCTAGGAATTGGCGTTAAAGCCACAGTAGGAGTCAACCGTGATCCAAAACTCAAAGATTCTATACACACGCAACTTATGGAAACGCCCGAAGTTGTTTCAATTTCAGAAATTACAGGAAGGTTTGATATAATGATAAGAGTTTATGCTGAAAACTTGGAAGCGTTGCATACTATTGTAATTGAAAAAATAGGCAAAATTGATGGAATCAAGAATACTGAAACTTTCGTTGAATTACAAAAAACTGATAAAGATCCCGTCTATTTAGCTAAAAAATAACTACTGGAACCTCTCGTCCCATTTTCCTTCATTAATCTCTGTAGTAATTTCCTTTGGAGTTTTACCTTCGATTTTTATTCCAAGAGGCATACATGTTCCAACAATGGATTTGACCACCGATTTTAATGATGTGGCGTAAGAATTATCTAACTTTGTTTTAGCCACTTTAACAACAGAGTCCATTCCAATATCCCCAACCCATTCAGTTCCAGGTGTGCCAGAACCTTTCTGGATACCTACTTCTTTTAGGATTAAAGCGGCTACAGATGGAATTCCTACCTCAATTTCCCATTTCTTTGTATCTGGATCAATAGAAACAGTTACTGGTACCTTCATTCCTTCAAAATCTTTAGTTTTTTCATTTATGGCATTAATAACTTCCAAGATGTTGACCCCCATTGGCCCTAGCGCGGGTCCAAGTGGCGGACCAGCTGTGGCCTGTCCTCCTGTGACAAGAGATGAAATGGTTTGTAGTTCTGCCATAAATTTTCAGTCCAAATTGAAAATTTAATTCTTGCTAGATGATGGTGATGGTTTAAGATAGTTTGCATCTACTGTGACTGGCAACTCATAGGAAGCATCTAACAAAATAACTGTTGCTTCTTCTTTCTCATGATCAACTCTAGATACTGTTGCCTTCATTCCCTTGAAGGGGCCCCCAGTTATCTCAACTACCTGATCTACAGCAAGTTGAGAAACAATTGGTTTTTTTACAATATATCCTTCTATGTCCTTGAACTCTAATTCTCCTCTTAATTGCCCCCTAATGTGTCGGACTCCTTCAATAGCATGGTATGCAGAGTTTGGATCCAGCGCCTCTATCACAACATATCCCTTGAGATCATCCACGAACAATACAGACTGAATGTTAATTTTATTCATTTTTGCTCTAGTTTGTAAGATATTCATTACAATCTTTTCCTGTCCTCCAGTGGTTCGAATTGCGAAAAGATGAGATTTTACTTCTTCAGCCAATTTTACCTATCCAAATGTCATTACTGAAAACACAAACTGAATTATAAATCCAATAGCCCCAACTGTACCGATACCAAGTAAGACTAACCTAAGGTGTTGCATGTAATCATCTTTATCAGATTTTTTTGCAAGCTTCATAGTATTTACCATGTTTCTTATGGTTTGTTTGGGATTCATGCTGGAAATTAATATGGTGTCCTTATATCTCTTATCTCATGGAATTACTTGTAGCTTATCAAAAAGATCCGGCGGGTCACAATATGGCCAAATTCATTGCACAAGAAATGGAAAAAGATGGAGAAATATATCGAGGAAAGCTTTTTGATTTGATTATTATTCCGACTCCAGCAATCTCTGCGGATTGGTTAGAGGAGAAATATCAATATGACGGATTTGTATTCCTATCAAAACATGCATCCGAATCTGGTGCTTTAGCACTTACATGTCACAATACTGGAAATTTTTCCGAAGCAAACTTTGGGGGGAAAAAACGTCAAGTGGCTATCCCACATCCACATTTACAAAAAAAGTATCTTCAGACACTTTGGAACAATAGAAATCGCTTTTCTGATTTTCAAATTACTATCGAAGCTACTCATCATGGTCCAACCAATCTTAATAAATCAGCATTGTTTATTGAAATTGGGACAACGGAAAAGCAATGGAATGATACAAAACTTTGTAATTCAATAGCAAAAATTGTCATTGATGTCATTCAAAGTGAAAGAAAATCTTATCCCGTAGCATTGTGTATTGGTGGGACGCATTATCCTGAAAAGTTTACTAAAGAACTAATCGAGGGAGAATATGCACTGGGGACTGTAATTCCAAAACACGCTTTAGATTACGTGGATGAAGATCTATTTAACCACATTTTAGATAGAAATCAACTTGCAAATACTGCTTTGTTAGATTGGGGAGGAATGGGCCAAAATAAACAAAAAGTTTTAGATTTTCTTGAGAAAACTAATCTTGAGGTAATCAAACTTTGAATCTTGAACAAATGATATACAAAAAACTATTACAGGTTCCTCGAGGAAAAATCACAACTTATGGAGAATTGTCAAAAACAGTTGGTTTGAAGAATGGACACAGAGTCGTTGGACGAATAATGAACAAGAATCCTTACCCAGTAATTATTCCATGTCATAGAGTGGTGAATTCTAATGGACAGATTGGCGGTTATGCATATGGTAAAGATGTCAAAACCAACATGTTAAACAAAGAAGGAATCGAAATTCAAAATGGGAAAATTTTAGATTTTGAAAAAAGAATTTACAAATTCTAAGATTTTTGTTTTGATTTTACGTCTTCTATAAGTGTTCTTAAATGTGCTTTATTTCGAACTGTATTTCCACCAACTTTTTTGTATAATGCCCAAAATTGCTCATTAGTAATTTCTTTTCTGTCTTTTACTATCTTTAATAAATTTCTCAGAGAACGAATTTTCTTTACATACAACTGTTTTTTACCTACTCGTGCACCCTTTTTTCCCTTTTTAGAACCAGCGGTAGTACCACGTTTACTTTTTTGAATCCTTTTCTGTTTTGCACGACCTCTAGAAGTGCCCTTAAAGGATTTGATTTTAATTGTTTTTGCAGTAATTAGACTTCGAATATTCTCTCGTGTGATTGCATCTGCAATATCATCAAGACGTTCCGAATCAAACCATACACGATGAACTCCAACACCAGTAACTCTAGAAACCAGTCGTTTTTTTGACTTAAGATTTACTACCACTTGCTGTCACCCTTGCATTAAAAACTTTGAATTTATTTTCTATTGCTTTAGATACTACCTCTTTTCGTTTTTTTGTACCTACACTATGCCCAATTCTTATACCATCTGTCTTTGGATTTAATTGTTCTAAATCACTAACATTGTAAACCAAATTATCTGTAAAACCTGATGGATGCAAACCTTTTGCAGCTTTGGGACCACCATAACCAACTTTAACAATTCTTGGACGACTCTTTTTTTGCAATCTTTGATGGCTGTCTACTCCCCTTGGTTTTCTCCAATTCGTCTCTAATCTTTTGTAGCGCCAACTTTCACCTCTCTGAAATTTAGGCCTGCTTGAAGCAAGTTTTTTCCTCAATTCTAACTTCTCTTTATTGATTGGCATGAAAATGACTCTCGAATTTTTAAATAAATAGGTTCCTTACTTAATTTCAAAAATTATTTGAATAATAAAGAGATAATAAGGAATTTTAAATCGATCCGCTTATCTGATGATTTCATTCAAAATCTTAATTATGTTATTTGTAGGTGAAAACAATGACTGATTCAGCCATTGGAGTTACAAGTAAATTTTTCTCTCAATTAGAAAATTTTGGAATCCGCACATCAAAAGTTCATAGGAATCTAAGTGCACAACAACTTGTTGATATTGCAGTTAAAAAAAATGAGGGTGTAGTTACATCGACTGGTTCTCTTTCAGTCAAAACTGGTAAATATACAGGTAGATCACCAAATGATCGATTCATTGTCTATGATGGCCAGACACATGATACTGTAAATTGGGGAGAAATCAATCACCAATTTTCAGTTAGTAAATTTGATAAAATTTTTGAAAAAATGAAAAAATTCGTAGAGGGAAAGGTGCTGCATGTTTTTGATGGATTTGTTGGGGCAGATAGGGAAAGCAGGTTACCGATAAGAGTAATTAATGATCACGCATGGCAAAATCTTTTTGCAAGACAATTATTCATCAGACCTTCTGCAGCAGAATTAGAATCGCATGAACCAGAATTTACTATAATGTGTATTAACGATTTTGAAGCTATTCCAGAAGTAGATGGCACTAACTCAAATGTTTTCATTTTAATTGATTTGACACGAAAAATAGTGCTGATAGGTGGAACAAGTTATGCAGGTGAAATGAAAAAATCAATATTTGCTGTAATGAATTATCTACTTCCAGCTAAGGGAATATTTCCAATGCATTTTTCGGCAAACATTGGAAAGGATGGTGACACTGCTCTATTCTTTGGTTTATC